>CBDUNF010000097.1:0-12332 GCA_965368515.1 uncultured bacterium
TGGATTCCCTCGACCCAGATACGACTTGCCTTGGCTACCTGCGCCCGCATCGGCCCGCCGTCGAACGATCCTGACGCAGTGAGCCCGATGGCGGCGTCGCTCTTCCACTCCCCCGCAATCAACTCGACCGGCTTACCTCGGTAGAGCAGGACACCGGCATGGGGCTTGAACTCGTGAAGGTTGCCGTCTTGGTCACACAGGACTACCCGCTGGCCCTCGGTAAACGCCGTCACGGTGCCGGAAACACGCGATGGGCGATGAACTAGCTCGAGGCCACGGGTGACCACCACCTTGGCATACGCTCGTGCCGCGGTGTCGGCTGCGACGATGTCTTGGGAGGACCAACGATCTCGATGCGACATGGCGGCGGAGGTTAGTTCGGGACTGACGAGATTCGAGGGACTAGTTGTGAACAATCGGGGAACTGGGGCAGAAACGCCTATCCGCCAGGTTGGATGTCATATGATCCTCACAATGAATGACACCGAACAGGTACTCGTGGTCGACGATGAACCTATGGTTCGCGAAGTTGTCGTGGCCTACCTCGAGCGCGAGGGTTTTCGTGTTGACGAAGCCAGCGACGGTCGGGCCGCACTCAAGCACATCCGAGAGACCCCTCCGGACCTAGTCGTTCTCGACGTCATGCTCCCGGAAGTCGACGGCTTCTCTGTGCTCACCGAACTGCGGCGCAGCGGAGACATCCCGGTAATCCTGCTCACGGCTCGAACCGACGAGACCGACCGGGTCCTTGGTCTAGAACTCGGGGCCGACGACTACGTCGTCAAGCCGTTCTCTCCCCGGGAACTGGTTGCCAGGGTACGTTCTGTCCTCCGCCGCTCTGCGCCAACAGCCAAAACAGCGCAGGTCCTCGAGTTCGACTCGCTGAGTATCGATGAGCAAGCTCGCACCGTGACGCTCGATGGCAACGATATCGAGATGACTCCCAAGGAGTTCGATCTCCTTGCCTTCTTGGCGAGTTCCCCTCGCCAGGTCTTCTCGCGTAGCCAACTGCTCGAGCAGGTCTGGGATTCCTCCGCCGACTGGCAAGACCCGTCGACCGTGACTGTTCATGTCCGCCGTCTCCGACGCAAGCTCGAAAGTGACCAGGAGAACCCCCGCTGGATCACAACCGTGTGGGGCGTCGGCTATCGGTTCGAGCCATGAGATACAAAGCATTCCTCTGGCTGCCCGCCGCAGTCCTATTCGCTCTATGGCTATTCGAAATCACAATGAGTCCGTCCGCTGCCGAGAGGAACCGGCTAGCCGCAGTGTTCCTCACCCTCGCCGGCGTTGCCGCCCTTGCGGTCTACCTCCTACCACGCTGGTCAGAGCGGGCCCGGTCGATCCGATTCTCGATAGTCGCGGTCGGGATGACCTCATTTCTGATTGTTGCCGGCACTGCCGTCGTCGCAGCCCAAGAGATGTTCTTCTCATCACACGACTTGCAATTGCTCCTCGTCGTCCTCGGATTCGGGTTGGTGGCCTCGTTCGGCTTCGCGTATGCGGTGTCGCGCCCTATCACGTCGGATCTGCGTCAGATCGCTGCCGCCGCCCAGCAGGTCGCGGCCGGCGACTTCGCTGCCACCACAGATGTCCGTCGGGCCGACGAAGTCGGCTCGTTGGCGGCAGCGTTCGACGCAATGGCTGCCGATCTGCGCCAGGCCGAGGAAAGACGCACAGCCGACGATGAGGCTCGCCGCGAGTTCCTCACCGCGGTCGGTCATGATCTGCGCAGCCCCCTCGGGTCGCTCCAGGCTGCAGTCGAGGCTCTCCAGGATGGTGTTGCCTCCGACCCGGAGCGCTATCTCAGATCGATGGAACGGGACATCGGGGCGCTCCACCAACTCGTCGATGACGTTTTCCTACTGGCTCGCCTCGAGGCCGGAGCGGTCGAGCTGCGCCTCCAACAGGTCGACGTCACCGAGATTGCCGACGAGGCCATCGAGGTCCTGCAACCAACAGCACGTCGACTCGGCATCGACGTTGCTCTCGAAGCACCCGGCTCCATAACGACAAACACAGCCCCGGAAGCACTGGGACGCGTCATGCGCAACCTCATCGACAACGCCATCCGCCACTCAGCAAGCCGCGTGGTCGTTTCAGTTGGCGTGCCGGACGATCTTGTCGTTCGGGTCACAGACGACGGAGACGGGTTCCCGGCCGACTTTGTCGATCGCGCCTTCGATAGCTTCACCCGAGCCGACGCGGCCCGCACCCGTGACGGCAGCGGCACCGGCCTCGGCCTCGCGATCGCCCACCGCTTTGTCACCGCTCTCGGAGGTGCCATCCACGCCGAGCCGGGACCGGGCGGAGCTGTCGAGTTCAGTCTTCCCGCCTAGCTGCGCCAGCATGGTCGGGCAGTCGGTGATCGTTAGGAGCTTCCGTTGGCTTCATCAGGCGATGGCTCCGGCGTCGGGTTAAGCGAACGGCAATGCCTCGGCAATGGTTCGGCAAGATCGACAGCACATCATTCCCTCTGACCTACCAAGGAGAATGAAATGCGAAGGATTTCGATTGCCCTGGCGCTGGCATTGGTGCTTGCGGCCTGCGGCGGGAGCGACGACAGCGACCCGGCGGCTGCGGCCCCGGAAACGGTAGCTGCTCAGAACGAGGAAATGACCGACGAGGAAATGACCGACGAAGAAATGACCGACGAAGAAATGACCGACGAGGAAATGACCGACGAGGAAATGACCGACGAAGAGATGTCCGACGAGGAAATGACCGACGAGGAAATGACCGACGAGGAAATGACCGACGAGGAAATGTCCGACGAGGAAATGTCCGACGAGGAAATGACCGACGGGCATATGCCTACAGAGTTCACGGTGACGATCACCAACACTTCAGACTCGGCTGAGCTGGCAACACCGCTCGCGCCGGGAGCTTTCATCGTTCATACCTCAATGGAGACGCTGTTCGCCGAAGGCGTGGTTGACCGCGGCGAGGGATTGGAAGCCCTTGCCGAGGATGGCGATCCCAGCGCACTGGTGACGACATTGGGAACTCTTCCCTCGGTCTCGGTTTCTGGCGCATTCGCCAATCCAGACGGCGGCACCGAAGTTGGACCGGCCTTTCCCGGATCAACGTATGCGTTCACATTCGAAGCTGTGCCCGGTGACTACCTGTCATTTGCGACGATGTTTGTGCAGTCCAACGATTGGTTCTTCGCCACTCCCTCGAGCGGTGTCGCCCTCTTCGATGGCGGGGCACCTCTCGGCGGCGACATCACGGAGCTGATTGGCCTCTGGGATGCGGGTACCGAGATTGACGAGACCCCCGGTGAGGGCGAGAACCAGGCGCCGCGCCAGACAGGACCGAATACCGGTGGCGACCAGGGTGCACCAGTCTCCGCTGTAGACGGGTACCTCGGCACCATCACGGTAACGATCAGCGCTGCCGCATAACCAAACCTCGGCAGGGGTGGCACTGGAGATGCCGGTGCCACCCCTACAATCCCAATCCGTGATCCAGAAAACCCCTATGCATATCCTGCGCGGCTTCCTCATGGGAGCCGCTGATGTCGTTCCCGGCGTCTCGGGCGGCACCATCGCCCTCGTCCTTGGAATCTACGAACGTCTTGTCGATTCCATCCGGAGCGGAAGCTCCGCGCTCGGCCATCTTGCGAGGGGCGATTGGGTAGGGACGCGAGACTGGCTCAAGAAGGTGGATTGGGCATTCCTCGTACCCCTGGCCCTTGGGGTTCTCCTGGCAGTCGTCTCGCTGGCTGGTGTCATCGAGGATCTCCTCCACGACTACCCCGAGGAAATGGCCGGACTATTCACGGGGCTGATCGCCGGCTCGATCGTTATCGCATGGCGCCTGGTTAGAGAGAGAACTGCGAAGACACTCGCGGTCCTCGTGATCGTGGCCGTTGCGATGTTCGTGGTACTTGGTCTTCGCGAGGGTACGACCGACGAAACCGTCGGGCAGCTCAGCGACCCAGCGCTGTGGGCTTTCTTTGGCGCAGGAGCTATCGCTATCTGTGCGATGATCCTTCCCGGCGTGAGCGGATCGTTCCTCTTAGTCATCCTGGGCATGTACAGCCCGGTGCTCGAAGCAGTCAACGATCGGTCTCTCGTCACTTTGCTTGTCCTCATCGCCGGCATGACGGTGGGGCTGGCATTGTTCTCACAGCTCCTGAGTTGGGCGCTCGCCCATCATCACGACGTAGTGGTCTCGGCGTTGATCGGACTCATGGCGGGTTCTCTGCGGGTGCTATGGCCATGGCCCGACGGTCTCGACAGCACTGCGCTCGCCGCTCCAGACAACAACCTGCTGATTGTCGCCGCGCTGGCAGTTGCGGCCCTAGTGATCGTCGTGGCGCTGGGACGAATCGGCAGGGCGTCGTCGATCGACTAGCGGTAGGCGACGTAGGTAGGCGACGAACGGCCCGGACATGATGGCGGCGGCGATATCCTCCGCCGCCACTCGATACGTTCCTGCCTCTACGCTCTTGGCAATACTGGCCACGAATTTGGCCCTCTCGTCCTGGTCCTCAGCATGCACTGTCTGCTATCGACAGAACGGGGGCAAATACTTGAATCCGTCCATTCGAATCAACTAGCGCACCAACTGGTTGAGGCCGCGCTTCAGGTAGCGACCATGTGTGCGATCACCGTGGAACTTGCCGCCCTCAACAATCACACGACCTCGCGACATCACCGTTTCGACCTTACCCGTGAGCTCCATACCCTCGAAGCATGAGTAGTCAACGTTCATGTGATGCGTTCCTGCGGACAGCACGTCTGAGCCTGCCGGATCGACAATTGCGATATCGGCATCGGAGCCGACCGCAATGGTGCCCTTCTGCGGATAAAGCCCGAACATCTTGGCTGGCGCCGTCGATGAGATCTCGACCATCCTGTTGAGGGAGAACCGGTTGTCGGCGAGGGCGGCATGGATCATCAAGGGGAACCGGTGCTCCACCACAGGAAGCCCATTGGGAATCTGGGTGAAATCGTTGCGGCCAAGTGTCTTTTGTCCATGGAAATCAAACGGGCAGTGATCGGTGGCAATCACCTGCAAGTCGTCGTTGGCGAGAGCCCGCCACAGTGCGTCTTGATGACCCTCCTCGGGGTCGCGCAAAGGTGGCGAGCAGACGAACTTGGCGCCCTCGAAACCCTGATCAAGCATCGAGAGTTCGAGAAACAGGTACTGCGGGCAAGTTTCACCAAAGACGTTGGCGCCGCGAGCCCGAGCCGCCGCAATCTCGGCAACCACCTGCTTGGCGCTGATGTGCACGATGTAGAGCGGAGCGCCCGTCATCTCCGCGAGGAGGATGGTGCGATGGGCGGCCTCGCCTTCCATCTCTGCCGGCCGCGTGGCCGCATGGGCATACGGTTCGGTATCGCCGCGAGCGACCGCCTGCTCGCGCAGGAGATCAATGGCCGACCCATTCTCAGCGTGCATGAGTACGGTCGATCCGTTGCCCGACGCCCACTGCATGACACGCATGATCTCGGCATCAGTCGAGTAGTAGACACCCGGATAGGCGGTGAATAGCTTGTACGAGGTCACTCCCTCGTCGAAGACTGCATCCAACTCAGAAAGCGATTGATCGTTGACGTCGCCGACTATCTGATGGAAGCCAAAGTCAATCGCAGAGCTCCCCGCCGCTTTTGCCATCGTGGTCTCGAAGCTCCCGATTAGAGAGTCACCCTTCATCTGAATAGGAAAGTCGATGATGGTTGTAGTGCCGCCCCAGGCAGCGGCACGGGTTCCGGTCTCGAATGTGTCCTTGGATGTGGCCGCCCCAAAGGGGATCTCCATGTGAGTGTGTGCATCCACTGAACCGGGGAAGACAAGACGATCTGCAGCGTCAATCAGGCGATCGACCTCGGGTACCGGAGCGGACTCGCCCAAGAGCGCGACCACCTTCTCGCCCTCGATGAGCACGTCGGCTCGCATCGTTTCGGTCGCCGTGACAACGGTGCCGCCCCTGATCAGTGTGTATGACATGGAGGCCTCCTTTGTCGTCATGCTAACGACGAAAACGGGCGTCTAATCGCCGCCGGCCTAGAACACGGCGCGGGTGTCGAACAAGGCGTCGATACGGTCCGAATCGACACCGATCCGCTCGAGAATCGACACTGTGTCCGCTCCGGGCGCCGGGGGTGGCGACGGTGGTCCGAGACGAGTTCTGCTGAACCTCGGAGCGGGTGCCGGTTGCACAACGCCACCGACGTCTACGAACACCTCTCGCGATGCATTGAGCGGATGGCCGGGTGCCTCGTCCATCGGTAGCACCGGCCAGACGCACGCATCACTCTTGATGAACAGCGCTTCCCACTCGTGGCGCTCCTGCGAACGGAACGCGTCGGCCAGCATCTGGCGTAGCTCCGGCCATCTCGCACGGTTGTATTGGTCCGTTACTGCGAAATCCAACCCCAACCGGTCGATCAACTCGGCGAAGAATCGCGGCTCCAGAGCTCCCACGGCCATCCAGCCCCCGTCGGCGGTCTCATACGTGTCGTAGAAGGGCGCACCCCCGTCGAGGAGGTTGTCCCCACGTTGCCCAGCCCAGAGTCCACGTGCCTTGAACTCGTAGAACATCGTCATCAACGAGGCCGCCCCATCGACCATCGCAACATCGATCACCTGGCCCAGGCCGGAAGCGGAGCGTTCGACCAGCGCCGCCAGCACGCCCATGATCAGATAGAGCGATCCCCCGCCGAAGTCACCGACGAGGTTCAGCGGCAGGGTCGGCTTGCTGCCCACCGAACCGATGGAATCAAGAGCACCGGAGAGGGCGATGTAGTTGATGTCGTGGCCCGCTCGGTCCCGGAGCGGGCCGGTCTGCCCCCATCCCGTCATCCGGGCGTATATCAGCCGTGGGTTGCGGTCGAGACAGGCATCGGGACCTAGCCCCAACCGCTCGATAACACCTGGACGCATACCTTCGATGAGAACGTCGGCGGTCGCTGCCAATTCGAGTAGGACCTCAACTCCGGCGGGGTTCTTGAGGTTCACGCCGATGGAGGTGCGATTGCGGCAGGTCACCTGATCCAACCCGAGCGAACCTCCCCCATTGGGGCGGTCAACGCGGATGACTTCGGCACCAAGGTCACCCAGCAGCATCGCCGCGAACGGACCCGGGCCAAGACCGGCCAGTTCGACAACGCGTATCCCGGACAGAGGAGCCATGCGGCGACTCTAACGGCGGCCTATCCGGTTGTGACGTCACGCAGCAGGTAGTCGACAACATCCGCGGCGCTGTAGGTATCGGCACCGGGCTTGAGAAACCGCGCAACCCTGGTCACATCGTCGCCGGAGGTGACCAGCGGCAATTCACGCTCGCCGTTCTTCTGCGTTTGACCGAGGTCGATACTCGCCATCAGCGCGTTGCAGACGCACTTCCTGCCAACCGTCTCGGCCTCGACGCCACCCTTCCGGACAAAATCCTGAACAGGCTCCGACGCACATCGCCAGCCGATCTTCTCATCCTCGATGACATACGGTGTCCGCAAGTAGCCGAGGTCACATACCCGTTCACGCTTTTCGTAGACGTTCTGTTCCGACATCGAGTCCTCAACAGAAACAACCTTGAAAGGGAACCCTGTCGGCGACGCAAGTGGGTCCGTGTAGATTTCCGCCTCACCCGCTCTGCTTCGGGCGATGACTTTCGCCTTGATGTCCGCAGAGAATCCGGACTCTTCTGCGTATGCGAACGCGGTGCCGACCTGCACCCCGGCGGCTCCCGCATCGAGCGCCTCGACAACACGCTCGGGCTCGGCATACGAACCGGCCAACCAGAACGGAAGCCCGACAGCCGCAATTGCGTCTAGATCGGCGACATCCCGATCGCCGTAGACCGGTTCTCCTCCCTCGCTCAGCTTCAGCTTGCCGCGCGGCGGGGCGTTGTGTCCTCCGGCTGTTGGTCCCTCGACGATGAACCCATCAACACGCCCGGTCGCCTTCTTCGACAACATGGTGGCCAGTACCGCGGACGAGATGATCGGGAAGAACTTAGGACGTTTGACCGCTATGGCTTCACCGCCCCAGTACTCAGCGGGGTCAAACCGCAGCCAGAAGGGCTTGTCACTCTTGGCGCCTTTGACGTCGAGCTTCAATCTGGCCGGCAAGCCGGCCGCAAGCTTGTCGAGCACCCCGGGAATCTCCTTGGGGATGCCCGCTCCCATCAAGACCGCATCGACACCGGCCAACATCGCACCATAAAGAGATGGAATCGTCGGAGCTTGGACCTTGGTGAGCAGGTTGATCCCTACGAGACCGTCATGCCCCTCCTTGGCGAGAAACACCTCGACGAAGTTGGACAGAACCTGCAGGTCGAGAAGGTTGCGAGAGGGCCGGAGCTTGCCCATTGGGTGGCTCTTGAAACGCTCTTTGAGCTGTCGCCCACCCGCGATGAAATACTTGTCAAAGACGCGCTTGACGACATCGGGAACGGGAAAATGGGCAGCGGCCCGTCGAATGTGTCCACCGATGTCGCCGGATTGAAGCCGACGAACTAGCACCAGATCGAGTGCAGTCCCGGAGACGACTCCCATCTGTCCGAGACGTGACACCGACTTGGCCAACCGCCAGTCGGATACGGCAACACCCATGCCGCCTTGGATAATGATGGGTAGATCGAATCGCTGCATCGGCGGCATAGTAGAGGCCTAGACCCCATCTGGCGACGGATTCTCCCCCGATCCTGCAATCGCCCTGGTGTCTCCCGTCGCCGGATTTCGTTCGAGCACGATGAGATCTTCGATGCGATCACGCAGCTCTGGAACATGGCTGACAATCACGACGAGACGGTTCGACTGGTCCGCGATCAACATCTCGATACCTTCCATCGCAAGGTCGAGGTGCTCGGGATCGAGCGTGCCAAAACCCTCGTCCAAGAAGAAGGCGTCGAGTCGGCCGCCCGTGCCGGCGACCATCTCGGCGAGTGCGAGCGCCAGACCGAGCGAGGCCAGAAAAGTCTCCCCACCGGACAGGCTGTCGGCACGCCGCACCCCATCGGCGGCGGTGAGATCAACAATTGCAAACTGGTCGTCTGCAAAGCGATAGCGGCCCGCCGAGAGACGTTGAAAGTGTTCGCTGCCGAGGTCGGCCAGCCGAGCACGTTCATCATCCAGCAGAAATCGAACGAACCGCGAATCAGTCAGGTCGCTGTTGATCCGACTGAACAGTTTGACTCGATGCTCGAGTCGAATCCGCTCCGCTATCAGGTCCTCGGACTGCTCGAGTTCCGCCATGTCGGTCTCGATCAACTTCTCCAGGCGATCGATGCGATCGGCAGCAACCGCAATGGCGCCAGCAATCTCGCCGGTTACCTCTACCTCGGCCAGTAGCTTGGCTCGATCGACGGCAACCCTCTCTGTTTCAGCTTCGGCAGCAGCCAATTGCTCCCGCAACTCGGAGGTCACTCGCGACCAGCTGTCGCGCAGATGTTCGAGGGAACGGCCCAGCGACTCGGCGTCATCGCCGATGTCGTGATCGACACCGAGCCTGGCGGCAAGGTCAGCAAGCTGCATTCCAAGATCCTGGAGAACCTTGGCGGACTCTTGCTCATCACGGATTGCCTGGTCGTGTTCGCTACGAACTTGATCGGCACGCCGCTGGGCCGCATCACGCTGGGCCACGAGGGCATCGAACGCACTCCGGCGCTTTTCCAGGACCTCCTTCGGATCGCCCGGACCGAGGATCTTGTCGAGACGGATGGTGGTCTCCTCGAGATCGCCACGGACCCGCACCGCATCCTCCCGGCTTCCCCGCAACTGGGCTTCCGCGGCTGCGACACGATCAGCCGCAGCCTGCAATTGCTCGCGCGCCCCCTCAACCGCAGTGAGGGCGGCGGTGTGGGTTTTGTCGACCTCAGCCTTCGTGCGTTGCGCTGCCGCCAAGACACGTTCGAGCTCGTCGAGGTGGGAGCCCCCTACCGCAGGAGGCAGGTCATGGACCACCTGATCGCATACGGGGCAGGGTTCGGTGATAGTAAGACCTGATCGCAGGGTGGCTGCCATGTCTGCATGACGGCCACGGTCGAAGGCCTCTGTCGCGTCCTCGAGAATCTTGGCAGCCTCGGCCGCACGGCCCAAGGAACCGTCGAGAACATGTCTGGCGGCATCAAGACGCTCCCGCTTGGCCGACTCCGCATCCTGCGCTTTGGCCAGCAGCGCTTCCGCAGCCGCGATGCGACGATCGGCTTCGACCACCGCTTTCAGCTGAGGTTCGGCGGCAGCCAATAGGCCCGATGCTCGCTCCAGCAGCTCTAGCTCACCGGACTGATTCGCCTCCTGCCACGCCTGTTCCGAATGCTGAACGTCTAGCTGGGCCTTCTCCATCGCCGCGGCAAGGTCTGCTCTTCTCTTTTCGGCCGTGCTCGCCTCGGCGATGACACGGGCCGATATCAGCTGATCTGGCAGACGATCGGCGTGCTGATCCAGCACCTCGAGCCGCTTTGCGACCGTATCCATGCCAGCCTTGGCCTCTTTGCCGCGCTCATCCAGAACAGCTATCGCTGCGGCGCATTCGTCCAGCCGAACTTTGAGCTTGCGTGCCGATTTGAGCTCGTTCTTCGACTCTCCCAACCGCGCTTCGATCTCGTTGATGCGCTCGAGACGAACACTGAGTTTCTCGAAAGCGAGGGATGCCGAATCGCGTTCATCTTTGGCGAGCCCTTTCATCCGGTCGACCCGGTCATGCCCAAAGACACCCTTGAGCACGCGGTCTCGGTCGGCGGGGCGGGCTTGCAAGAACTCAGCGAAACGACCTTGAGCAAGTAGAACCGACCGCTCGAAGGCCGAGAAGTCCAGACCGAGCAGATCGACGATCCGTTCGTTGACTTCCCCCTCGAGCGTGAGGGTTTCTGACGCTTCGGCCAATGGATCGGCGTAGTGGTACAGCGCGTGTTTGCTGGGGCCTTTGATTCGGATGGAGCGGGCAACCTCCCACACCTCCCCTTCGACCTCGAACCGGAGGACGACGCTGGCATCAGCAGCGCGTTGATTGATCAGGGTCTTGGTCGCATTTGGGATTCGGGGCGTGCGCCCGTAGAGCGAGAATACGATCGCGTCGAGTATCGATGACTTACCGCTACCGATCGGCCCGACGATGCCGATCAGCGTCCGATCTCTGAAGTCGAATGTGTGTTCACCGGAGTATGACCGGAAGTTGCGGATCTTGAGTTCAAGAGGACGCATAGCCCGCCTCCTCCATTACCTCGCGGAATGCGTCCAGCAGCTCGGCCGGCGCCTCGACTCCCTCGGTCTCCAGGTAGTAGACCGCATACAACTCATCGAGTGTCTTGCCGGCCCTGGCCTCGGAATCGGTCTCCACCCGGGGATAGTCAGCTCTCACGTGGATCAGATACCGGCCGAATTCGTCCCGGGCTCGGTCAACCAGCCCCGGATCGGGTCCTGCCGTTTCGACGGTGAGATCAAGGTAACTTTCGCGAATGTCGTCGCGACCGAGCAGGTCTTGCCAGTCGCCGCGCACCCTCATGAGCCGGGTCCCCGCGGAAAGGGGGATCGACCGAACCGTCGCTGGGAGCCCCGGCTCGACGTCGACTACGACAACACGCTTCTCCTCGCCCGCCTCACCGAAGTCCAGTTCAAGGAGCGAGCCCGCATACTCGGCTGGAACCTTGGCCCCCGGCACCGGCTGCGGTGCATGGATGTGACCGAGCGCGACGTACTGCGGGCCGGGTGGGATGGCCTCGCTTGTGGCGGCATACGCCTCGCCCATGTGAAGCGCTCGCTCCCCGCGCGGTGCGCCGTGCCCGTGAACCTTCGCCCCGCCGACAAGGAAGTGCGCCACCAAGAACTGCACGGCGTCGTTGCCTGCCAGGTCGCCGGCAAAGGCCGAATACGCTTCAGAAATGCCGCGAAGGCGATCGGCGTACTTCTTGTAGTGCTCCTCGATCGCATCCCACACGTGAAACGCCCTGCCTTCGCGCAAGAAAGGGAAGCAGCTGACGACCGCCCGACCGGCGGGGGTCGCGAGGTCAAGGACGCCGCCGGCATCCGGCCGTTTGATCGCACCGACTAGATGGATGTTCTGGTTACGAAGGAATGGCGCAAGGGCCTCGAAGAACCCGCCCGAGTCGTGGTTCCCGGCTATCACAACCACGGGGCGCCGCCCCTCGTCGGTTAGCCGCACCAAGCCGGAAAATGCGATATCCATCGCTTCGACGGGCGGCATCGGACGGTCGAAGAGATCACCGGAATGCAGGACGATGTCGACCTTCTCGTCCTCGGCTATCGCAATGACCTCATCTATGGCCGCACGATATTCGTCGGCGCGGTCGGAGCGGCCAATGCGTTTGCCGACGTGCCAGTCCGAGGTGTGGAGAGCTCTCACAGCCCTGCAAACGGATC
>CBDUNF010000098.1:0-12331 GCA_965368515.1 uncultured bacterium
CAGGGGCTGTTTCGTTCGTAAAGCTTGGCCTTGCGGGCACGTCAATCGGCACTCTCGCCGACGAAGCCGGTATCGCTCGGACCACCGTCTACGAGTACTTCCCCAACAAGGAAGCCGTTCTGGCCGCCCTCATCGAGCATCGGCTGCCTCCAATTGTCGACCGGATCCTCGCTGATCTTCCCGAGGAAGGCCCGGCCAATCGCCTCGCCGAGATTCTGCAGCGCTCCTTCACCATGGTGGCGGCCTACCCGATTGAGACCACGTTGTTGTTCCGAGTCAGTCGCGAATTGCCCAAGCCGGAGCGTGATGCGGCATGGTGTGTCTTCGAAAGAATCCGTTTCGAAATGGTTCGGCTGTGCGCAGAGGGGATCGAAGCGGGGGCCTTCCCGATGATGGATCCCCGCTCGCTGGGAACCATCGTGGGTGATCATCTCGTTGGAGGCATAGACGAGATTTCGGCGCGGGGAGAGCAAGCGACTGATGTCGTTGCGGATGCCAGAATCGCATTCCTCCGCCACGGTCTCGGATCGGAAGAGTACGAGACCGTTGGACAGTGACAGGGAAGGGTTGACCATACGACTCCGGGCCGCCGGGCTCGGGTCGCCCACAGACCGACACCGCATGGTGCGGTAGCCGAGTAGCGCCGAGTAGGATTTATCCATTAACCTCGCACGCCGAGTACGGTTCTGTCGCTCAAACTCCTGGGAGCGGATCACCTTTGAAGGAAAATACTCCAGTACGTCAAGCAACTCGTCAGCCGACGGGCTCGCTTACCGTCCTTGCTGAATCAAAAGAGCCCGCCATCCGGACCGAGGCGCTTCATTTTGCATCCACAGAGCCAAACGAGTTCTGGGATGTCACCGATCTCACACGCGAAGTTGTGGGGCGCTCGGGAGTGCGGCACGGGCAGGTAACTGTGTACAGCCCGCACACGACGACGACCATCGTAATCAACGAGTCCGAGACGGGCTTTCTCAACGACTACCGGCGTCTCATCGGCAACCTCGTCCCCGAAGACGCCTACTACGAGCATGACGACCATTCCGTGCGTACCGAGAACCTCCAGGAAGACGAATTCATCAACGGGCACGCCCATTGTCGGCAGATGCTGGTTGGGCAGCCCTCGGTGACTATCCCGGTGGTAGATGGCGAAGTCCTGCTCGGGCAATGGCAGCGTGTCCTCTTCGGCGAGATGGACCAAGCGCGTGACCGGAGGGTCTTCTTCCACGCCCAGGGCGTCTAGGCGCTATCCCTAATCTGCGATCGCGGCGATCGATGCTTGTGTCAACGCCATGTAGTCGGCCGTCGCCATGACGACC
This sequence comes from uncultured bacterium, assembly GCA_965368515.1. Classification (GTDB taxonomy): domain Bacteria; phylum Actinomycetota; class Acidimicrobiia; order Spongiisociales; family UBA5794; genus JAAETI01. The sequence continues at coordinate 1,320 of CBDUNF010000098.1, forward strand.
TGGAGCCCCCTGGTTCCTGCAGATACCGCGATCTCGTCGAATAGCTCCGCAACCTCGTCCAAATAGACCGGGTAAGCCTTCTTGGCGCCGATCGCGGTCACCGAACCTCGCTCGTACCCGGTCAGCGGCAGGACCTCCTTCAGCGTGCTGAGGCGGATCTTGCGCTCACCATGAGCCGTCGCCAGCGCCTTGAGGTTGAGCTCGGTGTTGGCCGGGATGACCGCAAAGCACGGACCGTTCCGGTCGCCAATTGCCACGAGCGTCTTGTACACCTGATCGGGTGGCATCCCGACCAGTTCGGCGACACGTTCCGCCGTGAACTCCTCCATCGGCAGCGCGTACTCGCGCACCTCGTGCTCGAACCCGGCCTGCTCGATCAATCGCAGCGCATTCGTCTTCGCCACTACTGCCATCCCCTCCGTTCTTGCGTATCCAGGCTCCATATATGGACACCGGCTACGCAAGAACGGGTTTTCACTTCTCGATGGTGCGGAGGTCGTCCCAGCGGTTGCCGGCGGCGACATCAATGACTGTGTGCGCCATTGCCAACGCTCCATCACGGACGGCAGCGTCGCCCGGCGGCAGGATGGTTGCGGCGGCGAACTCCTTCTGGTGGTTGACCCACGGGTCACAGTCGATGCCGATCATCGGATGAATCGAAGGAACCTCGTGGCTGACATTGCCCATGTCGGTCGAGCCGGCTGCCCCCGGATCCTTGTCGGCACCGCGACCCATGGGGCGCCCCAGCCCGGTGGAATTGGCCTGGTAGAACTCGACCATGAGCGGATCAGAGATCAAGTCCGTGTAGGTGTGGCCGCGTTTGGTGACCTCAACCCGGCATCCCGTCGCCGTGCCGGCAGCCTCGAAGCAGGCCATCACCTTGTCGTACAGCTCCTCGAGCCTGGCCTTGGTGCCCGCTCGCACGTACCAGGCCATCTTGGTGTAGGCCGGGATGACATTGGGGGCACCGCCGCCGTACTCGATAACACCGTGCACCTTGTCGGTCGGATACAGCGCCTGGCGGAGCGTCGACACGTTCACATACGCCTGCACTGCGGCGTCCAGAGCGTTGATGGCCAGCTGGGGAGCGAACGCCGCGTGGGACTCCTTGCCGTGGAACTCGACGTCGATGTGAGCCACACCCAGAAACGCCGGATCGACCACGTCCGTGGGGGAGGGGTGAATCATCATCGATAGTGCCGCACCTTCGAAGGCGCCGTTGTTGATGAGATCGACTTTGCCACCGTACGCTTCCTCGGCGGGAGTGCCCTGGACCCTGACCCGGAAGCCGAGCTCCTCGGCGACGTCCTTGAGTGCGACACCCGCACCTAGCGCGGCTGTCGCGATGATGTTGTGGCCGCAAGCGTGGCCTACCTCGGGGAGGGCATCGATTTCGGCGCAGATCACGACCTCGGGTCCGGTGCTGCCGGCGCGGGCGGCAAACGCAGTGTCGAGCCCGAATGACGGATACTCGACCTCGAAGCCCTGGGCGCGAAGGAACTCGACCAATCGGGCTGAGGTGTTGAATTCTTCAAAGGCAATCTCAGGGTTGTGGTACATCCAATGCGAGATCTCGAGCAGCTCCGCTTCTACTGCGTTGAATCGCTCGGTCGCTGATTGCTTGAGATCCACTTCAACCTCCGGTTGCTCGAATTAGATCCCAGGCTAATCCTCCGTAACATATGCAGATCTGTGTATGCACAAGAGTGAATCTGTAGGAGTTGTGATGGGCAAGTACAAGGACATCGTCAAGTCGCTCGGCCCTGGGTCTGCCGGATTGCGGTCCAAGATCCCGGGCGTTTACGAAGGCTTTGCGACGATGCATCGCGCCGCATATGCGGACGGTGCGCTGTCGTCGGCGCACAAGGAACTCATCGCCGTCGCGATCGCGGTTCGTGAGGGTTGTGACGGCTGTATCGCTTCGCATGTGCGAGCGGCGGTTCGGCGTGGGGTATCGGCCGAAGAGATGGCTGAGGCCATTGGTGTTGCCATCCATATGGGTGGTGGGCCCTCGACGATCTACGCCACTCATGCCTGGGAGGCATTCGAGGAATTCAGCGAACCACGGCCTCAGCCCGAGTAATCGGGACGACAGAGCTGGAATAGACGGACACGTTTGATGTTGTCCATCGGTAGGCTGTGGCCTTCCTGCCGCCGCGACCGCTTACCGAGCGGCAGATCGACTGAGAGGTTCTGCGACGATGATTTGGGCGTCCATTCCGTCACCCCCGACGAACACAATCGAACTCGGACCGCTGACGATCCACTTCTACGGAATTCTGATCGGTCTTGGCGTCGTCATCGCTGCGATCGTGACCCAACGGCGGTACGAGAGGTTCGGAGGCAACCCGGCCATTCTCGACAGCGTCATACTCTGGACCGTCGTCATCGGCTTCGCCGGTGCCCGTCTTGCGTATGTGTCGACCCACACCGCCCGGTATGCGGGTCGGTGGTTCGCCGTGTTCTTCATTTGGGAGGGCGGTCTCGCTTTGTTCGGTGGCTTAACGGCAGGCGCAATTGCCGCTATCTATACGCTCCGAAAGCGCAACGGAAGCTTCCCGATGTTCACCGATGCTGTAGCCATCGGTCTTCCGTTGGCGCAGGCAATCGGCCGCTTTGGCAACTACTTCAACCAGGAGCTCTTTGGGACACCAACCACGCTTCCGTGGGGTCTCGAAATCGATCTCGCCAATCGCCCCGATACGTATGAGGCGTTCGAGACCTTCCATCCGACGTTCCTTTATGAGGCGTTGTGGAATCTACTCATTACCGTGCCGCTCATCCTCTACCTGGAGAAGCGAGACGCCTTGGTGCGCGGCGCACGCTTCCCGGTCTACATGATTGTGTACGGCATCATCCGGTTCCTCACCGAGTTGGTGCGCACAGACACGACCTTCCGTCTGCTGGGGATCTCGCGCAACGGATACGTGTCTCTGGGGGCCATCATCGGGGGCGCCATTCTGCTCTACATCATTCAGAAGCGGGCTGCCGCCAGGGAACCTGAATCTGACATGGAGCGGGTCGTCTCCGAATAGCAAAGAGGCGACGCCGGAGCGTCGCCTCTTCGTGTTGAGTTGAGAGCTCGCTACTGCTGGCTCTCGCCGTCCTTGTTGAACATCTCGCCGATAGCTCCGATGGATCCGAGGATTCCGCTCATCTCCATGGGAAGGAATATCTTCGTCGCGTTGCCGTTGGCAACACCCTGGAGGGCATCCAGGTACTTGATGGCGATGAGGTCGTCCGTTGGGTCGCCGTTGTGGATGGCGTGGAAGACACGCTCGATAGCCTGGCCTTCACCCTCTGCAACGGTGAGCTTCTGGAACTTCTCCGCCTCGGCGACCTGCTTGATGGCCTCGGCCTGACCCTCTGCCTCGAGGATTCGTGATGCCTTCACGCCCTCTGCTTGGAGGATCTTCGAGCGCTTGTCACCCTCGGCCTCGGTAACGATGGCACGACGGTCACGCTCTGCCTTCATCTGGCGGTGCATGGCCTGGGTGACGTCGGCCGGCGGATCGATCCGTTGGATCTCAACACGCACGACTTTGGTACCCCAAACATCGGTAGCTTCGTCGAGGATCTCGCGTAGCTGTGCGTTGATTCGCTCACGAGAAGTGAGGGCATCATCGAGGTCGAGGTCGCCGACGACGTTACGCAGGTTGGTCTGTGCCAGCTTGGTTGCGGCAAGCACGAAGTTCTGCACGTTGTAGACCAGCTTCACGGGGTCGGTTGCCTGGTAGTAAACGACAGCATCCACAGTGACAACGACGTTGTCCTTGGTGATGACCTCCTGCGGCGGCACGTCGACGACGATCTCTCGCATGTCGACCCTGCGGATCCTCTCGATGAACGGGATGATCAACTGCAATCCCGGATCGAGGGTGTCCCGATACTTACCAAACCTCTCAACGAGGCCCTGCTCGTGCTGACGCACGATCTTGAGGCCGAGTACCACATAGGCGATGATCAACGCGATTACGGCGATGACAATAAAGCCAACTGCTTCCACGGTTTCTCCTTTCGGTGTTTGTCTCTTTGACTAGATCTGTGCTGGTTCGACGACCAGGCGTGCGCCGCGGACGTCGACCACAACTATGGGTGTGCCGGCTTCGATGACCTCATCAAGGTCGGTTGTTGCTCGCCACTGTTCGGTCTCAACCCTGACTCGTCCCTCGCCCGAGTACGGGTCGATGGATTCTGTCACGGTGCCGCGTGCGTCGACGTATCGCTTTGCACCTACCGGGTGCATCACTTCTTCGTCGCTCTTTGCAAAACGGCGCAGCGCAATGAGGAAGACCACGCTGAATATGGCGAAGGCGATCAGTTGGATGATGGGGTGAACGCCCAACAGAGCCAGCAGCGCGGCAACCACGGCGGCGCCGGCGAACGGGAGCAGGAAGAACCCTGCGGTCACCATTTCTCCAATACCCAGCACAACGGCTGCACCTACCCAGAGCCACAGCCAAAACTCAATATCGTCCACTGCTTCCTCCTTTGTCATGAAACCTACGGCGATGGTCGCCAATCCTGCTGCAGTCAACCCGGCACCAATCAGGCGACTTCGGGTCTGGCTCTCACGCTGCTGAATCCTTTTCCAGGACTCGGCTGCCGCAGGGGAGCGGAACTCGGATGCCCAGCTTTCGGCGAACTGGGCGAGGTCGTTGCCAACAACGGCGGCAGGTTGTTTCCCGGCGGCCACTGCCTCATAGAGATGGGACTCGAGTTCGAGCTTCATCGCGTTCGATACCGAGCGCGGTACCTTCGTCTCGAGCCAATAGCGCTCGCAATCGGCGATGATCTGATTGATGCTCAGGCGCTCATTCACTCGAGTCTCCATTCAACACCTCTTCCACGCCGATCGACAGTTTTCTCCATTCAGCCTGCCAATCCGCTAGTTGTTCCTTGCCTTTCTCGGCGATCCTGTAGTACTTCCGGGGAGGGCCGCCCGTTGACTCAACGAAGTAGCCCTCGATGTATCCCTGTTTCTGTAGCCGGCTGAGCAGCGGATAGATGCTTCCCTCGCTTACGAGTTCAAGGCCGTCGCGCTGGAGCTTGTCGACCATCTCATACCCGTAACTCGGTTCCTGATCTATCAATGCCAGCAGGCACATATCGAGAACACCTTTGAGTAGCTGGGAGCTGTGCCCCACTCGCGTCCTCCGAGTTTGTCTTACTAACTTGCTCTACCCGATACCCTGCGTTCCAGGGTACCTTGTGTAGCATACTACCATGGAAAGCAGGGTAATACAAGAGTCATGGAACCTTTTTCGGCCCAATCGGGTCATACTGAAGAAATCAGGAAGCGAAATGAGGGACCATGGCCGAATCATCGAAGAGAGCCGGCTCGATTGTTATCGTCGCCGTGCTCATCGCCGGGGTCTTCTTTGTGGGGGCCAATATCGCCGGGTGGTCACCGTTCAAAGGCTTCAGCGGCGACCCTTACACCCAGGTGGGGCCGACGGTCGTTGAGAGCGTGCGTGACGTCGCCAAGCTCACGACGGTTGAGATGGTCGAGTACACCACCGTCGAGAAGGGCAACGACTTTGGCTGGCTCAATTGGGCTCGCGGTGATCGGATCTTCCTGTTTGCCGTGGCGCGGATCGGCGCCGGGATCGACATGGAGCGGGTGACAACTCTCAACTTCGAGGTCGATGAGGAGTCGGGCATGGTCACCGTGCAGCTGCCCGAACCCGAGATCATCTTTGTCGAGGTCGACAGCGAGGGGACGCAGGTCTATGACCGCGACACCGGTCTGTTCACAAAGGGCGACTCGCAGCTCGAGAGTGATGCCCGTCAGGTTGCGGAGGAAGTTCTTCTCAACTCTGCCATTGAGCACGGCATCCTCGAGAAGGCACGAGTCAACGCAGAGGCGACGATCCGGAGCCTTCTCGTCGGCGTTGGCTACACCGAGGTCATCTTCGTAGAGGCGGCCGAGGACGACGAGGGCTAGGCGTCAAGAACTGCATGTGCCGTCTCGCCGGCTGAGTAGCCACTAGGTAGCCGTGAACACCAGTGAGTCGCCGTCGACTCCCACGCGGATCGTCTCGCCGTCAGAGAACCGACCTTCAAGGAGTTGGAGAGCCAGCCTGTCGGCAATCTCCTTCTGCATGAGTCGCTTGAGGGGGCGGGCTCCAAAGCTGGGGTCGTAGCCGTGCTCGGCCAGCCAGGTGGCTGCTTCATCCGATAGCTCCATTTGCATCCGGCGCGCCGCAAGACGCTCGCCGAGAATCTCGAACTGGATGTCGACGATCTGCCGCAGGTCGTCCTTGGACAACCGGGAGAACACCACGATGTCGTCCACCCTGTTGAGGAACTCAGGACGGAAGTGTCCACTCACGGCGTTCAGCACCCGTTCCTTGACCGTCTCTTCCGGCAGGTCGGGGTCAATGAACTCCGATCCCAGGTTCGAGGTCATGATCAGAACGGTGTTGGTGAAGTCAACGGTCCTGCCCTGGCCATCAGTGAGTCGACCGTCGTCCATGAGCTGGAGCAGTGTGTTGAAGACATCAGGGTGCGCCTTCTCCACTTCGTCCAGCAGAATCACCGCATAAGGCCGACGACGCACTGCCTCGGTCAACTGGCCGCCTTCGTCATAGCCGACGTACCCGGGAGGAGCGCCGATGAGTCGGCTCACCGAGTGCTTCTCCATGTACTCGGACATGTCGATGCGGACCATGGCGCGCTCGTCGTCGAAAAGGAAGTCGGCGAGAGCTCTAGCGAGTTCTGTCTTGCCCACACCTGTGGGGCCGAGAAAGATGAACGACCCGATGGGGCGATTGGGGTCCGAAAGGCCGGCCCGGCCACGTCGGATCGCATTGGCGACGACAGTGACTGCTTCGTCCTGACCGACGACCCTCTGGTGAAGGTGCTCCTCCAGCCTGATCAGCTTCTCCACCTCGCCTTCCATGAGTCGGCTGACCGGCACGCCGGTCCATCGGCTCACGACTTCGGCAACGTCCTCCTCGTCGACTTCCTCCTTGAGCATGCGCAAGTCGGACTGGAGTTTGGTGAGCTCGTCCTGGCGCGACTCGAGCTGTCGCTGCAACTCGGGGAGCCTGCCGTACCGCAACTCAGAAGCCGCCTGCAGATCGCCGGAGCGCTCGGAGCGCTCGGCCTGGGCTCTGGCCTCTTCGATTTCCTGCTTGGCCGACTGGATCGCCTCGATGTTTTCCTTCTCGAGCTGCCAGTGAGCGGTGAGCCGGTCGAGTTCCTCGCCAAGCCCGGCCAGTTCCTCGTCTATGCCGGCCAGCCGGATCCGAGACGCCTCGTCCTCTTCCTTGGTGAGGGCGTTGCGCTCGATTTCGAGCTGACGGCGACGCCGCTCCAGTTCGTCGATCTCCTCGGGCATCGAATCAATCTCGATACGAAGGCGCGATGCCGACTCGTCGATGAGGTCGATGGCCTTGTCGGGGAGGTGACGGGCGGTGATGTAGCGGTCGGACAGCACGGCTGCCGCCACGATCGCCGAGTCTGTGATCCGCACGCCGTGATGCACCTCGTAGCGTTCCTTCAGGCCACGGAGGATTCCAACGGTATCTTCGGCGGATGGCGCTTCCACGACAACGGGTGCAAATCGGCGTTCGAGGGCGGGGTCCTTCTCCACGTACTTGCGGTACTCATCGAGGGTGGTGGCACCGATCATGTGCAGCTCGCCGCGGGCCAACATCGGTTTGAGCATGTTGGATGCGTCCATTGAGCCCTCGGCGGCGCCTGCCCCAACGATCGTGTGCATCTCGTCGATGAAGGTGATGATTCGGCCTTCTTCGGCCTGGATTTCATCGAGCGTTGCCTTGAGCCTCTCTTCGAACTCGCCGCGGTATTTGGCACCAGCGACCATTGCCCCCAGATCGAGCGCAATGATCCTCTTGTCCTTGAGGCCTTCCGGAACGTCGCCGTCCACTATCCGTTGGGCGAGGCCCTCCGCAATGGCGGTCTTGCCCACTCCGGGTTCACCGATGAGGACCGGGTTGTTCTTGGTTCGGCGGGACAGCACCTGAATAACGCGGCGGATTTCCTCGTCGCGACCGATCACCGGATCGAGCTTGCCTTCTGCGGCAAGGTTGACAAGGTCACGACCGAACTTCTCCAAAGGGGCCAGGGTGTCTTCGGGGTTTTGACTGGTGACACGCTGTGCTCCCCGGACTTTGTCAAGGGCGCCCATGATGGCGTCGCGGGTGAGACCGATCTCACGCAATGCATCACCGACCGGATCAGACGCAGTAGCGAGGGCGAGCAAGATGTGTTCGATGGAGACGTACTGGTCGCCCATTCCACTCTTGATGGAGTCTGCGGTGTTGAGAATGCTCAGCGTGGCCGGAGCGAATGAGATCTCCCCGGAGTCTCCGTAGACCTGCGGAATGGCCGCGAGTCCGTTATCGGTTGCGTTGCGGACGGCGGCGGGGTTGATGCCAAGGTGTCCCAGCAATGGATACATGATCGTGTCGGTCTGGCCGATGAGCGCGTCAACCAGGTGAAACGGATGGACCGCTTGGTGGTTGCGATTCTCGGCACTCTGCCTTGCGGCGAGTACGGCTTGCTGGGTTTTCTGGGTAAAAGTGTTGATGTCCATGGAACAATGCTTCCTTGGGGGATGTTGCAGTGTACGTGAGCAATCCTAGCACACAACTTCAGGAAATCTAAGTCCATGATTATCAAGTTCGTCCAAGGGTTTACCAAACGAGGCGGCTGGTGGGTAGTCGCCCAGGCTGTGCTCTTTGCGGTGATTCTTGTTGCGCTGACGCACAACGAGGACCCCGTGAGCGCCCTGCGGGTACTCGGGTGGGTGCTGGTAGCCGGCGCTCTTGTCCTTGGTGGCAGCGGATTGTGGATGATTCGGGACAAGCTCACCGCGATGCCTGCACCTGTCGATGGCGCTGTGCTGCTCGAACGTGGCCCATTCGCTCTGGTTCGCCACCCGATCTACGGTGCGATCATCCTCGGATTCGTCGGATTGTCCATCAAGGGTGGAAACCTGCTGGCGTTTGGCCTGTCGCTGCTGCTCATCCCGTTCTTCTTTGCCAAGACTCGTCACGAGGAGCAGCTGCTGGCGCTGCGGTTCCCCGAGTACTCCACCTATCGCAGCCGGGTTCGCTATCGAGTGCTGCCCTGGATTTTCTGAGTTTCTTCGAAACCAATTGCCTACTTCTGGGTCATATGACCGAGTACATTGCATTTGTCCAAAATAAGGAGTGGGTATGAAGAAGTTGGTTCAAGAGTTCAAGGAATTTGCGTTCAAGGGCGACATCCTCGGGCTGGCCGTAGCGTTTGTGATGGCGGCCGCGTTTGGCGCCGTTGTCGCCGCGCTGGTCGAGTTTGTCGTGATGCCGATCGTCGGCATTGTTTTCGGGGAGCCGAGTTTCGACTTCCTGACCATTACGATCAATGGTTCCGTCATCCAGTACGGCTCGTTTATTACTGCCGTTGTTGTGTTCCTGGCTACGGCTCTCGGTGTCTTTTTCTTCATCGTCAAGCCGTACAAGGCGTACCAGGACGCCCAGGCCACGGCCGAGGAAGAGGCTCCCGCCGAGCCATCAGACGACATCAAGTTGCTGATGGAGATCCGCGACCTCCTCAACAAGTAGCAGTAACCAACCCGACTGAAGGACCCCCGGTGCAACCGGGGGTCCTTTGCTTTGGGAATGAATTGGCCGGCGCCGTCGTTCCAGCACCGTTACCAATTGGAGACGAAATGGCCAAAGCAACATGGAACGGTGTCGTCATCGCTGAGAGCGACAAGACCATCGTCGTAGAGGGAAACCACTACTTCCCGCGCGACAGCATCATTACGGAACACTTCGTCGACAACCCGGCACACACCCGCTGTCCCTGGAAGGGCACGGCAAGCTACTTCGATGTGGTCGTGGCCGGTGAGGTGAATTCTGGAGCGGCGTGGTACTACCCCGACCCGAGCCCTGCTGCCGTAGACATCACCGATCACGTCGCCTTTTGGAAGGGCGTCAAGGTTGATTCCTAGGCGCTACGATTCCTAGGTCCTTAGCCCGGCAGTCGCGTTCACGAGTTCACGGTGGAGTTGGCGTGTCTCGAACAGTGACCAATCATCCTCGTCCGCACGGAGGAATGACGTGAGGTCGTTGCGGTTGTCGAAGACGCCGGTTGGAAGACCGAACCGCTCGTCACCTTTTTCGACGAAGACAAAGCTTCCACCGCCGGCGGCCAGCAGCCACATCAAATCATCAGTCCCGTAGTCATTGCGCATGACCGCTTCGGGGACCCCATGGTTGAGGATGGAGGCGTCGCCTTCCCGCCCGGCGATTGCCCGTTCGACGTTCTTGCGTCGGCTTTCCTCCGGTTCAACCCAGACGTAGAGAATCGCAGCCCGGCTGAGGATGTCGTCGCTCAATTGCGACAGCGCATACTGATACCCGTAGGGGGCGGGGAGCGGTAGCTGTGAACCCTCCGGCCCACCCCGGGCGAATTCAATGACAACTGTCCTGTCCTCGAGACTTGGCGGGATCGCAGTCAGCTTGTCATCGAAGACACCTTGAGCTTCGTGCTCCAGGGCGCTGTTGAGCCTCTTCCGGGTCAGCGGGGCGAGATTCGAAATGGCGGGTGGCATCCCCGCGGAGACCCGGGCCCGGTCAATCCGCGAGAACAACCAGTCGGCAGCGGTCCCGGTGACGAGTTCGTCCGGTCGGTCGGTGAGTTCGGCAAAGTCGAAGTTGAGGAGGTGGATGAGCGTTCCCCAATCCCGCGCGTCGAGGAAAGGCTCATCGTTGGAGGCAAAGAAGATCGGCTCGTCCCCAGCAGCGCGGACTTCCTCTCCGATCCGACGCATCATGTGGACGTAGGGGTAGTCATCGAGTTGGACGGTGGGAGCGAGATGGAGGTCGTCGCGGGCCGCTACGGGGTCCAGAGAATCCAAATAGCGGCGCAATTCGGACTTGCCTGAAGCGGGCAGCGCCAAAAGCAGAAGAATCTCAATAGACATAAGACAACATTACCGTCCCTGGTTGGGCACGTGGCCATCACGAAGCAGTCGACCGGCCAGGCCGAGC
>CBDUNF010000099.1:0-12220 GCA_965368515.1 uncultured bacterium
CAGATGGCTGCATTCCTGGCAAGGGCGTTGCAGCTCCCGCCGGGATCGGGGAACCCTTTCGTCGATGATGACAACAGTGTCTTCGAGGCACAGATCGAGGCGCTTGCGGCCAGCGGGATCACCGCAGGCTGCAACCCACCGACCAACAACCGGTTCTGCCCGGAGTCGCACGTGACCAGGGGCCAGATGGCAGCCTTCCTGCACCGCGCTGCGGCGTACCTGTAACCGGTGGCTGCAAGCTACTTTGAGTTCGATGTGATCGAACTCAGGTGGCGTCGAAATCAGGCTGCAGTTGCTACGCCTCGGCGAGATGTTGCTTGAGCAGCGTTTGGCGGTCGATCTTGCCTGTTGATGTCTTTGGCAGCGTCGGCTGGATCAAAATGTGCTCGGGCACCATGTAGCGCTGGATCCGTCCTGCGCAGAACGACGTCAGGTCACCGGCACCGGCACCACCTGATACCGACACGTATGCGACGATCCGGTTGGAAACCATCTCATCCGGTATCGCCAGCGCAGCAGCTTCGACGACGTCGGGATGAGCGTTGAGAGCAGCTTCGATGTCTCCGAGTTCAATCCGATAGCCTCGACTCTTGATCTGGTTGTCCCGCCTTCCGAGGAACCGATAGTTGCCATCAGGCATCTCTTCGACGAGGTCTCCGGTCCGATACACCGGGTCTCCGTGATGGCGGTCGACCGGGCTGGGAATCAGTCGGGCACTGGTGCGCTCCGGGTCCCCCCAATAGCCGGCCATAACTGTCGGGCCGCGTACAAGCAGCTCTCCAACCGCACCCCGCTCAACCAGAGCGTCCTCCTCGTCAACGACAAACGTCTCGACGTTGGTGATGGCGGCTCCGATCGAGATGGTCGGTCCGTCTTCATCGGGTGGTTCCGGCACCAGATATGCGGTGCAGACGTTGGTCTCGGTCGGCCCATACAGATTCGCAAAGTCGACATGGGGGAGCATGTTCATGAGCCGAGACAGATACTTCGTCGGGAAGACCTCGCCCGCAAACAGCAGCGTGCGCAGGCTTGGTAGATCGCCGAGATGTAAGCCGCCCTTTTCGATCAGCATGATGAGGATCGAAGGAACCGAATACCAAACCGAGATCTCATTGGTCGTGATGAACTTCGCCACCTCAGCCGGAAACATGGCAGCTGCCGACGGAACCAGATAGACCGGTGCGCCTGCGAGCGAAGCCGAGAACAGATCGAATGTCGACAGATCGAAGTGGAACGGAGCATGGCTGGAGACTCGATCGTCGCTCGTCACCGAGTATTCCTCGACCGCCCACTCCACGAAAGCGCGGCAGTTGAGATGCGAGAGCATGACGCCCTTGGGATCACCCGTCGAGCCTGATGTGTACAAGATGTAGGCCAAGTCCTGGTCGATAATCCCCGGATCGGGTGGGGTCCCCGGCGCTTCGATCCAGCTCGATGCATGAACCGTCACGCCGGCGACGTCGCCGGGTTCGTCGGTGTCCATCGCCATGATGTGTTCAACGCCGGCGGTGCCGAGGGCCTCCCAGACATTGCGCCGCTTGGCGCCGCTGACCATGTGCCGGATACCGCAGTTCTCTGCGATGTACAGCACCCGCGATTCAGGCGCCGATGGGTCGATGGGAACGTACGCCGCCCCGGCCTTCATCGCTCCATAGATGCCGATGACGCCTTCGAGCGCCTTGGGGAGGTAGATGCCTACCCGGTCGCCGGGAACGACGCCGAGCTCGACAAGCCGGGCGGCCAATCTGTCAGAGCGTTCATCGAGCTCGCGATAGGTGAGCGAGCGATCACGGTCCACCACAGCGAGGGAATCGGGCCGCTGCGCTGCCGAATCACGAAGGTAGTGGTGGAGCAGGTATTTCATGCTCAGAGCCCTATATGCCGGGCGATGATGTTCTTCTGGATGTCATTGGTACCGGAATAGATGCGTCCGGCGATGGCATCACGAACGTCGCGCTCAACCTCGCTCTCCGCCATGTAGCCGAGTGCACCGTAGATCGACACTGCGTCGAGACTCGATTGGAGGAAGCTTTCGCTCAGGTGATACTTGACCATCGCGGCGTCTAGGGCGGACGTCTTTCCCTGATCGAGGATCCAGCCGAGGCGATAGAGCAAGAGACGAGATGTCTCCAGCCTCATTTTCATCTCGACCAGACGATGAGAGACCGCCTGAAACTTGCCGATTGGCTCGCCGAACTGCTGGCGTTCGTTGGCGTACTCGACCGCTTTTTCGAGTTGGCGCTCCATGGTGCCGACTGCGCTGGCCAAGATGCAACTGCGCTCCCACTCAATCGAGTGGTTGAACACCATCATTCCGGAGCCGACCCGGCCGAGCAGGTTTGCTGCGGGGACGCGGCAGTCGGAGAAGATGAGCTCTGACATCGGAGACGTCCGCAGCCCCATCTTCTTGAAGTTTGCGCCGACCTCGAGACCAGGCGTTCCCTTCTCGACGATGAACGCACACAGGCCGGCCCATCCCTTGGTCTTGTCGACTGTGGCGAAGACAATGAAGACATCAGCGACAGGGGCGTTTGTGATGTACGTCTTCGAGCCATTGAGCACGTAATCGTCGCCATCGAGGCGGGCGATCGTGTTGAGGCTGTAGGCGTCGGAACCGGAGTCCGGCTCGGTCATACCTTGAACCCCAATTAGCGAGCCATCGTTCAACCCGGTGAGGTATTTGTCCTTCTGCTCGTCGGTGCCGAACCGATCGATCGGCATGGCACCAGACCAGATGTGGGCGTTGATGGAGAAGATCAGCCCGTTGTCACGGCAGCCGTAGCCGAGTCCTTCCATGGCGAGGATGGTGGTCAGCGCATCCGCTCCCTGGCCCCCGTACTCTTCGGGGAACGGGAGACCTTGGATGCCGATCTGGGCACATTTGTTCCAGGCATCGCGAGAGAACTCACCTGAATCGTCACGATCGACCAATCCATCGTTGAGTTCTTTTTGCGCAAATTCGACAACAGAGGCCCGGTACGCGAGCTGTTCTTCGCTCCAACGAAAGTCCACGAGCACTCCCCCTCTCCCTGGTAACGAGTCGGCAGTGTAACCACAACAACCTATTGCAGAGTAGGGAAATATTTTTTGTTGGCCTATGGGTGGGATAAGCGCTTGAATGCACCCGCAGAGGGCCAATCGAGGGGAACAAATCACTTGTCGAACACGGGTAACGACGCCCGCATAGTTGTCGACGATCTCGTCAAGGTATACGAGCCGTCGCCTTTGTGGATGCGGGCATTAGTAAGAACCAATATCAAGGAACCGGTACAAGCCCTCAATGGAGTCACCTTCAGCGTGGGGACCGGGGAGATCTGCGCAGTAGTCGGGCCAAATGGGGCCGGTAAGACCACCACCTTCAAGATCCTGGCCGGTCTGACCACCCCAACTTCGGGTCAGGCCCAGGTCATGGGGTTCGACTCGATCAAAGAGTCAGTTCACGTTCGCCGGGCGATCGGGTGGATGCCCGGGGATCATCGCAGTCTCTTGATGCGGCATTCAGTTGTCGACAATCTGCGCTTCCATGGCCGACTACAGGGCATGTCTGGCCCGTCGATGATTCGCAAGATCCGCCAGACACTGGAGATGGTGGGCCTGGAGCGGCGAGCGCGCAGCAACGGATTTTCGCTTTCTGCCGGCATGCTGGCGCGGCTGCAACTCGCCCGCGCCATGCTGCATGACCCGCAGGTTCTCATTCTCGACGAGCCGACGGGTGCGGTTGATCCGGTTGCAGCCCACGACCTCATCGAGCTGATCAAGGGGATCGTCGCCGAAACCGGGATGGCAGTACTGGTCAGCTCACATCGTCTCGAGGAGATCGAGACCTTGGACTCGCGCGTTCTGCTGCTCGATGAAGGCAGGGTGCGATACGACGGGCGTCTCAACGATCTGCGGCGCACCTGGGACAAGCCGACGTTCCAGATCAGCTTCCGCAGCTCCGGAAGCGCTGAGGCGGCCACCAAGCTGCTGGGAGGCGCCAACCTCGGTGGGGTCACCCGTGAAGATGGAACAGTCACCTGTGCTCTCGACGAGGGGGTATCGCACGCCGATGTGCTGACCCGTCTCCGTGATCAGATCGAGGACATCACAGAACTCAAGGAAGTCCACCGGCCTCTCCAGGCGGTATTGGCAGATCTCTATCGATCGCCGGGAGGTGAGGAATGAGCAAGCAAGCTAAGCCGGTCTCGACCCGCAAAGCCGTTGTCGCAACGGCTGCAGCCTTCTTCCGCGTCGACGCTGTCGAGGAGTTCAACTATCCGCTGTCGTTTGCGATGCGGCTTCTCGGAATCATCGCCCCGCTGATTCCGTTCTTCTTCATCAGCGAACTCGTCGGTGATTCGCCCCAGGTCGGTGGCGACTATCTGACCTTTACGGTGATCGGGCTGGGCATGACTGCCCTGATGTCTGCGGCGATGGTCGGGTTCGGAAACAACCTGCAACGTGCGTTTCAGCGAGGAACGATGGAAACCTTCCTCGTTGAGCCCGTGCCCTGGACGACATTGCCGTTGGCGATGAACCAGTGGCAGGTAATGAACGGCCTCATCTACATGGTCATGATCATGGGCTGTGGAACGCTCCTGGGAGCGTACTTCGATCTGGGTGGGGTGCCGGCCGCGGCGCTGATTGCGCTGCTCGGCATTATTGCCGGACTATCGATCGGCATAATCTCGGCCGCGGTTCTTCTGCTCACGCTGAAGTCGACCCCGGTCATCAGGATCTACGACATCGCGTCTTCCCTGTTGGCGGGAAGCATATTCTCAGTCTCGCAGCTACCCGGCTGGGCCCAGGCTCTGAGCGCCCTGCTCCCGCACACATACGTGATCAACGGTGTACGCACTGCTCTGATGGCAAACCCCGGCTCGTATGAAGTGTCGTTGCAGCAGGCAGTGCTCGCTCTGCTCATCTTTGATGTTGTGGCGTTCACTTTCGGCATCTTCCTGTGGCGGCGCACCCTCGAGTACTCGAGGAAGATCGGTCTGCTCGGTGGCTACTAGCCAGAGTCCTACAGTCCTGTTTGTCTCGCTTCCGCAAGCGATCGGAGGCTCGAATCGGAGCCTGGTGACGTTGCTCGAGTCTCTCGAGGGAAAGGTGCACCGGGTGCTCGCATCGCCGCGCCCCGGCACCTTCGCCGACTTTGCCGACAGCCGCGGCGCTGCCGACGAATGGGTCGGCCTTGCGCATCGGGGCAAGCTCAATCGGCTCCGTCGCCTCTGGGACGGGTTCAGGCTCGCCGGGTGGGCGGTACGGAATCGCAAGCGGCTTCTAGCGATTCACGCCAACGCAACCACAGGTCTCAATGCGGTGACGCTTGCGGCAGTTCTGTCGCGACGACCAGTGGTGGCGTGGATCCATGACCCGGTGTCGACACCGTGGGGACGACGGCTCGGCCCAGTAGTTCGTCGTCTGATTCCTGACCTTCACATCACGGCCGTGTCGCCCACCGCTGAGGCGGTTGCCGTCGCGGGCGGGCTATGTGCGCCGGGGGAGGCGACGATCGTCTCCAATCCGTTGGATCCGCGTGACGTGGTCTTCGACGAACCGACTCCGCACGATCGGATCACGATTGCGATCCTCGGCGGCTCTACCGATCGCAAAGGTTTTGACCTGATTCCTGCAGTGGCGCGCGCCGTCGCCGATCTCGGAGTGCGGTGGCAGATCTACGTGCGGCATGCGCCGACACCCGAGAATGCTGCGGTGTGGGCGCAACTAGAGGAAATGGGGCCAGAGGTTGTAGATATCGTTGGCCGCGTCGCCGATGTCCGACCGGCCTATGCCGGGGCCGACATCGTCTTTGTTCCGTCCCGCGAGGAGTCCTTCTGTCGAATTGCCGCTGAGGCGATGATGAACGGCATCCCGGTCGTCGCTACCGACATCCCTGCTCTTCGCCACCTCTTGGGCGACGGGGCTGGCTTGCTGTTTCCGGTAGGGGACACGGCCGCAGCCGCTGAGGCCATTCGCGATCTTGTAACCGATCCAGAGCAGAGACAACGTGCCGGCGCAATCGGCAAGGAGCGCGGTGCGGCGTTTCTACCTGCAGGCGTTGCCGCCCAGATGTGCGATCTCTACGGTGTCTGAGTTGCGTTACTCGCTCAGCGTGAACGGTGGGTATTCGTCGGTGAGGCTGAGCAACCATGAGTAGATCCTCATGTACCAGCGCATCGTACGCACGGTGAAGTTGAAGATCCCATCCGGGTACGTGCCGGTAAAAGCGATGATCCAGTAGGCAACCCAACCGGCGATGATCGCTGCGATCTGCAAGAAGTAGAGCACGATGATGTGTGGAATCAGTAGCAGAGCCTTGAGGAAGAACACGATGCCTGCAACGGCCAGCCCGCGACTGCGTTCCAGCGTCGGCTCAGTAATGATCACCTTTGCCGGGTAGTCGGGAAGCTCCATGGCAAAACCCGGGTACTCGTCCCGCCAGCTTGCCAACCAGGCTGTCACCCGAATGTTCCATCCCATGTAGTTGTGGATGAAGCGAGCGATGCCGGGTGAGAGGCTTCCGGTGAGGGCAATACCCCAATAGCCAAACCATGCGGCGAAGATGACACCGATCTGGATGAAGTAAAGAAGGAAGAAATGCGGAATGGCCAGCACCATTTTGATGGGGAACAAGATGCCGAGCACCGCTAGGCCGCGGCTGCGGACTCCATCTCCATACTCAACCGAAACGTCGACCGGATACGCCATGACAACTCCCAATGTCGATAGCGTCGACGATACCCGATAAGACGGCGTGGCAGCGTTATCCGAATCGGTAGCCGACGCTGCGCACGGTTGTGATCCACGAAGAACGCTCTTCGCCGAGTTTGGCCCGAAGCCGGCGGACATGGACGTCAACCGTTCGTGAGCCACCGAAGTAGTCGTATCCCCAAACCCGGGAGAGGATCTGATCGCGGCTCCACACCCGGCCCGGATTCTCCACGAGGAAGCGCAGCAACTCGTACTCCATGAACGTGAGATCGCGAGGGTCGCCACCCACCGTGGCCTGATAGGTCGCTGTGTTCAATTCCAGGTCGCGGAACCTGACGATGTCCTCGTCCACCATGGCAGGAGAACTCGAATGCAGCCTGCCGAGACGAACTCGCAGCTCAGTGCGATCGACGGGGGAGAGCACGAAGTCGGCAAAACCGACCTCGCCGGCGATATCGGTAGTCATCGTTCGATCGATGAGGAGCAGTACCGCGAGACCGAACTCGTCTGTGATCTTGGCTGCCACTGCCAGGGAGCCACCGAGATCCGAGGTGACTTCGACGACCGCCGCCGCCCATCCACCATCGGGGACGCGCTCGTCGATCGTATCCAGTGAGTCGAGGGGGACAGGCTGGTACCCCGCAGCCAGTAGCGCTGCGATGAGTGACTGAGTAGGCGAAGCGGGGTAAACGGCTACGAACATCACAACACCGGTAGGTACTGCTCTAGCTCGAAACGCGAGACGTGATGTTCGTAGCGTTGCCACTCACGCCGCTTGTTACGGAGGAACCATTCGAAAACGTGCTCACCCAGCGTGTCCTTCATCAGAGCCGACGACTCCATGGCATCAAGCGCCTCGGCGAGGGTGGTCGGGAGACGTTCCGGTGTTCGCCCGTCGGTGCTCAATTCGTAGCCGTTCTCGATACCAGAAAGCCCGGCGGCAAGAATCGCAGAAAGAGCCAGATAGGGATTGCAGGCCGGATCGGGGGCCCGATACTCGATTCGAGTTGCGCCTGGTCGATCGGCGCCAATGTTGGGCACTCTGACGACGGCTGCTTGGTTGGTCCGATCCCAGGTGGACAACACCGGGGCATCGAAACCAGTCACGAGACGCTTGTAGGAGTTGACCCATTGGTTGGTCACGGCCGTTATCTCGCGGCCATGGCGGATCAGACCCGCCATGAACCCCTTGGCGACATCTGACAGATTGTCCGGCTGGTCGGCGGCGTGGAAGACGTTTGTGTCCCCCGCAAACAGCGAGATGTGAAGATGAAGGCCGGAGCCATCATGCCCCTCGAGGGGCTTCGGCATGAAGGTCGCATAGATGTCGTGCTCCATCGCGACTTCCTTGATCGCGAGCCGAGTCGTGACCAGGTTGTCAGCCATCGTCAATCCGTCGGAATGCCTGAGGTCGATCTCGTGCTGACTCGGGGACACTTCGTGATGGGACGACTCAACCGGGATCCCAAGATGCTCGAGCGCCATGATCGTGTTGCGCCGGTACTCCTGGGCGACGTCGAGCGGGGTCAGATCGAAGTAGCCGCCTCGATCGAGGATCTGCGGCTCCGAGCCGCTGTCGGCGAAGTAGAAGTACTCGACCTCGGGGCCGACGTAGAAGGTGTAGCCAAGGTCGCGCGCCCGCTGCAGATTGCGGCGAAGCACCCAGCGCGGATCGCCCTGGAAGGCCTCGCCGTCCGGGGTGACGATGTCGCAAAACATACGGGCTACGCCGGCGTCACCGGAACGCCACGGCAGGATCTGAAAGGTTGTGGGGTCGGGCTGCGCCAGCATGTCCGACTCCTGGTCGCGAGAGAATCCATCGATAGCTGATCCGTCGAATCGCATACCGTGGGCGAATGCCGATTCGAGTTCGGCCGGAGTAATGGCGAACGACTTGAGGAAACCCAAGATATCGGTGAACCAGAGTCGGATGAAGCGCACGCCGCGCTCCTCGACTGTTCGTAGTACGTATTCCTCTTGGCGCTGCATCGAGACCTCCGGGCGTCGATGGTAAGCCAGAAATCGCGATTAGAACAGCCCGATTGCTCTCCGAAACACTGCGTTCACATTCCTGTTACTCGAACGAAACCGTGAGTTGACATACTCACAGCACCAAATCGCTACATCGCGTCCTATGAAGGAGTAGAAGATGGTTTATCGGGCTGAGTACATCTGGATTGACGGTCAGAAGCCGACCGCCAAGCTGCGATCGAAGACAAAGGTCATTCCCGACGGCGATGCGCCGCCGATATGGGGCTTCGACGGATCGAGCACCGAGCAGGCCATTGGCAAGGACTCCGACCGGGTGTTGCGTCCGGTTCGTATCGTTCCCGACCCCATTCGTGGCGGTGACAACAAGCTGGTGATGTGCGAGGTGCTCAACACCGACATGACCCCGCACGAGACCAATAAGCGTGCGTACTGTGCTGAGATCGCCGAGAAGTACGCATCGCACGAGCCCTGGTTCGGCATCGAGCAGGAGTACACGTTCTTCAAAGATGGGCGCCCCCATGGCTGGCCGGCAGGTGGCTTCCCGGCCCCGCAAGGTGGCTACTACTGCGGCGTCGGCGCCGACGAGATCTGGGGTCGTGACGTTGTGGAGCATCACACCGAGGCCTGCATCGCCGCCGGGTTGGAGATCTCCGGAACCAACGCTGAGGTGATGATCGGTCAGTGGGAGTTCCAGATTGGACCCGGCGACGCCTTGAAGGTGTCCGATGAGATCTGGCTGGCGCGCTGGCTTCTATATCGCCTCGCCGAGGATTACGACATCTCCGCTCATCTCATGCCGAAGCCGGTAGCCGGTGACTGGAACGGTGCGGGTGCCCACACGAACTTCTCAACGAATGAGATGCGCGAGAGCTATGACCCGATCATCGCTGCGTGCGAGGCGTTGGCAAAGAAGGCGGACTACCACATCAAGGAGTACGGGGCAGGAATCGAGAGCCGGCTGACCGGTCTCCACGAGACCGCTCCGTGGACCGAGTACTCGTACGGTGTTTCGGATCGTGGCGCCTCGGTTCGTATCCCGTGGCAGGTCGCCCGCGATGGCAAGGGCTACATCGAGGATCGGCGTCCCAACGCCAATATGGATCCGTACGTTGTGACTGCGCTGATCACCGACACCGTGTGTGCGGCGTTCGACGGCAACTGAAAGCCAAGGTCAGCCAGAACAAAGGAAGCCGGGACCGTACGGGGTCCCGGCTTCCTTTTTTCGTTCTTGTGATTCGCTACTCGGTGTCTGCCGGCGGTGCTGTCGCAGCTGCCTTCGCATCGTCAAGCGCCTGGGTGAAGGTGGCCGCGGCGATGTTGAAGTTCTCGAGAGCGCTGAGTCGCCGCTCCGAGCCGGAGGTGTTTACCAGGCCGTCAAACATGTTGTCCGCCTCGAGCTGCATCGCGGCCGCGGCTGTGACAACGTCGCTCCACTTCTCTGTGGCTGCGGCGGGCACTGAGTCCGAGTCGGTAAGTTCGCCGATCGAGTCGTTGAAATCGCTGGTTTCGCCACGGAGATCGCTGAGCGCGTCACGGGTCGCTCCGTAGCCGGTGGTATCCGGGTACTCGTCATTGATCGTCTGTGCCCTGGATCGCATCGCGTCGGCCTGTGCCGATAAAGAGTCGACGGTGGCCACGAACGTTAGAACCTCCGGGGCCAACGTCGTCGTCGTCGTGGTCTCGGTAGCCTCGGTAGTTGTGGTTTGCTCGCCGGCCGCGGCTGTGGTCGTCGTCGGCGTCTCCGCCGGCGGAAGGTTGTTGACGAAGGTGAAAGTAAATGCCACCAACGCCAGTACCACCAGCGGGAGAATCCATCGGCCGTGTTTTGGGTCTTCCTTGCTCACCGGCGCAAAGATAGTCCCTCCTGGCACCTGTGCCATTTCTTGTTGCCGATGGGGGTAGCCTGAACGCATGAATATCGAAGGACGGGTCGCCGTCGTTACCGGTGGTGCGCGTCGAGTTGGACGGGCAATAGCTCTTGGCTTGGCAGCTGCGGGTGCCGACGTGTTTGTCCACTTCAACCGGTCTGCCGACCCTGCGCTGGCCGTGAAGGCAGAGGTTGAGGCGTTGGGCCGACGAGCCGCTATCGGCTCGGTCGATCTGTCCGATCCGGCACAGGCCCCTTCGCTGATCCCAATGGCGGAGGAAGCACTTGGTGAGGTGTCGATCCTTATCAATTCGGCATCGGGCTTTGCGACCGACACACTGGGCGATCTCACGCTCGAGGGTTGGCGGCGCAGCCATGATTTGACCCTGGCGGCTCCTGTGTTTCTCACCCAGGCCTTCGCTCGGGCTCTCGGCGGCGACTCTACCGGCTCGGTCCTCAACATCACCGACGTCCGCACCATGCATCCCTATCAGAAGCACTTCTCCTATGTCGTCGCCAAAGGAGGGATTGACACGTTCACCCGAGCCGCAGCGCTGGCGCTGGCACCGCAGATCCGAGTCAACGCGGTTGCGTTGGGAGTGATTCTTCCTCCTCCCGGTGAGGATGCGGAGTACGTCGAGACATTGGCGGCCGACCTCCCACTGCAGCGAGTTGGCGGTACGGCTCCGGTTGTGGAAGCGGCGCTCAGCCTCATTCGCAACGACTTTGTCACCGGTGAGATCGTCCGCATCGACGGTGGCGGCCACCTCACCTAGGTTCGAGTCCTACAGACGGTGTGTGGATCCTTCTCCGGCGACCGACATGCCCGAACGGGCGACCCTTATGTACTCCGGGCTCTCAGGGTCGAGCAGTGGGTTCGTATGGTTGAGATGGATGAAGTTGATCTTGGCCCGCTCTTGGTCTGGCAGGCTGCTGAAGCGATGCAGTGAGTCGGTCACCAGGGGATGGGCGACCTCGGCGATCCCGCGACCCGGTAGCTCTTCGGCATAAAAGAATGTTGCATCGAGCAAGGCGACATCGCACCCGCGCACATGGTCCTCGACCGGCGTGTCCCAACCATTCCAAGAGTCGGTATCGGGTGCGTATAGGAGAGCTCGATCCGGGCCCGCAATGCGGAATCCGATTGTTTCGCTGTACTCGCCACGGTGGGGGACGGCGAATGCGGCCGCAGTGAGCCGGTGCGACAGCTGAAAGGGCTGGCCGACGTCGATAGTCCGTAGATCGATGTTTCCCGCGGAAACCAATTGGTCCCATGGACCGTTGTTGATGATGAAGCCCGCGAGGCGCGGCGCAGCCCACACTGGAAGCCGATCGGTATTCATGGCTTCTCGCCCGAGGTACATCAAGCCCGTGTAGTGACCGATGTGGCCATGGGTGAGAAGGACCCCTACCAGTTCGGCATTGTGTTGATCGAGCCGCTTGAGATGTCGACCAAAGTCCGGGCCCGCATCAAGCAGCCAGGCTTTCCCATCATCGATCACAGCGACGCACGTCGTGAGGTGCCCGGGAGTGTTTCGGCAACAGGAGAGACTGCAGCCGGGCTGGGGATGGCCGCCGTCTTGGGCGACTCCGAGCACGATGGCCTGCGGACTCACTGGAAGAGCCTGACGAACAGACCGCTCGTGATCTTGGGTAGGAACCAGGTGG
>CBDUNF010000100.1:0-12098 GCA_965368515.1 uncultured bacterium
CCACTTGCCGACTTCGCTGCTGTTGGTGAGGTCGGCGGTGAGCACCACGACTTCCGGCTTGTCCTTGCTCCACTCGATGAAGTTCTCGACGTGGGGGCGTTTCACGATTTCCATGTCAGCTCACCATCTCTTCGTAAACCGCCTGATACTGCTGCCGTTCCTCATCCGAGGTGAACCGCAAGTAGTGAAGCAGTGGAGCCCGCTCCCCAAAAAGGGGCAGGCCGCGAACCGGGTCGGTACGCGCAATCACGAAATGGGGCTTGCCGGTGTCCATGGTCATGGCCTCGTCAAGCTGCTTCAGGTCGTGCCCGTTGCTCTCGACCGCGCTGGCGCCGAAGGCTCGGATCCGGTTGGTGAGGGGATCCGCCGTCTCGACCTCATCGAGGCAGCCGTCGCACTGTTGCCCATTGGCATCAACAATGACTCTCAGATTCGACAAACCAAAGCGGGCAACCTGTTCGATCGCCTCCCACGTCTGGCCTTCCTGGAACTCACCGTCCGACATCATCACCCAGACGTCGCCGGTGTCCCCACGCAGTTTCCTGGCGAGAGCAATCCCGCCGGCTTGGCTGAGCGCCTGGGCGAGGGAGCCGGTTGTGGTCTCCACTCCGGGCGAGTGCTCCGCGCCGATCATCTCCACTGTGCTGCCGTCTTCGTTGAAGTGGTCGAGACCGGTCTCCGCAAGCCGCCCCACTTCGATCAGGGCGGCATAGAGGACCAACGCGTAGTGCGCAGGCGAGAAGATGAACCTGTCGTACTCCGGACCCTGCGGTCCGTTGTAGTCGGCGCCGGTGAAGAACTGGGCTCCGGAGCCGGGGACGCCCTCAAATCGCCGCGGTTCGAGCGGGGCAAGGCTATTGCCGAGTCGCATTACGCGGGAGTAGAGCATCGCAAACATCTCAGCCGAAGAGCACGCCTGGCTCATGTAGCCGCCGTTGTTCTTGAGCACATGCTCCAGCACCCGCCGGCGGATGCCGTCGGCAACCGCCTGCGTGTCTTGTTGCCAATCGGTCACGGGTGGCCTCCAGCCTCGAACACAGTCCGGATTGAGTCTTCGTACGGCGGCCTGAGCACTCCGGCCTCGGTGATGATGCCGGTGATCAACTCCGCAGGAGTCACGTCGAAGGCGGGGTTCCACACGGCGATCTCTTGCGGGGCGGTTGGCTCAGATCGCCACTTCGTCATCTCGTGAGACGGGCGCAGCTCGATTTCGATCTCAGCACCCGTGGCGATCGCAACATCGAAGGTCGACAGCGGGGCGGCCACGTAGAACGGGATCCCCGCATACTTGGCGTTGACCGCGTGCGTGAATGTGCCGATCTTGTTTGCCGTGTCCCCGTTGGCGGCGATTCGATCGGCGCCAACGATGACGGCCTCAACCTTTCCCTGCGCCATCGCGGTGGAACTGGAGCCATCGGGCATCAACGTGACGTCGATGCCGGCATCGTGCAGCTCCCAGGCGGTGAGACGTGCTCCCTGAAGCAGCGGGCGGGTTTCGGAGGCCAGGACCTGCACCGGTTCGCCTGCGGCGGCTTTCGCATAGATGACACCGAGGGCCGTCCCCCAACCAGCAGTTGCCAGGCGGCCGGTATTGCAGTGGGTCATGATTCGGGTGATGCCCGCCAGCTCTTCGAGGCCCGCAAGACCCATCCGAGTGCAGGCGTCTCGATCCTCCGCAATTATCAGGTTGGCTTCGCTGAGGGCCAACGCACGCACGCCGGCCACATCGCTGCCGGTTGCGGCGATGTCGCGTACCCGCTTGACCGCCCAGCTCAGATTGACTGCGGTAGGCCGAGCATTGCCGATGATCTCGACCAGATCGTCGAGTACAGCCTTGGCTGCGTCAACATTCTCTGGCTGCTGCTCGTCAAGCCCAATGACCATGCCGAGCGCGCCGCAGGATCCGATGGCAGGCGCACCTCTGACAGCCAGCCTGTAAATCACATCGACCACCTGATCGACCGAACGGAGCTCGAGAACCTCGAGCTCCGTGGGCAGTTTTGTCTGGTCGATGATCTCGATGTGGTCCTCGACCCACGCCACAGAAGGCTGCAGCTTGGCCAGGAACTCGTCCGCCAACGAAAGGTCAGGCATTACCCCAGGACCTCCGCGCGCACCGCATCGAAGACTTCGTTGGCCGCAGCGACCGTAGCGAGATTGTTGCGCTCTCTGATCCAGGTGCTGGCGGTGCGGAGCACCATGGTGGCCGCCCTGACGTGCTCGTCATGCGGCAGCTCCTGGATATCGGTGACCTTGGCTAGGCCGATGATGCGCCTGTTGGCTTTGCAGCCACCAAAACCGATCGTGTCCTTGGCAACCTGGGCGAGCCAGGCGTCGAGGAAGCTATCGGTCCATGTCTTGTCGAGCCGATCCGGCCACAGCCGCCGCATCTCGGCTTCAAACGCATTCCACGTCTCTGGCCCCATATCAGCCAGCCATTGCTGATACTCAGCGGGACGGTTGAGGACTGCGGCACGCGCCCGGGCGGCCAGGTAGTTGCCAAACAACGCACCGAGATCAAACCCGACAGGTCCGTAGTAGCAGAACTCGGGATCGATGACCCGACACTCGGCGCCGTTCTCCCCGTGGCGCACCATCACTGAGCCGGTGTGCAGATCACCGTGAAGCAAAGCCTCGCCGGCAGTCATGAATCGGTACTTGAGAAGCCCGACCTCGGCGCGGAGGCGAGCGTCGCCGCGCATGCCTTCGATCTCGGGGATCAATTCGTCGACATAACTGTTGTTGTCGACATCGATGTAGGGCTCGGTGAAGACCAGATCCTCAGTGATCTTGCACAGCTCGG
Source organism: uncultured bacterium (assembly GCA_965368515.1). GTDB lineage: Bacteria > Actinomycetota > Acidimicrobiia > Spongiisociales > UBA5794 > JAAETI01. Next base: position 2,804 of record CBDUNF010000100.1, read on the forward strand.
GGTTGATCGCCGCCGCGAGGCGTTCCTTGATCTCACCCTGATCGATCGAGAAGAACGACGTGTAGAACGCAAGGCGCGCCACATACTTGCCTAGATCGGCGCCGACACCGGGATGGGCGTTGCCTTCGTTGAGCTGGATACGCCACATGTCCCAGCCCATTAGGTACTCCATGGCAAGGACATACTGGTCCTTGTCAACGCCGTAGTACTCAGGAACCAGTTCCGGGATGTGATCAGCGGCGGCCTTCAAGCCACGTGCTTCGGCGATGACTCGCTCCGGGGTGAGCGGCCACGCCTCGCCGACCAGACGCACGTACGGGAGGGACTGCTTGAGACAGATGCCATCACCGTTCCCGTCCTTGCATACGAACACAAGGTTGAGGTTTCCGTCGCCGACCTCCGTAACCTCGAGTGTCGATGTGTCGACGATGCCATCGAGACTTGGGGTCTTGTCGATGTAGGCCGGAACGGTTGCCGGTGTCAGGATCTCGTATTCAGGGGCCATCGCGCTCCTCCGCTTCTATTCCGGATCGAGCGCGTGAGCGCTCAACGCCGTTACGTCAATGTCCATCCAGGGGAATAGTGGCAGCGAGCTGAGCAACTCGTGGAGCTCCTCAGGGTTGTCAACCCGGTAGAGGGCGTAGACCGCCCGCCTTCCAGGAATCCTCCAGATGCGCAGCATCTTGCCGGCATCGACCAGCTCTTGGCCGCGGATCCCCTCGGCTGCCTTGACCTCAGCCAGATGCTCTGGATCCATGTCCGGCGGGATGTTCTGTTCGATGCGGGCAAGAAACTCCATGGTCCTAACCCTCGACCGGTGCCGGAGCGACCATCGCATTGGCTTCATCCGCCGAGGCACCATCGTGGATGACGGCACGCAGGCCCTTGGCGACACCGACGGGGTCGTAGTGCTGCCAGATGTTGCGACCGAGATTGACGCCGATGGCGCCACGATCGATGCCGTCGCGAACGAAGGAGAAGACCTCATGGGCGTCATCGGTCTTAGGACCGCCGGCGATGACAACCGGAGCCGGGCACGACTCGGTGACCTTCTCGAAATCCTCGCTCCAGTAGGTCTTGACGACACGTGCGCCGAGTTCGGCCGCGATACGACAACTGAGGCTGAGGTACCGGGCATCCCGCTTCTCGAGTTCCTTGCCGACCGCGGTGACGGCCATAACCGGAATCCCATACTTCTCGTACTGGTTGACTGCTCGGGCCAGGTTGCCGAGCGACTCACGCTCGTACTCAGAGCCAACGAAGATCGAAACGCCCACTGCGGATGCTCCCATGCGGATGGCTTCCTCAGGGTCAACAACGAGCTGCTCGTTTTCGAGCGAGGGCCCGACGATGCTGGTGCCACCGCTGATGCGGAGGATCACATTCGGCTTTGTCTCCGCGGGAATCGAGTTGCGGAGCACGCCCCTCGTCACAAACAGGGCGTCGGCAATCGGGGTCAGATCCTTGACCGTCTCGCCTGGCTTCTCCAGTTTGCGTGTAGGTCCGAGAAAGTAGCCGTGGTCAATGGCGAGGAAGAAACAATGCCCCGTCTCCGGCCGGATTATCTGCGCCATCCTGCGCTCCATACCCCAGTCCATATCCATCCTCCGTTCCCCCGAGTGTCTCGGGGCTTGGGTTGTCTTTGACTTGTGTTGCACGTTTGTGCAGGTATCGCACGTTCGTGCACGATCGTATCAGTTGTCCGACCCGATCCGCAAATATCGGATCAGATCACTCTCTCGTTGCCGCCGTCGATCGGGATGTGTGCACCGGTTATTGGGGAGAAGACTTCTCCCAGCATCGTGGCCACAACCTCGCCGACTGCGGCACTTGTGATCTCAACGCTCATGAGGTTGCGCCGCTTGTATTCCTCGATCGTCATCCCATAGCGATCCGCACGTTCTGCCAGCAGCTCCGGTGTCCACAGGGCGGTGTCGAAGACGGCATCGGGGTGAACTGAGTTGACGCGGATCCCGTCCTTGGACCATTCGAGAGCTGCCACTCTGGCGATCTGGTTGGCAGCCGCCTTCGATGCGGAGTAGGCGGATGCTCCCGGCCCGGGGGCCGCAACGTTCTTGGAACCGATAACCGCAACACGACCGCCACCTGGCGCATGCAGGAGGAGAGGATGCATGAGCGATAGCAACTGAACCAGTCCGTCGACGTTGACGGACATGGCCCGACGCCAGGCGACGGGGTCGTGTGCGGAGATTGGCGAAGACTCAGGAAAGAGGCCGGCAGCGGCTACGAGCATGTCGGCGCCACCAAAGCGCTCTACGCCGATGTCGAGAGCGGCGGCAGTCTGCTCGCCTGAAGAGAGGTCGCAAGGAACACCCAGATAGGCCGGGTGGTCGGTCATGTCGTCGACGTCTGGATTGATGTCGAGCCCGATGACTGCGGCACCACGGTCAAGCAACGCCAGCGCACAGCCGCGTCCGATACCGGAATTGGCGCCGGTCACTACGGCAACCTCACCGGTGAACTCGCCCTCGTCACGGGCGCGATCGAGCTTCAGTTGCTCCAACTCCCAATACTCGAGGTCGAAGATGTCGGTTGCCGGCAGAGCCGAGTAGCCACCAAGGCCTTCAGCCTGCTCGATAACACTGATGATCTGCCGGTAGATGTCAGCGGCCGCGGCCTCGGCGTGGACGTCCGGGCCGGCGCTAACCATGCCGAACTCAGGATCTAGGACCACCCGAGGCGCTGGATCGAGCATTCGCAGCGAACGACCGACGGCGAATTCGTCAAAGTAGGCCTGATAGTCCTTGGCGTAGGTCGCAACATCACGTCCGAGCATCGGAACTCGCTTCGTCCAGATGACGTGATCAGGGGTAGCCGGGCCCTGCTGGCTGACGGCGGCAAGGTCGGAGCGCTGCGAGAACGCCCAGCTCACGTCGTCCCGATGACGCCGCACGATGCACGGCTTCCCGGCGGCCTCAGAGATCTCGCTCCTGAGTCGTGCCAGATCGAGCCTATTGACAGGCTGTGGTGAGCTTGCCGGAACCGGCGACTTGCCGGAGGAACTGTGTTCAGCGAGGAAGTTCTCGGCCTCACTGACAAGGTCGACCATTCGGTAATAGGCCTCGCGGGGACTGTCCCCGAACGTGAAGATTCCGTGGTTCATCAAAACGACGCCCAGGGTCTTATCCGTCGCTTCGTTCCGATACTTCGTAGCCGCGGCCGATGCCGCCCGGAAACCGGACATCGCATAAGGCACGACAACGACCCGGTCTCCGTAGAGATCGCGGACCTTCTGCTCTCCCCCGACGGTGTTGGAGATTGCCAACAGAGCGTTGGGATGAGCGTGTTGCACCGCTCGGGCAGGAATGACTGCGTGGAGAATCGCTTCGACCGATGGTGTCGCCGCCCCGGCGCTCAGCAGCGATCCCTGTAGCTCGTCGAGCATCGCGGTGTCCGACAGCGTCTCCAGGTCGACCAGTCTGCGGACTCGATCAAGCCGCAGCGGTGAGAATCCGGCAATATCGATATCAGCAAGATCCCATCCGCTCGCCTTCACATAGAGCACATCTACGAGATCGCCGTATAGGTCCTTCTCAGACACCTTGACCGACGTATTGCCGCCACCATGAAGTACCAGCGCAGTGTCGGCTCCAAGCAGTCTCGACCCGTAGACGCATTCATCCAGCACGTCTTCGAGGGTTGCTGCCTGCTCGTCATTCCACCGGTTCTGCATTTGCCGCCTCTTGTCGCCTTGGCGTGACCGCTAGCTCGCCGGAGCGAACTCTGGGTACATCGCCAGGATTGCCTCTTCACTTGCTTCGCAAATGCCGCGTTCGGTAATGATCCCGGTTACGTACTTGCGAGGTGTCACGTCGAATCCGAAGTTGGCGGCCCCGGCGCCAGGTGTCGCCGTCTGCGGCTCAACCTGTTTGCCGTCGAGCCAGCCGGTTGCCTTGGTCACCTCGTGGCCGCCACGCTCTTCGATCGGGATCTCGGCAACGCCGTCATGGAGCTGCGGATCAAGGGTGCTAGAAGGAAGCGCCGCATAGAACGGAATCCCGTTCTCCCGGGCAACGACAGCCTTCATGTAGGTACCGATCTTGTTGCACACATCGCCGCTGATCGTGGTGCGATCACTCCCGACGATTACAAAGTCGACCATGCCGTGCTGCATGAGGTGTCCTGCGCTGTTGTCCGCAATCACGGTGAATGGGACACCAGCCTGCTGGAGCTCCCATGCGGTCAACCGCGCCCCCTGGTTACGGGGCCGGGTCTCGGAGACGTACACGTGGATGGGGATGCCCTTGTTGTGGGCTGCATACATCGGCGCAGTCGCCGTGCCGTGCTCCACGAACGCCAGCCAGCCGGCGTTGCAGTGGGTCATGATGTTGACGGTTTCACCGGTACGGGCATAGATCTCTTCGATGATGCCGAGCCCGTGTTGACCGATGGCAGCGCAGTACGCGACGTCTTCGTCGGCAATGGCTTCGGCGAGGGCTTTGGCCTTGGCAATCCGCTCGCCGGAGTCGTCGATACCGAGGATCTCGCCGAGTTGCCGTTGTACCGCCCAGGTGAGGTTCACCGCAGTAGGGCGACTCGCTTCCAGCTCGGCTCCGGCTTTGCGCAGAGACTCGTCGGCCTCGGCTGCATCCATGCCGGCCGTTGCCAGCGCGGCGAGGTACATGCCGTAGCCCGCCGACACTCCGATGCAGCCTGCGCCACGGACGACCATGTCCGAGATGACTGTCGCCATCTCGCTGGAAGTGCGGATGGACACCTCTTCGTACTCGAATGGGATGAGCCGCTGCTCGATGCAGACGACCGAGGTTGGGTCGTCAGAGTCGATCCAGATGGTGCGGCTGGCAGGTGTCTTGCTCACAGCGGAACCGCCGCGACATGCCTGTGCTTCTTGAGTGACAGGGTGAACGAGAACACGAGCGCTACCAGCAGCACAAAGCCCTTGGCCACGTCCTGCGAGTAATACGGGAAGTTCATCATCGTCGTCCCCGTAAGCAATATGCCGATGAGGATGGCTCCCAGTGCCGTTCCAAATGCGTTCGCCTTATTCGCACCGAGTACCGAAGTGCCGACGAGCGCTACGGCAACGGCGTCGAGGAGAATCGAGTTTCCTGCGGAGATGTCGCCCTGGCCAATTCGAGAAGCGAGGATCAGACCGGCGATGGAGGCGTAGACACCGGAGATCATGTATGCAGCCGCCTTGTAGCGACCGACGCGGGCTCCGGCGAGCCGGGCGGCCTCGGGGTTCGAACCGATGGCGTACATGACCCGGCCCCATTTGGTCCGGGAGAGGAAGAACCAGGTGATGATCGTCAGGACGATGAAGATGACTACCGGATAGGGGACGGGCCCGATCTTGCCACGATTGATCTCGAGAAAGCCCGTGGTGAACTTGCCGGGGGCAACGGTTCCGTCACGAAGGATCAGACCGGAGGACACCGATTGCCCGTCGACGGGTAAGAGCTTCAAACCCTGGACCAGGAACATCGTGGCCAACGTGGCCAGAAGATCCGGGATCTTCATCACCACGATGAGCAGAGCGTTGAAAGCACCGATCAGAGCTCCGGCGACAATGACGGCGATGAACGCCACAGAGCCCTGCTGGGCATAGATGACCATGGTCATGGCGGCGACCGTCACCGACATACCGACGGTAGAACCGACCGAGAGATCGAGACCGCCGACGACCATCGTTACGGTCACGCCGAGGCCGGCAATTGCGACTGGTGCTGTGAACTTGAGCATCGAGAAGAACGTCGATGACTGGCGGAACGACTCAATAGTCAGAGAGAAGTACAGGAAGAACAGAATCGTGATCGCGATGAATCCGTAGCGGACCAGCAGATCACGGACATCGATCTGTTTCTTGGCCGCAGGCGGATCGGGCTTGACCGCGGGTTTCTTGATCGTGGCAGACGTACTCACTTACTCAACCTCCGAAAGTCGGCGAAGAATCTCTTCCCGATTCGTCTCTGACAGATAGGAGTCATGTCGCAGATTCCCATCCGCCAACACAATTACCCGATCTGAAACTTGCATGATCTCTTCGAGGTCGGTCGACATGACCAGGACTGTCGATCCCCTTTCGGCCACCTCGCGGGTTCGTTCGGCGAGGTCAAAGCGGGCGCCGACATCGACACCCTGGAATGGCTCGTTGAGGATCATCACTGTCGGCTGTTTCCGCAGCCAGCGTCCGACGACCACCTTCTGCTGGTTACCGCCGGATAGCGATATGACCGGCTCATCCGCACCCTGGGCGACAACGCCAAAGGCATCGATGACTTCTTTGCCAACTTTGTCCTCAGCGAAGGGGTTCATCACAGAAAGCCGGGAGATGTCGTTGAGGAATGGGAACGTGGAGGTCATGGCGATGCTCCAGTCCTTGATGATGGTCCCGGCGACACGGTCTTCGGGAACCATGTAGACATCATCGGCGATCGCATCGGCGGGTGCTTTGGGAGCAAACGGCTCGCCGTTCAACTCCATCTCGCCGGCCTCAAAGGGATCCGCACCGAAGATGCCACGGGCGAGCTGACTACCGCCGGAGCCGAGCAGGCCAAAGATGCCGGTGACCTCGCCCGAGCGGAATGAAAGGTCGAAGGGGATTGACTTGGGGAGTAGCTGTACGCCCTTGAGCTGGAGAATCTCACGCTCGCCGCGCAGCTCTGTCGAGCGTTCGCCGCGCTCAGATTCGTCGACACCGAGCATGGCATCGAGTGCTTCGGGCCAGTCGAACGGGCGGGCATGGTCACTGCGAATCATTCCGTCGCGCAGCACCAAGAGACGGTCGGCGATGTCGTCGATCTCGCCGAGGCGGTGGGAGACGTAGAGGACGGCGACACCCTGATCACGAAGGTCCCGAATCACGCCGAACAGACGCTCGGCCTCTGTCTCCGAAAGGGCTGATGTTGGTTCGTCGAGGATGAGGAGACGGGGTTTGTGAACAAGCGCCCGGGTAAGCAGCAAGAGTTGCTGATCGGCAATGGGGAGACCGTAGATATCGCTACGGAGGAGGCTCTCGTCCCAATCGAGGTCGAGAACCGCAGCGACTTCCTTGGCCCTAGGGATGAGCGACTTCAGCGAAGCAGCTCGGGAAACTTGGTTGTTGACGATGCCGTCGAAGAGGAAGTTCTCGGCAACGCTGAGCCCGGGGACAACACCGTCTGCGATCTTCTGATGGACGGCTTCAATCCCGTACTGGCGGGCAGTGGTGGGGTGGTCGATGTCTACGGCGGCACCGTCGATTAGGACGGTGCCGCCATAGCCGTTGTACACGCCTGAGAGAACCTTGATGAGCGTTGACTTTCCGGCGCCGTTGGCGCCCAGCAACGCGGTGACCTTGCCTGGTTCGATTGCGAGGTCGATCCCTTTCAGCACCTCGTTGGTACCGAATGACATTGTGATATCTCGCATCTCGATGGCTGTGGTCATCTTGGTCTCTCCCAGACTTCTATTCAGTTGCGTCCGATCAGAAGCTGACCGACGGAATCCAGTCCGCTGACTGCACCTCGGTGAGGTTCAGAGCCGGCATGTTCGCTCGCAGATCCACCATGTTGGTGATGCCGTTGTCGAGCAGGAACTGCTGGGTGACCAACACGCCCGGGAAGTCGACGAGACGCGGGCCCTGCTGGCCGGCGAGCTCGAGTGCCATGGTCCGCACTACCGCGGCGCCAATGGCGTTCGGGTCGGTGGTGGCCGTGGCCTTCCATGGGCTGTTCTCAGCTGTCATGACCTCAATGTCGGCGTTCGAGATATCAATGCCGTAGGCGCTGATCGAGCCTTCGAGGCTGTTCTCGAGAATGGCCGAAACGGTGCCCTTGGTCAGCTCGTCGTACGGAGCAAAGATGCCCTCGACGTCCGGGTTGGCCTTGAGCGCGGCATCGACGAGCTGGGCGTTGTCAGTTGCGACTGCGTTGGTGAATTCACCAACGAAGAACTGCTGGGCCCAGCTGTTGTCGGCCACATACTGCTCCCAAACCACGTGACGGCGGTCGAGCGGAGCAATGCCAAGGACGTTTACATAGCCAACGTTCATGTCGGTGCCGAGGTCCGCAACCATCTGCGTGAGGACGAGGTCGGCGAGGCTGGCATCGGACTGCTGAGTCTGGACGGCATTCGGTGCGCAGTCCTGGACAGCGATGTCATAGATGACGACCGGGATACCGGCGTCGAGCGCATCGTTGATCAGAGGGCACATCGTGTCCGTCTGGCCATGGTCGACGATGATTCCGACGACGCCGGAGCCAATCGCGGTTTCCATGTCGGTCGCCTGCTTGGCGTTGTCAGCCTGGGCGTCGTAGATCTGCATTTCGAAGCCGATTACCTCGGCCTGCTGATTAGCGCCATTGGTCCACTGCTGGAAGTAGTCGCCTGCGCCACTGTTCTGGACGAGGGCAATCTTGACCGGCTCACCAGTGTCAAATGGTGCGGGCATCGTTGCGCCAGCAGCAGTTGTCTCGACAGCGGCAGCTTCGGTAGTCGTCGTAGTTGTCTCTTCAGTTTCTTGCGAACAAGCCGCTGCGAAAAGGGAGAAAGCAACGAGGAAGACCCCGAGCCAGATTCCCTTTCGCGGCGATGTCCTCATACCTGTGTTCATCTTGCTCCTTCCGAGTTTGGCGTCTCACTCCTCGGGTTCCGCCAGAGGCGGAATCAGTCCCGCACGCCATTTGCACAAATGTGCACGTATGCACAAGAGTGCAGAATAACCTCCCGGGGAGCCTGCTGCAACCCGGACCGTGGAAGAAGTTGGCGCGCCAATGACCCGTCGAGGCTGTGCACCCGACGGGTTGAGGAGGGTCTACAGGTCCAGCACCATGGTCGATGAACTGCCGTCGTCCTCAATCAGCGTGTAGCCAAAGGACTCGTACAGCCGTTTCGCCGGATTGGGGTTGTTTACCGAAAGGCTCAGACGGCGGATTCCCTCCGACCGAGCCGTTTCGGCAAGAGCGTCCAACAGAACGCGTCCGATTCCTTGGCCACGGTGGTCCTTGGCGACACCGACACCAAGCTCGGGGGTTTGGTCATCGACGTATCCGTGACCGTGGCTCTCATCAGTGAAGAGCCGGGCGAAGGCTGCGCCGATCACTTGCTCGCCACGAACGGCCTTGACACCAAAATCTCCGGCTCGGCCCCACCCCTGGTGGTACATCGCCACCTCGGGGTGCGCCATCGCCGTCGGTAGGTCGGGGATTGTGGGTGGGTCGTTCCAGGACACCGCCAGGTAGAGCGCGAACTGCACGGCGTCGATGTCGTCGGCATCGAGCACCTGCAGCTCAATCTGATCACTCACTCTTCGGCCCGACGATCACTTCTCCAT
>CBDUNF010000101.1:0-12057 GCA_965368515.1 uncultured bacterium
AGACGATGGGCGAGGAAATCCGCAAGCACGTTCCCCTGAAGCGTTGGGGCGAACGATCGGCATCATGACGCCCGTGGTTGTTTCGTTATGGGTCAGACCGTAGAGATCGACCTCAGGATTCGGCACCGGGAGCGGATGTGTGCCGATCTCAGATTTGATGACCTCTGGTTCCTCGAGGTGTGGTGCTCCGGCGACAACCTTGGCGAACTTACCGGAGAACACTCCGAAGTCGAGGTGCTGGCTCTTCTTCTCGATGAGTCCGAATGTTGCGCTCGCCCAGAACGATGTCGCGCCACCAACACCGAGAACGACCTCGTAGCCCTCGGGAAGAGAAAACAAATCCTTCATACCGCTACGTATTGCGCCAACGACAGACTTCACGCCGGGCTGGCGATGGCTCGTACCCATGTACGTAGCCCCGGTCACTCCCAGTTCGAGCAGGCTCTCGGTTCGGACCTTCGAGGGCCCGGCGCCGAAGCGGCCGTCGACCGGGATAAGCTCTGCGGGGAGTTCGATTGATGGGATGTTGGACATTGTTCACCGCCGGTTATCGTGCGTTCGATCTTCAAGAGGGAGAGTAGAGCAATGAGTCCGGGTAGCCCACTTGGAATCGCACAACGGGTCGTTGGCGTGGCTGAATCTGCCACGGTGGCGATCACGACAAAGGCCAAGGCGATGCGTGCCGCCGGTGCCCCCGTAATCGGTTACGGGGCCGGCGAACCCGACTTCGCCACGCCTGACCACATCGTGGAGGCTGCTGTTGTGGCAGCCCGTGACCCGAAAAACCACAAGTACACACCGGCGGTCGGCCTCCCGGAACTTCGCGACGCGGTTGCTGCCAAGACTCTCCGTGACTCGGGTTATTCCGTGGAGGGCAAGCAAGTCGTCATTACGAATGGCGGCAAGCAGGCTGTGTATCTCACCTGCCAAGCTCTGCTCGATCCCGGGGACGAGGTTCTGCTGCCGGCTCCGTATTGGGTCACCTATCCGGAAGCAGTGAAGCTCGCCGAGGCTATTCCCGTTGCGGTGGACACCGACGACACCACTGGCTACAAAGTGACGGTCGAGCAACTCGACGCGGCCAGGACGGCGAAGACCAAGATGCTCATCTTCTGTTCGCCTTCGAACCCGACGGGCGCTGTCTACACCCGGGACGAGATCCGAGCCATCGGTCGGTGGGCTGTCGACAACGAGATCTGGGTCATGACCGACGAGATCTACGAACACCTTGTATACGGTGAAACGGAGTTTGCCTCAATGCCGGTGGAGGTGCCGGAGCTCGCCGAAAGATGTGTCGTCGTCAACGGTGTCGCCAAGACCTATGCGATGACCGGATGGCGGGTCGGTTGGATGATTGCCCCCGAAGCCGTTGCCAAAGGAGTCGGGAAACTTGTCGGCCACATGACGACCAACGTCGCCAACGTCAGCCAGCGGGCGGCACTCGCCGCGGTCGCCGGTTCTCTTGACTCCGTTTACGAGATGCGAGAGGCGTTCGATAGGCGTCGTGTCACGATGCACCGCATGCTCAACGAGATGAACGGCGTGACCTGTCTTGATCCACAAGGCGCGTTCTATACGTTTCCCAACATGGCGGGTCTGCTGAACCGGGACCTCGGCGGTAAAACCGCAGCGACGACGCTGGAGCTGGCCGGGCTGATCCTCGACGAGGTTCAGGTTGCATTCGTTCCGGGCGAGGCGTTCGGGCTGCCGGGATACGCTCGGTTCTCGTTTGCGCTTGCCGATGCCGATCTCGAGGAGGGTCTGGGCAGGATCCAGGGGTTGACGGGCTAACTAGCGCAGCTTCTCTAGCTCGGCGACCACGGTCTGCCAGGCCGGGTGCTTCGGGTCGACGAGGTTCATGTGATCGACGCCGTCCAGCTCGTGGTAGTCGATGTCGTCGCCGGCAGCTCGGGCCGCGGCGAAGTACGAGCGGCTCATTGCTACAGGGACTGCCGTGTCTTCGGTTCCGTGCACGATGACCTGGCGGCACTGAAGTGGAAGCAGTCGCTTCGGGGACGCTGCTGCATAGCGTTCTGGCCCGTCGGTGGGGGACCGCCGAAGGAATTCGGCGACCGCATCGGCTCCGATGGCTTCCTGATGTCCCATGTCGAGGTCGGAGACCGGGGCAAGGCCGATCGCGGCGACGAGGGAGACTTGTGGTTCGCGGTCGGGCGTGTGGTCCGACAGATCGGGTCGGGCTGCCGCCCACAGAGCAAGGTGACCTCCCGCCGAATGGCCGATGGCGACGATCTTCTCTAGATCAAGTCCGTGGCGTGGGGGGAGCTCGGCCAGGTGATCGAGCCCCGCCGCGATGTCTTCGAGCGTCATCGGCCACCCACCCCCGGTCCCAACTCGGTGATACTCGATGTTCCAGGTGGCCCAGCCGCGCGCACGCAGGTCGATGGCGAGCGCGGCCATCGTGTCCCGGGTCCACCGATCCCGCCAGAAACCGCCATGGATGAGGGCCGCAACCGGGTGGGGGCCATCGCCATCAGGGAGCAACAGGTCCCCGACCTGGTCGTCGCTGGCGCCGTACGAGATTGTGACCGGGACAGCCGCCGCCTGGTTGATCAGGTAGTCGAGGGCGTATCGGTAGCCCTCGACACCGCGACCCCTGATCATGTATTGGCAAGCGGCGCTGATTACCGAGGTGCGGCGCCACGGTTCGCGCTCTTTGATATTGGAGATATGTACCTCGACCGTCGGAAGGCCAACGGCTGCGATCGCGTCGTGCAAGGCATAGCTGTAGTGGGTGAGGGCACCTGCGTTGATGATCACGCCATCGTGGGCGTGTCGGCTGTCGTGGAGGCGATCGATGATCTCTCCCTCATGGTTTGACTGGAAGCAGGTCACGCTGAAGTTGCGCTCCTTGGCCCATCGTCCGATCAACCTGTCGAGCTCGTTGAGCGTGGTCGAACCGTAGATGTCGGGCTCGCGAGTGCCGAGCAGGTTGAGGTTCGGACCGTTGATGACGAGAACACGTTTCATGGGCTAGAGCGTATTGGATCGAAGTCTTCTGGTCGAATACTTCGGCAACGGCAGGGTCGCACCGCTGGTTTCTACTGCGGAGGACATCGTTGGAAATCGTCTACTGCAAGTCGTTTTGGGAGATGGATCTGCAAGGGATCGCTGAACCCATGAGGGACATGAAAGATCTGCTCCGGCGACGCCTGTCGTGACGGTGCGGTCAACGGCGTTGTAGCTTGCCAAGCAGGCGAAGTATCTCGAGATAGAGCCATACGATGGTGACGACGAGGCCGAATGCGGCGTACCAATTCATCCATTGCGGCGCTCCCTGTGCAACCCCGCGCTCGATGAGGTCGAAGTCGATCAGCAGGTTGAATGCAGCCAGGGCGATCACCGCAAGACTGAAGATGATCCCGAGCGGTCCGGCGTCCCACACGAGGGGCATTGACACACCGAGGAACGACAGCGCAAACGTGGCCAGATAGAAAACGAAGATGGCGGCTGTGGCGCCGACGACGATCGAACGCATCCGATCTGTGACCCGGATAGTCCTGGTGACGTAAAGGATCACCATCACCATGACGGTGACAAACGTCGCCATGATGGCGTTGGTGACGATGCCTTCGCCGTATGCGTTCTGATAGACATTCGAGATAACACCGACGAGAGCTCCCTCGATGACTGCGTAGACGGGGCCTATCACCGGAGTCCATTGCGGCCGCAACGCAGCAGCGATGATGGCCACGAAGCCAAACAGAATTGCCCCGATGGTCCAGGTCGGGAAGTTCTCGAAGGAGACCTGGTTCCAGCCCCACACGGCTGCAGGGAGAAACAGCGCAAACAGGATGAATGTGGAACGGCCGACACCGCCGATGGTCATGCGATCGTAGGTGTCGACGATTGGGCCTTGTTGCTTCTCAAAGCCCCTGCTCAGGACGGGGTTTGCCATGGTGTTCCTTTCCGGAGGTATCCGTATTGTCTCAGATGCCCGAGTTAGTTCTGCTCGACCGGCAAATACCGGTGGGATATCGAGCGAGCCTCGGTCGCCAGCGAGTCATCAATTCGGTCGCGACTGATTTCGTAGTGCTCCGCCAACTCGGATTTGAGGGCTCCGAGGACGGCGTCGTTACTGATGCCTGGTTGGACATCTCCCAGGGTGCCGACGGTGGCGGGGCGCCACTCGAGTTCTAGTGCTCGATAGACGGGGATCAATGCCTCGAGCAGTAGGTCGGTTCGATTGACGGCGATGACACCGCCGACGTGGGCGGCGTTCTTGGCGAGACGCTGTCCGACGCCCATGAGCTTGATCTGGTTGTTGTGGTGCACGCTGAACTCCCCCGGGCAGTACTCGCCCTGGATTTCTCCGATCGCCGACGAGATGCCCAGGCGCCAGAAGGCGTCAACCATGAGCTCGCTGATGTGCCGGAATCGGTCGTGGATAGTGGTTCTGGGATCCCGGTCTGGCAGCGCGAGTGAGAAGGCGATCGTGTGCTCCGTGAACACTGCGGCACGACCCCCGGCGAGGCGTTCCACCGCCGCAAACCCGTTGTCGCGAGCAGCCGCGACCGCGGCAGCATATTGGGGCGTCACCGCGTCGCGTTTTCCGAAGGCAACCTCGCGGCCCGGCACGTACAGACGTACCGTGGCGGGCATGTCACCTTGTGAAACACGGTCGAGAACTAGCTTGCTCAGCGCAGTGTCGAGGCCCGGTTCGTCGGGCCACGATCCACCAAGTAGGAGAAGAGGAATCGGCACGGGCGGCAGCGTAGCGGCAGATCCGATAGCTACGGTGCGACCCCGGGTATCCTTCTCGCTCATCAGAAACGCCGAGATCCTCGTGAAACGCATCATTCCCCTCATCGCTATTTCGCTATTGCTTGCCGCCTGCGGCGACGCAGGACTGCTTGATGGCCTTGGCGACCGCTCGGTCGAAGTAGTGCATGGGGAAACCTCCTTGACTACGTCGACGACTGAAGTGGTCAGCGTCGATACCCCGTTGGGATCGGTGCGGTCGTTCGACCTCGTCTGGTACAACGATGGACTTGCCGCCGAGGCGGAGTCGAGCGAGACCGCCGTCGTCATCTCGGCAGTCTGGAACCGGGGCGACGGCGCCACTTCGGTCATCCAGGCGAGTCGCAACGAGATTGCGGTTGCGCTTCCCGGCATTCAGTTTCCGGAGCTTGCTCCCGACTCTGTGGGATGGGTGACGAGTCAGCTCGTCTACGACGTTGCATCGGGAACACTCGACCGCAATACCTCCGCCCAATTCGGGCTGTGGCATCTCGAGCCGTACGCATCGGACGGCGGCAGAACCGCGGTGATACGGGTTCGTCCGGCAACGAGTTCCGACGTCATCGGAACCATCGCATCGGAAACAACCGGGACCGGCATTGAGCTCTCGTGGGTGTCGGAGGCCTACCACTACGTGATCTCGTGTCCGGAGGCTCTCGATGAACAGCACTGCTGGCAGATGGCCGAGTCGACTATGCCGTTGAGTCTGCTGCTGCCGACGCCGACAAGCTGAGCAGCGACGTCTCAATCCGCCGCGGCACCCCTCTAAGGTTGCCCCCTCTACGAAGGGAACACCCATACTGCACGGCAGCGGCTGGTGGTCCTATGTCCGCTACGACGAGGACCTGGATCGCCCTGAGCTAAACCGAGTCCTCCTCCGACGCGTCCTCGGGTACGGTCTCGCCTACAAAAAGGAGATGGTGGTCGTCCTTGTCACGATCCTGATCATCTCTCTGCTGTCGGTGTTGCCTCCGTTACTGATCCGCGACCTGATCGACACCGCAATTCCGGACAAGGACATCGGTCGGGTGACGTGGCTCGGTGTCGGCATGGTCATGATTCCTCTCCTCAACGGAGGCGTTGGCGTGCTACAACGCTGGGCGTCGGCCTCTATCGGAGAGGGGATCATCTTCGATCTGCGTTGCCAGCTCTTTGGGCACCTACAGCGCATGTCGCTTGGCTTCTTTACGGCAACTCGCACCGGCGAGCTGATGAGTCGGCTCAACAACGACGTTGTCGGTGCGCAGCAGGCAGTCACCGGAACCTTTGTGACGCTGGCGGCAAACATCGTTTCGGTCACTGCGACCCTGGTCGTCATGGTCCTACTGGAGTGGCGATTGACGGCGTTGTCGTTGGTGATCCTCCCTCTGTTCATCATGATTTCGCGCCGGGTCGGCAGGATGCTGCGCCAGATACGACGCGAGCAGCTCGAGGAGAACGCAGAGATGAATGCGTTGATGCAAGAGACGCTGGGCGTGTCGGGGGCCTTGCTCGTCAAGTTGTTTGGCCGCACGAAGTACGAAGACGAGCGGTTCCGCCAGCACGCGCGCGAGGTTGCCGATCTCGGAGTGCGGCAAGCAACCATCGGACGCTGGTTCTTCATGGCGCTCGGTGTCATGAGCGCGCTGGGAACGGCCGTGGTGTTTTGGATCGGCGCCGTGCTCGTCATCAACGATGACACCGGTCAGCTGACAACCGGCCTCATCGTGAGTCTGTCGTTCTACCTAACGAACCTTTACGGACCGCTATCGGGTTTGACCAATGCTCGCGTCGAGTTTGCGACGTCGCTCGTCTCGTTTGAGAGGGTGTTCGAGGTGCTCGATCTGGAGCACGAAATCTCCGAGAGTGCCGATGCGGTGGACGCAGGTTCGGTACGCGGTGAGGTGGAATTCGACGAGGTTTGGTTCTCGTACGGAGGCCAGCGGGGCTTACAAGCCATCAAGCGCTACGACTGGCGCAGCGTGACCGATGGCGATAGCGCTCCAGCCGACGAAGCCGCGAGCACCTGGGCCCTGCAAGGCGTCTCCTTCAGAGTCGAACCCGGCGAGCTGGTGGCCCTGGTTGGGCCCAGCGGTGCGGGCAAGACCACGTCGACCTATCTCGTGCCGCGTATCTATGACGCAAATCGTGGAGCGGTGCGTATCGATGGACACGACGTCAAGGACCTGACGTTGGGTTCGCTCGCTGCTTCGATAGGCGTCGTTACTCAAGAGACCTACCTGTTTCATGACACAATCGCGGCCAACCTTCGTTACGCCCGGCCGGAGGCGACGGATGAGGAGCTGCAGCAAGCCGCAGCGACGGCCAACATCGACGAGCTGATCGACAGTCTTCCCGACGGCTACAACACCGTCGTGGGGGAGCGGGGCTACCGGCTTTCCGGGGGAGAAAAACAGCGAATCGCCATCGCCCGGGTGATCCTGAAGGATCCACGCATTCTGATCCTCGATGAAGCCACCTCCCACCTCGACGCCCATGCCGAGGCACTCATTCAGGAGGCATTGGAAAGAGTGCTCGAAGGCCGCACCTCGCTGGTCATCGCCCATCGACTCTCGACGATTCTCGCCGCTGACAGGATCCTTGTGCTCGACGGTGGTCGTCTTCTGGAAGTCGGAAGCCATTCCGAGCTGCTCACACAAGACGGTCTTTATGCGTCGCTCTACCGCACCCAGTTCAGCGGCAACGGCTCCGTTGCCGAGACGACGAACTAGCGTCGGGGTATGACGAAAGTTTTCATTGGAGCGCTGGCGCTGCTGCTTGCGGCATGTGGATCCAGCGATGAAGTCCTCACAGATGAAGTCCCTACCGTTGCTGGCCCCGCCGTTACAGGTGTGTCCGGCGACGAGACCTCCTCTGATGTCGACGATGTCGACGCGATCGGCTGCGCCGACGTCATTGACGCCACTATCGAGCTGGGGTCGACCGGGTTCAACTTCGACGTAACCGTGTCGTCGGCCGACACAGGTTGGGACAAGTACGCCGATGCCTGGGTGGTCCGCGGACCCGAGGGTGAAGTCCTCGGCGAGCGTGTGCTAACCCATCCTCATGAGAATGAACAGCCTTTCACCCGCAGCCTCAGCGATGTCATCATCCCGAGTGGTGTCGACGAGATCACGATCGCAGCTCGTGATTCGGTGCTTGGCTTCTGTGGAAGCGTCGTGGTGCTAGAGGTTCCACGCTCATGACATACGCCGTGTGGGTGGATCAGCAATGGCTCGACGTGAGCGTTCCCGAGATGAGTGGTGAACCGTTGGTGGTTCCCAACGTCGCCGCCATCGTACTTTCGGTGGATCGAGACAAGATGTTGTTGCAGCGGCGCGACAAGCCCGGGGAGCCGGTTCGCGGCAGGCTCGAGGTCCCTGGGGGCCGATGGGGCGCTGGTGAGGCTCCCGAGCGGGCCGTCGCCCGCGAGGTTCGCGAGGAAACCGGTATTGAGCTGGTCGAACCTCCCGCCGGGACCGGGAGGATCGAGATCGCCGAGAATCGATCGTGCGGCTATGCCCGTCCGGTGGCCGTGGTAAACGGATTAGAAGGCGTCTACCCGTCGTTGCATGTCGTCTTTGAGTGCATAGGCTCCGGCGAGCCCATCGCTCAACCCGGTGAGACCGCCGACCCGCGGTGGTGGCCTATCGATGATGTTCGGACTCTGCTGAGTGATCACGCCGACCAGTTCGTAGATCAGACACGAGCAATGCTCGAGGTCTACTTCGAATTGGGCTGAGATGCACGTCCTCAGCGAGCGCCGCCAATCCGGCTCATGGTTGGTCCTGAGCATCCTGCTCGGTGGGATCGTGAGAACCGGGAGGGAGAACGAGCACCGGCCGTCCCGATTCGATCATGACCCGGGCAGACACGCTCTCCCAAGCGGATTGGTCGAAGATCTGTCGAGTTGCCCCCAGCAGGACGACGTCGGCTTGGACCTCTTCTGCCAACTGAGAGATGGCGCGGGCCGCATCGCCGCCCTCACGGAACACTGTGGTCGATTCGAGACCAGATGAACGCAACGCCGCGCAGATTGGCTCCGTGAGGCGTTTGCCCCGCTCTTCGACGTAGCGTTGCATGATGGCGTCGTCACTGTCCTCTACCTCGTATTCCTCGGTGAGGGGGTGCCAACCCTCGGAGCGCAGAGTGTCGAGAAAACCACGCGGAAATTCGATGACAGTCGTGACGGTGACCCGCCCACCATTGCCAAGAAGGTGGCGAGTGAACTCGACTGCAGGCTCCGGGCTTAGAACGCCAGTGGTGGCGATGAGCACATGCATGCCCAGCATCATAGGTCCTCGGCGGGCTACGAAACCGATCGGACATGGCGCCGTGAACCATGACGGGTCTGCACCGTTACGCTTGCCCTGAAGCCGAAGGAGACGTCATGACAGAGCAACAGAATCCGGACATCGAAACCATCAACAAAGTCATGTGGCAGATTCCCAATGCACTCTGCCTGCTGGGGTCGCGGGCGGATGATGAATGGAATGGCATGACACAGAGTTGGATCTCTCAGGTTTCGATGAGCCCGGTGCTGATTGCAGCATCGGTTGACGCCAGCGCTGTCACCAATCGATTGATTCGTGCCGGAGGGGCGTTCTCGGTGAATCTCTGGGACCAGGCTGATACCCGGGTCTTCGTGAAGTTCTCGAAGCCGGCTATCAAAGACGGCGACGCCCTCAACGGTCGGGCAATCCGTGTTGGAGTGACCGGCGTGCCCATCTTCGTTGAAGCGGTCGCGTTCGCTGAGTGCACAGTTGTTGAGACTGTTGAGCTTGGTAGTCATGACCTCTTCATTGGGGAAGTTGTGGATGCCGGATTCCACGACGGGCGGGAAGGGACTCCCGTCGCCAGCATGTCCGACACCCGCATGAAATACGGCGGTGTTCTGCGCAAAGGCCACATGAAGGACTGACGCTCTAGCATCGATTGACACACAGCGACGGAGGGAACCGATGGACGTACGGATAGATGGCAAGGTCGCGCTTGTTACGGGTGGGAGTCGCGGGATCGGTGAAGCCATTGCAGCCGAGATGCTTGCGTCTGGGGCCGCCGGGGTCACGATTACCAGCCGGCGTGAGGAGAATATCTCCGCAGCGGCAGATCGGCTTGATGATGACCGCGTGCTCGCTCTGGCTGCGCGCGCCGACAGCGAAGCCGACGCCGCGAGTGCGGTTGCCAAGACTATCGAGCGGTTCGGGGGCCTCGACATACTCGTAAACAATGCCGGCACCAACCCGGCCGCCGGTGAGCTCGCCGCGGTCGACCTCGGCGCGGTGGGTAAGACATGGGAAGTCAATCAGCTGGGACCCCTGCTTTGGTCGCGGGCGGTGTGGGCGCAATCGATGAGTGACAACGGCGGTGCCATTGTCAACGTGGCCTCTGTCGGGGGAATGCGAGTGGGGCCGTTCATTGGTGCCTACAACATCTCCAAAGCCGCCGTGATCCATATGACCTATCAATTGGCTCACGAGATGGCGCCGACGGTGAGAGTGAATGCCGTCGCTCCGTCTGTGGTGCGGACGCGATTGGCCGCGGCGCTGTGGGAGGGTGTGGAAGAACACACGGCCAACGCTCATCCCCTCAAGCGGATCGGAGAGCCGCACGATATCGCCAATGCGGTCACATTCCTGGCCTCCGATGCAGCCAGTTGGATCACCGGCGTTGTGCTGCCGGTGGACGGAGGCGTAACCGGAGCTGCGGCTGCGCCCGGGCTGGGTGGCTAGTTGTCCGCAGCAATCTCATCGAGGGTGTAGCCCGGATATCCAACCTCAGCCCAGTGAATGTAGGCCTCGGCGCTCGGTACGTCACGTCCCTGGCCCGATGACATGATGAAGCGATGGTGGAGGAAGTCCGTGTAGGCCTGGACCGGTTCACGGTCGGGCACATCCTGCCTAATCCGCTCCAGGACCGGCTCGAACACCTGCACCCGCCACATCATTGCGGAGACGTCTTTCGTAGGTGCGCTCTTGTATGGCTCTCGGGCTCGGTGGTAATGCAGATCGGAGAGGATCTGACGGGCTTGATTCTCGGCCGCGTCGATCCTGGTGAGGCGGCGCAGACGACTCGAGTGATAGTTCCGGCCACCAACCTGAACAGTCATCCGGACTCTGTCGCCTCCTGACTCGTCGGGGTTGAGCGAGACGTCGCCCACCTCGAAGCCGAGGTCATTGAGACGTTGGATCCGGGCTCTGATCAGATGGCGCTCATCAGCGGCGATAACGGGGTCTACCTCCAGCTCCTTCCACAAAGCCTCGTAGCGTCGAATGACGTCGGTGCCGAAGCCGAGGTCGGCGTCATCGAGATCCTTGCCCTGGGAGGCGGCGATATCGGCCATGCCGCCGGCAACATTCGTCTCCATTATCTGTAGGTCGTCGTAGCGCTGGCCATCGGATAGCTGCTCCCGTAGCTCAACTGTCTCTGCGTCGATCATCAGCGCCTCGACGGCGCCGGCGTCGTAGCGATACAGAACATTCGACAGTGAGCAATCGCCCCAGAAGCAACCAGCAAGATGGAGCTCTACCAGGAGACCTGCGAACGCATCGAGCAGCTGAGTTCTGCGCACACCAAAACCGCCACCGTGGATGAGCTCTCGATAGGTGAATGTGAACGGGACAAACTCGGTGATGATCGCCGATGACCACTCCTCGTCGGGCGGTACCCAGCCGCGCTCGGCAACGCCGACCGGTGGGACGATGGGGCGGAGCCGCTCTCGGAGGGTCCGTAGAGAGTCGTACTCGTGATGAGCGAGGTGGCGGGGGAGTTCCTTGATCGCATAAAGGCCCTCGTCGTAGGACACAAAAACGATCGGATGGCGGTGTACACCGGTCGGCAGGGCAACGACCCGGTCGCCGTCCCACTCGGCAACTGACTTGTCCCAAGGGAGATCGAGGAAGTCCGGGTGGCCCGGTCTTATGGAAAGCGTCGGTATCGACATGTGCTGCTCCGCAAGGTCTGAAGAGGGGTGTCGTGCGCAGCCCAACTCGTGGCAACAACGACGCAGAAACCGTAGCAGGGGAGGTGGGGGCTAAATCCATCGTGTTTGCTGGCAGCGCGTGAAGGTCAACCGAAGAACGGCGCTCGCTCGAAAGCGGAACTGGCGGAGATGAGCGGTAAGGTTTCGCCATGAGCAACAGCATGCAAGTTACCTTCGACGCCGCCGACCCCGCGAGTCTGGCCGCATTCTGGGCGGTGGCGCTTGGCTAGGTGGTTCAGCCACCTCCCGCGGGGTTCGAGTCGTGGGACGACTGGGCTACCAAGATGGAGATTCCCGAGGAGAACTGGAACGACGCCCGGGCGCTCATCGACCCCGAC
>CBDUNF010000102.1:0-11888 GCA_965368515.1 uncultured bacterium
CCACGCCATGACTGCCTCGTCGAGTTCGTCTCCACCGATCCGGGTGCTCTTGGACACCACGATGCCGCCGAGAGAGATAACGGCGACCTCGGTGGTTCCACCACCTATGTCCACCACCATCGAACCAGACGGTTCATGCACCGGGAGACCAACGCCGATTGCCGCCGCCATGGGCTCTTCGATCGTGTAGGCACGACGAGCGCCGGCATGATATGCCGCCTCTTCAACTGCTCGTCGCTCCACCGCAGTGATACCCGACGGGACGCAGATTACGATGCGCGGGCGCGCAGCAAAACGGCGGTTGTGCACCTTGTTGATGAAGTAGCGAAGCATCTTTTCCGTGATATCGAAGTCCGCGATGACTCCGTGACGGAGCGGCCGGATGGCCTGGATGTGAGATGGGGTTCGCCCGATCATCCGCTTGGCCTCCATGCCAACCTCGAGGGGTCGGTTGTCCCTCGTGTTGATGGCGACCACGGACGGCTCGTTCAGCACGATGCCCATGCCGCGTACGAACACGAGCGTGTTGGCCGTGCCCAAGTCGATGGCCATATCGCGGCCTGCGACAGAAAAGAGATTATCAAGCATCGTTGCTCACAATGAGGGACGAAGTTCAGTTTACCCAGGCGCCTGCGGGTGCGCCCCGAAAAAGCGACTCCTGCGTGGCGCACACCGTATCTGTGCTGTGAAGTTACCCCAAATTGGGGCCCTAGAAGACGAAAGGACGAGTGGGCTACCCAGCTTCGCCGAAAAAGATGTCCAATTCACGCTCTGCGCTGGCGACCGCGTCGGACCCATGAACGATGTTGTTGGTCATGATGAGCCCGAAATCGCCGCGGATTGTCCCGGGAGGAGCTTCGGCCGGGTTCGTTGGTCCCATGAGGGTGCGGGCAACGCTCACCGCCGACTCCCCGGACCATTCCATGGCGACAACGGGCCCACTGGTGATGAATTCGACAAGCTCGCCAAAGAACGGCTTCTCGGTGTGTTCGGCGTAGTGCCGACCGGCCATCTCTTCACTGATGGTCAGCATGCGCATGTTCTCGAGCTTCAGGCCCTTGCGCTCGAACCGGCTGATGACCTCGCCGACGACGGCCCGTCGTACGCCGTCCGGCTTCACCATTACGTACGTGTGCTCAACTGCCATTGTGAATCCTCTAGTTACGGGGATGATCTCCGGCCCGAGATGCTAATCCACCGCAGGCCGATCTGATCCGTGCCGCAAAAGCGGACGACAGCCTCATCAACGGACCGCGGCCATGTCAGGCGTGAGTCCGCTGCTTTCGGATGATCGACCAGACCACAAGCAAGGCGACGATCACCACTACTTGTGAACACAGGATCACCTTGGTTCGTTCCGGCGAAGGTTCGCAACAGCTTCGTTTTTGCACGCTCATCACCTCACAACCGAGCGTATCACCAGGCTCACGACTCGGCCAAAGGCCACGTCGGAAAGCCGACACCTAGCTGGAGTTCCGCAAAGCGGAACTCCCACGGACTCGGCCGAAGGCCGAGTCCGCCTACTCAGGGATCTGTGCTTCGAACCGACGATGTACCGGCGATGGAGCGTTGTCGAGGCCAAGGGCATGTCTCGCTTCGCCGGTGACATAGAGCGAGCCGGCCACGACAACCCCCACTCCGTCACCAGCCGCATCGATAGCGGCGATTACCGCAGCAGAGACCGGCAAGACTTCCTCGGAAGTTGCGCCCAATTCCTCGGCGCAGGCTGCCGCCACCTTTGCGGCGGGGACGGCCATGCGATCATCCGCCTCAGTCGCGATGACATGCGACACCAATCCGCGAAGCGGTGCCACCAGCGACGCAACGTCCCTTGATCCCCGGACGCCGACGACAAGGACCCAATCCTGTTCGCTGAACTCGTCATCGAGGGTCGCGGCGAGGCCGGCGAATCCCTCCTCGTTGTGTGCCCCGTCGATCACTATGGTCGGGGCCAATCCGGCGACTTCGAGACGACCGGGCGATCGCACCGTGGCTGCCGCCTCTCGCGCAGCATCGGGATCGAGGGCTCTCCCGAAGAACGCCTCACAGGCCGCAAGCGATGTGGCGAGGTGGGTGACCTGGTGTAGGCCGTGGATGCCGAGCACGAGATCCTCGTACGTGGCATGCAGACCCCGGATGGTGACGATCCGCCCGCGTTCATCCCTGTCGGTCGAGATGACCTCATAGTCTTCGCCGGCACGCAGCCAGCTGGATCCGGTCTTCTCAACTTGGGCCTGAACCGAGATCTGGGCCTCCTCGGACAAGGGCCCGGTCACGAGGGTGCCGCCTTCTTTGAGAATCGCCGCCTTCTCTGCCGCGATCTTCTGTTGTGTATCGCCGAGATAGGACATGTGGTCCATCGCAATCCCGGTGATAACCGACACGTCGGCATGTACGACGTTGGTTGCGTCGTGGCGCCCGCCAAGACCGACCTCGATCACTCCAACATCCACGGCGTCGACCGCAAACGCGGCGAGACCGACCGCGGCGGTCAGTTCGAAGTACGTCGGGCTCTCTCCGTGCTGTTCCTCCTGCATGACAACGAAGGGAGCGATGTCCTCGACAGCTCGCGCCAGATGAGTCGGGCCGAACGGCGTCCCTCCCACTGAATAGCGATCCTCGACCCGATGCAGATGGGGTGAGGTGAATGAGCCTGTGAACAGGCCATGGGCACCAAGCAAGTCGGCGATCATCCTCACAGTGGTTGTCTTGCCGTTGGTACCGGCTACGTGGATGATCGGGTAAGAGCGATGAGGATCACCCATCAGCGCAAGCAATCGTTCGATTCGCTCCAGCCCGGGACGAATCCCTTCCCCGATCCGCCGATCGAGGAAGGCAACCGCAGCCTCGTAGTCGCCCGGGTAGTCGGCGTTCATCTAGGCCAGTTCCGCAAGTTGGGTGCGCAGCTTGTCGAGTTTCGCCAGGTACTCGGCAACCCGCTGCCGTTCGCCGGCGACAACCTCTTCGGGGGCCCGCTCGGCAAAGTTCGGGTTGGCAAGCTTCGCCTCGGAACGCTCGAGAAGCTTCTGCGTTTCGTCGATCGCCTTCTGGAGACGGGGCCGCTCGGCGTCAACATCGACCAGACCCGCAAGCGGAATGAACACCTGGAGCGAACCTGCGGTCATTCGAGTGTGACCCGCAACAGCCGCCGGAGCGCCCTCGTACTTGGCGTTGACATTTGCCAGAGCTGCCAGCTGGCTCTGCCACCAGCCTGCGGCGATGTCATCAGGATCATCCACGAACGCTTCGATCTGAACCTTTGGGGAAACGCCGTGTTCTGCCCGGAAGCGTCTGATCGCAACGATTAGGTTCTGCAACTCGTCGATGCCCTGGGGTGCAGCAACGCCTGTTGGCTTCGGCCAAGTGCTGGCTGCGACCAATCCACCGTCGACCAACTCCGACCAGAGTTCCTCGGTGACGTACGGGATGACCGGGTGGAAGAGCGCGAGGAGGTCACGGATCACAACGCCCAACGTTTGCCGCGTCGTCTCGGCGCTCTGCTCATCTCGGAGTAGCGTCTTGGCCATCTCTAGATACCAGTCGAACACCTCGGACCAAGCGAAGTTGTAGAGAAGCCCGACCGCATCGGAGAATCGGTACTCGTCAAGCAGCCGGTCGTACTCCACAATCGTGGCATCAAGACGACTCAGAATCCACGCATCGATCGGCCCCGGTGCTTCCGGATACCCACCGCTCGCCGGCACCGAGTTCGCCTCGATGTGGTTGCGGGAGAATCGCACCGCGTTCCACAGCTTGTTGCCAAAGCGGCGTGCCGCATCGATCCATTCGACATTGAGTGGTATGTCGTGGCCCGGTGCCGCCGATTGCAGCAACGCCAACCGTAGTGCATCCGCCCCGTACTCGTCTGCGATGTCGAAGGGATCGATGGTGTTTCCGGTGGACTTGGACATCTTCCGACCATCTGCTGCCCGAACGAGCCCGTGGATCACGATGTCCTCAAAAGGTTCAACATCGGTGAAGTGAACGCCCATCATGATCATCCTGGCAACCCAGAAGTAGATGATGTCGTAGGCCGTGACCAATACGTCTGTCGGATAGAACTTGGCGAGGTCGTCTGTCGCCTCGGGCCAGCCCATTGTCGAGAACGGCCATAGTTGCGACGAAAACCACGTATCGAGAACGTCCTGTTCCTGTCGGAGCACCGCGTGCTCGCACTTGGTGCAAGCTGCCGGCTGTTCGATTGCGACGATCGTCTCTCCGCAAGCATCGCAATACCATGCCGGGATCCGGTGGCCCCACCAGAGCTGGCGGCTGATGCACCAGTCGCGCAAGTTCTCCATCCAACGGAAGTAGTTGTTCTCCCACCGCTGTGGGATGAACCTTGCACTCCCGTCCTCGATTGGGGTGACCGATGGCTCGATCATCGGACCCACTTTGACAAACCACTGCAGCGACAGCATCGGTTCAACCACAGTCCCGCAGCGGGAACAATGTCCAACAGAGTGGTGATGATCCTCGACCTCGACGATGAAGCCCTGCTTGTTCAGTTCGTGCCGTACCGCCTCGCGTGCTTCGAAACGGTCCTGCCCGAAGTAGTCGCCGCCCGCCTCGGTGATATTGGCTTCGGTATCGATGACCTTGATCGCAGGCAGTCGGTGCCGCTGCGAGATTTCAAAGTCGAGCGGGTCATGGGCCGGGGTGACTTTCACCGCACCGGTGCCGAACTCCAGCTCGACACCCTCATCGGCAACGATCGGAATCTCTCTGCCGATTAGCGGCAGAGTCACGGTCTTGCCAATGACGTCCTTGTAGCGCTCGTCGTCCGGGTGCACTGCCACTGCGGTGTCACCGAGCATTGTCTCGGGTCGCGTCGTGGCCACCACCACAGACCCGGTGCCGTCGGTGAAGTCGTAACGAATATGGGTGAGTTCGCCGACCTCGTCCTCATGTTCCACTTCGATCTCGGACAGCGCAGTGTGACAGCGCGGGCACCAGTTGATGATGCGCTCACCGCGATAGATGAGATCCTGGTTGTAAAGCTCGACAAAGACACGGCCAACGGCGTCGCTGAGACCGTCATCGAGGGTAAAACGTTCCCGGCTCCAGTCGGTGGAGAACCCGAGGCGCCGAATCTGCTCCTTGATCCGGTTACCGTGCTTGGCTTTCCATGCCCACACCTGTTCGACAAAAGCTTCTCGTCCCAGGTCGTGCCGACTCAGGCCTTCCCTGGCGAGATCTCTCTCGACGACGTTCTGCGTTGCGATACCGGCATGATCGGAACCCGGCAGCCACAGGGCGGCGTAGCCCTGCATCCGCTTGCGCCGGATGATGACGTCCTGGATGGACATGTTGAGGGCGTGGCCGATGTGGAGCACGCCGGTGACATTTGGGGGTGGGATCACGATCGAGAACGGCTCACCGTCAGGGTTGATTTCCGGCTTGAATACACCGGCGTCTTCCCACACCTGGTACCAGCGGGATTCGACAGCCTGGGGGTCGTAAGAAGCTTCCATCGTTCCTCTGCCTCGATCGAGCCGACGGAAATGCCGACGGGGCGAGCATGATAACGCGAAGAACCCGGAGCGATTGCTCCGGGTTTCTCCGTCACCTTTGCCTTCCCACCTGCCGTCCCCAAGCATTCCCCCTGCTTGCCCGAATCGAGTGGATTAGCATGGCCCGCCGTCTGCGGAGTAGGTCTTCCGACCTACATCCATAGGCTACAACCACTCACGGTAGCTGCAAAGACACAATGCGTAGCGGGACAACATAACTAGTCCCTAGATCGGGTCAACAAGCAATGGATTAGATTCGGAATCACACCCACAGGGAGATCCCATGGCAACACGTATCACCGCCGACACCCTCATCCCCGGCAAGGGAGCGCCAATCCCCCACGGCACCGTGGTTCTCGACGGCGACAACATCGTGTACGCCGGCCCGACGGCGGCAGCACCGCCGGCATCACCGGAGGACACCTCAACCGCAGTGCCGGCTGTCATGCCGGGCATGTGGGAGACGCACGGGCACTTCATCGGCTCGCCGATCCCCGATCTCGAACGGATCGCATCGTCCGACCCGGGCACACTTGTGGCCCGCGCGACGGCCGACGCAGCGGCAACGCTCAACGGCGGTATCACGAGCGTTCGGGAGATGGGTGGCGTTGGCCTCGCTATCAAACCCGTCATCGACGACGGGACGATCCTCGGACCAACCATCTACGGGGCCGGATCAATCTTGTCCACGACCGGCGGGCACGCCGACATCCATGGGCTTCCGCTCGATTTTGTTCATAGCCTCGCCGGACGCGGATTCAGCCTGGGCGAGCTTGCCGACGGGGTCCCCGAGGTTCTTCGCGCTGTTCGTAAACAACTGCGGCGTGGCGCTCATGTCATCAAAATCTGTGCATCGGGAGGCGTCCTCAGCGAGATCGATCACCCGATCCACCAACAGTTCTCCCACGACGAACTCGTGGCCGTTGTCGAGGAGGCCGCTCGCGCCGAGCGCTACGTAGGCGCCCATTGCCACGGTGACCCCGGCATCGTCGCCGCATTGCGGGCAGGGGTGAAGACCATCGAGCACGGCTCCTACCTCACCGAGGAGAGCGCCCAGATGATGATCGATGCCGATGCGATTCTGGTGCCGACTCGGTTTGTCGTTGCTGCTCTACTCGGCATGGAGGACGTCCTGCCCGCATACGCCTACCGCAAAGGTGTGATGATCGGCGAGCGCCATCAGATGGCGCTCAAGATCGCTGTTGCCGCTGGGGTCAAGATCGCCATGGGCACCGACATCTTCGTGAGCGGACCGATGTATGGCCAGAACAGTCTCGAGGTGAAGCACCTGATTGATGCGGGGATGACTCCGCTTGATGCGATTGAGGCTGCAACGGCCACCGGACCGCTCACCCTAGGACCACAGGCGCCCAAGTCCGGTCAGCTACGCGAAGGATTCGATGCCGACGTGATCGCCTTCGACGTGAACCCGATCGATGACCTTTCCGTGTGGGGAGATCCGGATCGAGTGACGCACATCTGGAAGGCAGGGAAACTGGTCAAGGGCTAACCGGAGAAGCCGGCCAGCTTGCAGCCGCCGCCGGCGGGGCATCGGAGCGGGCCAGATAGGCGGGAACAATGGGGCTCTTCTGCTCCAACATCCATCTGCGAACCGACAGCCGAGCGGCAGTTGCCGACGCGCTAGACGACAGCCTCCAATCAATCGTTCTTGATGCCGAGAACGGGTGGGTCTCCGTCTATGTCGATGGCCTGTTGGAGCAAGAGGATGGCCCAAAACAGCTCGCCGCCTCATTGTCGGCGAAGCTCCGGACGGATTCGATTTCGTTCGCGGTTCACGACAGCGACGTAGTCCGCTACTGGATTCATGTCTCAGGCGAGTTGACCGACGAGTACGACTCATGGCCCGGATACGCCGAGGGGAACAGGCCACAACCAAGCGGTGGCGATCTCGATGAACTGGCGCGCTTGAGCGCACCCGGATACGGGGTGCGTGAGTTGAGAAGGGTCATGGCCGCCGACCGTATCTTCGCCGACGACCTGGTCAACGACCTTGCTCAGATGCTGGGGATCGGCCGCGACCGCGCAACAGACGACTACCGCTTTTTGGTGAACGCCGACGAAACCGACAGTCTGGGTGCGGCCGTGGCAGGAACCGTGGTTCACCTACAAACTCAGACTTCTTATAGCCAAGGCGCCATAGACCTGGTCGAGAGCGCGGCGCGGGGCGATGTCGCCGGGCTCACGGCAATCGTCTCGCAGGGAACATCGCCGGACGAACCCGCACCGGGGCCGGTGCCGGGGAGCGATGCCGCCGCCGGGGTGATCGAACCGGAGATGACCCCGCTCATCGCGGCGATCGTAAATAGCAAACCCGAAGCAGTAGACGCTCTGCTCAATCTCGGTGCGGACCCCAATGCACTTCATGAGCTGCACGGTTCCGCGGTTCACGTTGCGGCCGGAATGGGAAGCCCCGAGATGCTCGGGATCATCCTGTCCCGGGGCGGGAATCCCAATACACCCGGTGTGCAACAGCAGACGCCGCTCGAGGCTCTGGACGCAGGTCGACAGGCGTTTGCCATGATTGGCGAGACCCGGCAGCTCATGGAGTCGCTTGGGCTCGATAGTGCGATGCTTGATCAGCTGGGAGCGCACACCCCGACCGCAAGCGAGTGGGATCGTTGCGAAGAGCTACTGAAATCCAGCGGCGCTCGCTAAGCCGAGCGTTCCTGCGCCTCTGGTGAGCCGAGATCTTGAACGGGGATGAGGGTCGGGTTGACCTTCTTCCGCACGACGTCCTCGTCGATCACAACACGTGCCACGTCGGTGCGCGACGGCAGCTCGTACATCGTGTCGAGGAGAACCTCTTCCATGATGGCCCGCAAGCCACGGGCACCGGTCCCCCGATTGAGGGCTTGCTCACCGATAGCCTTCAGAGCCTCGTCGGTGATGGCCAGCTCTACGCCGTCCATTTCGAAGAATTTGATGTACTGACGCGTCAAGGCGTTCTTCGGCTCTTGGAGCACCCGGACCAGCGCTTCGAGATCGAGGCTCTCAACGGTGGTCACGACCGGGAGTCGACCGATGAACTCCGGGATGAGTCCAAACGAGATGAGATCTTCCGGCATGACTTCGTTGAATATCTCGGTATCAGAACGCTTGTCCAACGAGCGAACCTCTGCGCCAAAACCGACAGAGTTCTTGCCGACACGCTTGCGGATAACTTCCTCGAGGCCTGCAAATGCGCCACCGCAGATGAACAACATGTTGGTTGTGTCGATCTGGAGGAATTCCTGATGCGGATGCTTACGTCCACCCTGTGGTGGCACTGACGCAACCGTTCCCTCGAGGATCTTCAGCAATGCCTGCTGAACGCCCTCTCCTGAAACGTCACGAGTAATCGAAGGGTTCTCGGCCTTGCGCGCAATCTTGTCGATCTCGTCGAGATAGATAATCCCGGTTTCGGCACGCTTGATGTCAAAGTCTGCCGCCTGGATCAACTTGAGCAGGATGTTCTCGACATCCTCCCCGACATACCCTGCCTCGGTGAGGGCGGTGGCATCGGCGATGGCAAACGGAACGTTGAGGCGACGTGCGAGAGTCTGCGCCAGCAGTGTCTTGCCGACACCGGTGGGACCGACCATGAGGATGTTGGATTTCTGGAGCTCAACGTCCTCGTCCTTGGCCTTCTGACCGGCCCGGACCCGCTTGTAGTGGTTGTAGACCGCAACAGATAGGACCCGCTTGGCCTTCTCCTGGCCGACTACGTAGCCGTCGAGGAATTCGTAGATCTCGCTTGGCTTGGGAAGCTCAGCAAAGCTGACCTCCTCGGTATCGGCCAGCTCCTCTTCGATGATCTCGTTGCACAGCTCGACACACTCGTCGCAGATGTACACACCCGGACCAGCAATGAGCTTGCGCACCTGCTTCTGCGACTTGCCGCAGAAGCTGCACTGGAGAAGGTCGCCGCCTTCGTATTTGGCCAAGTCGTTCTCTCGTCCCTACCCGTCGACTGCTTCTAGCGTACGCCGTGAGAGCACCTCGTCAATGACTCCATACTCCTTAGACTCTTCGGCGCTCATCCAGTAGTCACGCTCGGTGTCGTCAGAGACACGCTCGAGATCATGGTTGGTGTGCGCCGTGAGGATCTTGTTGATGTCCTCGCGAGTCTTGAGAATCTCACGGGCGTGGATCTCAATGTCGGACGCCTGGCCGGCGAGTCCCGAGATATGGGGCTGATGCAACATGATTCGCGAATGAGGGAGCGCAAAGCGCTTTCCTTTGGCTCCGCCGGCCAGCAGCACTGCTGCCGCCGAGGCGGCCAAGCCCATGCAATACGTTGAAACGTCGGCCTTGATGAACTGCATGGTGTCGTA
Source organism: uncultured bacterium (assembly GCA_965368515.1). Classification (GTDB taxonomy): domain Bacteria; phylum Actinomycetota; class Acidimicrobiia; order Spongiisociales; family UBA5794; genus JAAETI01. Next base: position 9,848 of record CBDUNF010000102.1, read on the forward strand.
GATGGCCATCAACGCGTAGGTGGAGCCACCCGGCGAGTTGATGTACATGTTGATGTCCTTGTCGGGATCCTCTCCCTCTAGGTGCAGCAACTGGGCCATGACAACGTTGGCGACACCGTCATCAATCGGTGTGCCGAGAAACACGATACGGTCCTTGAGTAGGCGGCTGTAGATGTCGAAGGCACGCTCCCCGCGGGGCGTGTTCTCAACGACGGTCGGCACCAAATAGCTCATGCTTCTCCTAATCCTCTTCAGCATCCGATTCATCCGCGGATGAATCGGCCTCTTCTATATCGTCGGCTACCTCAGGTGGCCTTAAGTCGATGTGCTGGCCCTCGTCGTCAACCGCCACGGCTGATGAGACGATCCGATCAAGGGCCTTACGACGAAGGATATCACCGGTGAGTACGTCTACCCGACCACTCGTAACCAGCGTCTCCTTGAGAGCGTCCGCTTCTTGGTTGACCTCCCCGGCCATCGTGGTAATCGCTTCGTCCAGTTCCCCGTCGGCAAGTTCAAGCCCTTCGATAGCAACCACGCTGTCGAGAAGAATGCGGGTACGAAGCGTACGCTCGGAACGCGACTTCATTTCATCGAGGAACTGCTGCTGACTTTGACCTGTGATGCGCAGATAGTTGTCGAAATCCAGGCCCTGCTGCTCGAGTGTGTGCGCAAGGTTGTGGAACGCCGCTTCCATCTCGGCATCTACTAGGGCGTCGGGAACCTCCAGCGAAAGTTCCTCAGAGATCTCGTCGAGTAGCTTCCCGCGGAAGGCGTTGTCGGCGCCATCCAACTTCATGATGCTGAGGTTGGTCTTGAGTCGATCGGTCAGCTCAACGACAGTGTCGAATTCGGATACGTCCGAGACCCACTCGTCAGTGACCTCCGGAAGCTTCTTGGCGCGAACGCCCTTGATGAGAACCTTGAGAACTGCCTCCCGAGGTTCGTCGTGACCAAAGCCGGGAGGAAGAGTCCCGGGGCCTTCGCGAATGTCGCCGACCGAAGCGCCACCGAGCAGTTCATCGAGACCAGGGATGAAGGAGGCGGAAGCGACTTCGTAGAGAAGGTCTTCGGCTGTGGCCTCGGGGATCTCCTCACCATCGGCGGAGGCCGATATGTTGATCATCACGAAGTCACCTTCGTCGGCTGGACGCTCGACGTCTTCGAGTTCTGCGTACTGATCGCGGAGCCGATCGATCTGGTCATTGATCTCATCGTCGGTTACGGCCGGTGAATCGATGGTGATCTTGCGACCTGAGAAATCTGGAACTGCGTCGAGAACCGGCCAGAGCGTGATCCTGATATCGACGTCGACACCACCGTCCTCGGCGTCGCGAACCGCCTCGATGCGGGGGGACGTCGCCGGTTCGAGCTCGGCTTGATCGATCGCGGGTCCGACCAGTTCCGGGAGAGCCTCGTCGACCGCTTCGCTACGAAGTGTCTCGGCTCCGACCATACGCTCGACCATTGAGCGAGGAGCCTTGCCGGGACGGAATCCCTTTATCTTCATCTCCTTGGAGAGCTTGCGAGCTGCCTTGTCCTTGGCAGACTCGAGTTCCTGCTCCTCCAAGCGGATGGTGAGGATCCGCTCGAACGGACCTGCCTCTTTGATATCGGTTTGCACGGGCGACTCCTCGGAGTTTGACAAAAAGTGCCGAACCGGCGCCGTCAGTGACGGCGCCGGCCACGGCTTTGGGGTGGCCGACGGGATTTGAACCCGCGACTTCCTGGACCACAACCAGGTGCTCTGCCTAACTGAGCTACGGCCACCATGTGGGTGGATCGCTCCACCACTCACTCTGCTGCAGTTTCGGCGAAACAAGTCTCGTCGAAACTGCCAACCTTTCGGCAAAACCGAAAGGCGCGCCCCCGGAAGGATTCGAACCCTCGACCAAGAGCTTAGAAGGCTCCTGCTCTGTCCCCTGAGCTACGGGGGCACACCGAAGACGCCGAAGGATAGGCATGTAGCCGATCGACGGCGTCCACTCGAGCGGATGACGGGAGTCGAACCCGCGTAGCCAGCTTGGAAGGCTGGAGCTCT
>CBDUNF010000103.1:0-11695 GCA_965368515.1 uncultured bacterium
CACAATCCGGGACATGGTATCGACAGCTCGAGACCTCTTTGCGGCTCGGCCACCGGCACTCGAGAAACCAGACGTCCGACCTGCTCCGCCACCAGTAGCCCCGCAGCAAACGCAGAAGCCACCGGCCCCAAAATCGCCCGGGGAACCGCACCCGCCCGAGCCCGCGGTGGAGGCTGAGGCCGAAGCCGTTTCACCGCAGCCGACCACTGCGCACCAACCGCCGCAGGACGTGGCGCCGCCGCCGCCGGCGATCGAGCCCACCGGGCTCCCGTCCGACTTCTTTGAAGACGTGTTTGGCGAGAACCGGCTCAGCTTTGAGGACGACGACCGATTCGAGCAGGAATTCCGCGGTCTGCAGGTATCGCTGTCGGGCACCGTCAAGCAGTCGTCGCCCTACTCCGGCGACGATGAGTTGAGCCCACAGGCAGGTACGAGAGCGGTTGTGACCGTGGCCCAGATCGAGACAGACCTGTATGGCAAGAACGACATCGATGCGGTCGTGTTCCTGGGCAACATGGCGTCGACCGAACTGGGGCGTGGCGATGTCATCACGTTCACCGGCCAGCTGGAGAAGGTTGATCCCTTCATGAGAAACCTCTTCGTGGTCAAGGGAACGCTGACCTAGGTCACCCCAACCGTTCCTGCAAGTATGCCGCGACCTGATCCATGGACACCCGATCCTGCTTCATGGTGTCGCGATCGCGGACGGTGACGGCCTGATCGTCCAGCGTGTCAAAATCGACAGTCACGCAATACGGCGTGCCGATTTCATCCTGGCGACGGTAACGACGCCCGATCGCTTGTGTCACGTCGTGCTCGACGGGGAACAGCGGGCGCAGATCCTGGGCCAGCTTTGCGGAGACTTCGCTGAGCTCGGGCTTCTTTGAAAGCGGCAACACAGCCACCTTGATCGGAGCGAGACGCTTGTCGAGGCGGAGGACTGTACGCGTCTCGCCTCGGACCTCTTCCGTGTCGTACGCATCGATCAGAAACGCAAACGTTGTTCGAGTTGCACCGGCTGCCGGCTCGATAACGTATGGAACGAACCGTTCCCCAGCCTCTTGATCGAAGTAGGTGAGATCCTTCCCGGAGTGCTCCATGTGGGCTTTGAGGTCAAAGTCGGTGCGGTTGGCGATGCCCTCGAGTTCGTCGAATCCCCACGGGAACCGGTAGTCGACGTCGAATGTGCCAGCCGAATAGTGCGACAGCTCATCTTGCTCGTGCTCGCGGAACCGGACATTGCCGTCCTTCATGCCAAGATCGATGTACCAGCGCTTGCGCTCGTCGATCCAGTACTTGAACCAATCATCGGCTTCCTCGGGGCGACAGAAGAACTCCATCTCCATCTGTTCGAACTCGCGGGTGCGGAACACGAATTGGCCCGGGGTGATCTCGTTGCGAAACGACTTGCCGATCTGGGCAATACCGAACGGCAACTTGAGCCGTGAGGTACGCCGCACGTTCTCGAAGTTGATGAAGATGCCTTGCGCGGTCTCGGGTCGGAGGTACACCGCGTTGGACGCGCTCTCCACCGGACCCATGTGCGTCTTGAACATCAGGTTGAAGTTCTTCGCCTCGGTAAATGTGCCCTTCTTGCCACAAGACGGGCATTGGTCGAGCGATTCCAGCTTGTCCTCGCGGAACCGGTTGTTGCAGTTCGTGCACTCGACCAGCGGGTCGGTGAAAGAAGCGAGGTGACCAGAGGCTTCCCACACCGAAGGCGACTGGATTACCGCCGAATCCAAGCCGACAACGTCATCGCGCATCCGCACCATCGAATGCCACCACTGCTCTTTGACATTGCGCAGCAGCTCGACACCAAGCGGCCCGTAGTCATAAGCCGACCGGAGACCGCCGTAGATCTCGGAGGCCTGAAACACGAAGCCGCGCTTCTTGGCGAGATTGACAATGGTGTCGAAATCAATAGACATATCAGATCCAGATTTGGGAATTGGTCCGGCATGATAGGCCAAGCAGCATCCGCCAGGGTCTTGGTCTCTGCCGATAGCGGTCGCTACGAAGAAGCAGCGTCAGACCGCTACATCCACGTCCGCTAGGGGAAGCGATAGGCGGAAGATCGTGTATCCGTCTTCACGTGAGTACACCACCGCACCGCCCATCAGTTCAGCAAGCTGACGCGATACCGTCAGCCCTAGCCCAACAGAAGCGGCCATGCCCGGCCGATCGTGCGCTCGCACGTATGGCTCAAAGACTCGGTCACGGGACTCGAGTGGAATACCACTCCCGCTGTCTCGCACTTCGATCACCGCAAACGCATCGACAACCGAGATGTGTAGCGACTTGTGCTCGCCACCGTAGCGATGGGCGTTCATTAGGAGATTCCGTAGGATCTGGGCTACCCGGACTCGATCACAATGCGCAACGAGCCGCCCATTTCCGTGAGCGTCAAAGCTGCTCGGCACCTCAGCGACAACCTGCGCAAGAATCGGACCCAACTCCACGGCTTCGATCGCGAGCACCACGGAACCTACTTCCGCCCGTGCGGCCACCAACAGGTCCTCCACGATGTGTGACATGTCGTTGGCCTGGTTGACAAGGTGATCGAGCATCTCGACCTGTTGAACAGAGAAGTTGCCAGAATCCGCCTTCATCAACTCGGCAAATCCGAGCACCGAGGTCAGCGGAGTTCGGAGTTCATGGCTGACCGCTGCGATGAACTCATCCTTTGAGCGCAACTGCTGACCCAACTCGTCCTGGGTCTTCTTGAGCTCTGTCACATCGGTAGCGACGATGACTCGGTCGACGCCGGGAATCGACTCGTCTTCGATGTCCGCAGCTTCAAGCCGCGCCCAGAATTCATCCCCCCGCGACCGGCGCATGAGATAGTCGTCCGGTAGCGGCCCGGTCCCGTCCCACATACCGACGATCTCCCGGCACACGAAAGGGGCCATCGATTCGTGGGTGATTCCGTATGTGGTCGTTTCGTCAATCCCGAGGCCCAACCCATCTGGTCCGACCAACCCGACGATCGCTGGGTTGACCCCGCGCACTCGAATAGTGCGGAGCACCTCGACGAGCTCGTCGGGATGCGCAGCCATGTGGGCCTCAATGTCGACTATGCCGGCGGCACGACACTCATCGAGCCATCGCCTGACCTGCGACCAATCCTGCTCGATGAATGGCACCGGCAATCGTTCCACCAGCACCTGATAGCGCCGATTCGAGGCGACCATGCCGTCACGCAGCCGAATGAGGAGGATCATCATCGAAACGCCGATGACTGCGCCGGCAACTCCGGTCCACACCGCCTCCGAAGATCCCCCTTCCCAGAAGACCTTCATGGTCAAGAGCTCGACACCACCCAGCACGACGTACGGCCATTTCCATCCCTGCGGCATCAGCAGGGCACCTGCGGTCGTAACCAGTGCAAGAGCGATCAAGGTGGGGTCGGAATACCCGCCGCCAAACAGTTTGAATGAGATCGTCGTAGCGACCACGCCCACGATCAGAATGATGTGGGCGTGGTGTCGGCGCGTCCACATCATCCCGAGCGCCACTATCGCCGCCGAGCCGGGACCGATAGCGCCCAGCGCTTGATCGACGTCGCTGACCAGCAGACCATTGAGAAGAAAGGAGATCGCAAAGAAGGCTGCGGCCGCTCCGGCGAGTTTGGTCGCCACGCGGTGCAGCTGTTCCGTTTCCGATAGAGAGCGCTTGGCGCTGCGTGCCCCCATCCTCTGTATGTCGGCCGAAGCGATTTTGCAATAAGCCAAGCAATGCCGCAAACAGGCCGACGTCGCCGGTCAGACGCCCTCGGCCGAGGCGTCGATTGCACCCCCGAAGCGGCGGTCGCGGGACTGGTATTCGGCGATGCAGGCAGCAAGCGTGTGCCGATCGAAGTCCGGCCACAGGACTGGGGTGAAGACGTACTCGGAATACGCCGCCTCCCAGAGGAGGTAGTTGGACGTACGCAGCTCGCCGCTGGTACGGATCACTAGATCGGGATCAGGCATCTCTGGTAGATACAGGTGCCCGGCGAGCGTGTCGACGTCGATGTCTTCGGCTTGCAGTTCGCCGGCGGTGGCCTTGCCAACGATCTTTCGCACAGCTGAGATGATCTCGGCCCTTCCGCCATAGTTGAAGGCAAAGACCATGTGCATGTCATCGTTCTTCTTCGTCAGCTCCTCGGCATCGTTGATTCGGTTGCGGAGGTCGTCTGGAACACGCGGGTCGTTGCGATCGCCGATGAAATGGATGCGGATGCCCTTGGCATTCAGCTCGTCACGGCGTCGTTCCAATAGATCCACGTTGAAATGCATGAGGAATTCGACCTCATACTCATCCCGCGACCAGTTCTCGGTTGAGAACGTATAGGCGGTCAACCACTTGACTCCCATCTCCAGGGCACCATCGATGACGTCGAACAGCGCCGGCTCGCCACGAGCGTGACCCTGGGTGCGGTGCAGACCGCGGGCATTCGCCCAGCGGCCGTTGCCGTCCATGATGATGGCAACGTGCCGGGGAACTCTGGTCATATCGACTTCGTCATACATCCAGGACCGCCAGTGATTGAATCTGCCGCTCGAGATGGTATTCGATGAAGCGGCGTGCCACGCCACGCGCTTCGCCGACAAAGCCCTGATCGGCATCGGGAAGCTGCGCAAGGTCCGCAGCCGCCAGCGTCGCCAGATAGCCGGTAAGACCGTCACGCAGCGCATAGGCGCCTGGAGTCCGACAGCGCTCGCATAGGACTCCCCCTGCGGAGAAGCTGAACCGCCGCAGGTCATCGGTGCGCCCGCAGCCGGCACAGCGATCGAGCGCAGGGGCGAGACCGATCGCATCGGCCGCCTTCAGCAGAAATGCACTAACCAGATCCGGGTGAACGGGACCCGCGTCAAGAGCACGGAGACCACGCTGAAGCAGAAGGAAGAGCCGGACCGAGCTTTCGTTCTCCTGGGCGACTGCGTCGGCGACCTCAACCATTGCCCCCGCAGTGACAACCCGATCCAGATCAGCCCGCAGGACATGAAACGGCTCGATCATCTCGACCTGGGTGATCGTGTCGAGGTTGCGCCCCTCATAGAGCACGAGATCCACGTGGCTAAAGGTCTCGAGCCGTCCACCGAAGCGGCTCTTCGTCTTGCGAATGCCCTTGGCGACTGTTCGTAGCTTCCCGTTGTTTGGGCTGAGAAGCACCACAACCTTGTCCGCCTCTCCGAATGGGAAAGAGCGCAACACGATGCCCTGATCATGTCTGATTGCCATACCCGAAACCTAGCGGTCGAACCGGTATGCGAGACGCACCCGGATCAGAAGCCGAGCCGATCAAGCGTCTGGTCACGACGCTGCCAGTCCTCTTCGACCTTCACCCGCATATCGAGATAGACCGACGCGCCAAAGAAACGCTCCAGGTCGACACGGGCCTCGCCACCGACGTCACGCAGCAACGACCCGCCCTTGCCAATGACGATGCCCTTCTGTGACTTGCGCTCGACGTAAGCGGTGGCCCCGACATAGATAGTGCCTTTGTCGCGAACCTCGATCTCGTCGACCACAATGGCCAACGAGTGAGGTAGTTCCTCACGAAGCCGATGCAGGAACTTCTCCCGGATCAGTTCTGCTGCGTAGATCTTCTCCGGCTGGTCCATGTGCATGTCGGACGGGAAGAACTGCGGCCCCTCCGACAGCAACGGTTCGAGCTCCTCGAGGATCAGCTCGACGCCATCGGAGTCAAGCGCCGATACCGGTACGTAGGCGGTGAAACCCCACTCGCTTGCCTCGGCCAACTGCTCGAGAATCTGATCCGGTTTGGCGATGTCCGTCTTGTTGACGATAACGATCGTCGTGGCGTTGGCTTGCTGGAGACGCTCAGCGATGAGGCGGTCACCCGGGCCGATCTTCTGGGTGGCATCGAGCACCAGCAGCACACCGTCGGTCTCTTCCAGCGAGCCGTAGACGAGCCGGTTGAGCCGGCTACCTAGGGCCGTCCGAGGACGATGAAGCCCCGGGGTGTCAACGAAGACAACCTGAGTGTCGTCTCTGTTCAGGATGCCGCGGATAGTGTTTCTCGTGGTCTGAGGACGTGGTGACGTGATCGCGATCTTCTCGCCGACGAGTGCGTTGACGAGCGTGGACTTCCCCACGTTCGGCCGACCGACAACGGACACGAATCCGGTTCTCACTCGGCATCCCCCCTGCCCCCGACACAACGACCCGGCAGTACCTGTCCGTAGGGATTGCGGGGACGGACATGAAAGCGGTGGGCGTGGCTCATGGGTGCAGCCGAATCTGGGCGACGCGGCGTCCCTGTACTCGCTCGACAGTCAACGTGTGGCGGTTGAATTCAAAGGATTCACCTTCCGCCGGCACCCGGCCAGCGAGGCCGAGCACGAGGCCACCGACGGTGTCAAAGTCTTCATCCGGCATCGGAGCGCCGATCAGATCCCCTAGATCGTCGATGTCGAGACGAGCATCGATGAGATAGGAGCCATCCTCGTTGGATATGACCATCGGCTCCTCCTCATCGTATTCATCGGCGATCTCACCCACGAGTTCCTCGAGAAGGTCTTCGATTGTCACGAGTCCTGCCGTGCCACCAAACTCGTCGACGGCGATCGCCATGTGCACTTGGTTGGCCTGCATCTCACGCAGCAAATCCGGGACGCCCTTTGTCTCGGGAACGAAGTAGGCATCGCGCATCAGGTCACGGGCCAGGCGGGGCCCTGCTTCGTCGTCCCACAACTGGAGTAGGTCGCGGGCGTAGAGCACACCGAGGATGTCGTCGGTGTCATCGCCAAACACGGGAATCCGAGACTTACCCTCCTCGAGAACCAGGTCCAGGGCGTGCTCGCTGGAGGTGTCTGCGTTGACGGTCACCATGTCGGGTCGCGGCACCATCACCTCGCGCACGATGGCATCGGCGAAGTCGATTACCTGCGAGATCAGCTCACGTTCGTGCGCTTCGGACGGTGAGTCCGATTCATCATCTTCCTCGTCATCGAGGTCAGAAACCAGGTCGGCGGTCGTCTCACCGAGGGTGATGAGCGGGGCGAGCATCCAGGCGAACTTGTAGGCGATAGAGCGAGGGCGGTTGCGCCCGACAGTCCGCGGAACGATGTCGCCTAGGACTAGCACCACAAACCCGAGAATCACCAATGACACGGCCAGCCTGCCGCCGTCGGTTTGCCGAGACAGGGCCCAGGCCGCAGGGAGGACTGCAAGCACCAAGAGAGCCGTACTCACCAGTCCGAGGGCTGGCTGAATCCGGGGCCGGTCACTCAGAAGGTCTGCGATACGCTCAGCACGAGCGTCACCGTTGCGGGCATCATGAAGAGCGTCCGCACGGGGGGTGCGCACCAGCGAAGCGCCGGCTGCTCGCAACAGCCCGGTTAGCAGGATCAGGACCGCGGAGACTCCCAGGGCAACGTTGGTCACGGCCGTGTCCTCCCGGTCATCGCCAAGATCTCACGCTCTCGTTGCTCCATTGCCTCCGCTTCCTCTTCGACTACGTGGTCGTGCCCAAGCAAGTGGAGTATCCCGTGGACGACCATCAGTGCCATCTCATCCTCGAAGGCTACTCCCGCACCCGCGGCATTGCCGCGCACGACGTTGGGACAGATCATGATATCCCCGAGGAGCAGTGGCGGACCCATCGGCCCCACCACCGGCACACCGGCTGTCCAGTCTTCGATGGGGAACGACAGCACGTCAGTCGGGCCGGTCTTTCCCATGTATTCACTGTTCAGCTCGGTCATCCTTACCTCATCGATGAGGGTGATCGAGAGCTGGGTCGAATGCGGCAGCGCCTCGGCCTCCATGGCGACGCCGGCTAGCTCGACGAGCCAATCGCTAGGCAGAGGGTCGTCTTGCTCATCGTTGAGGGAGATCTCCATCAAGCGGGCTCGACCTGGGGACCGGGGAACCCGGGATACGGCACCCGGGTGTGGTAGTAGCCGACCAGGGCAGCAACGATCGCCGCTTTCACGTTGGTCAAATCGCCAAAGGTCAGGGCGGCCTCATCGAGCTGACCGTCGGCAAGCTTTTCGCCAACAACGGCATCGACAACCTTGCTGATGCTTTCCTCGGTCGGATCCTGCTCTTGGGCATGCGCACGGGCGGCACCCTCGACTGCGTCACAAATCATCAGAATCGCCATCTCTTTGCGCTTGGGCTTTTCGCCGTGGTGGCGGAAGAGCTGCGGATCGGCATCGGGATTGGCCTCCATACCCTGGTGATAGAAGTAGCGCATCAGCCCGGTGCCGTGGTGACAGCGAATCCCTTCAGCGATCTCTGGCGGCAACCGGTATTGGCGTGCCAGCCGCAACCCGTCGGTCACATGCGAACGAATGATCCGGCAGGAGTCAACCGGCTCCAGATGATCATGAGGGTTGGTGACGCTGAATTGGTTCTCAATGAAGTACATCGGGTCTTCGACCTTCCCCAGGTCGTGGTAGAACGCGGCCGCTTGTGCCAGCAGCGGATCAGCCCCGATCTCGCGGGCCGCCTTCCCCGCCAGGGTCCCGACCAGAATGGAGTGGTTGAATGTTCCGGGGGCCTTCTCCTCGATCAAACGGAGCGCCGGGTGGTTCCTGTCAACAAGGTCGAGCAGGGTCAGCGTCGTCGTGATCCGGAAGAGGTTCTCCAAGAACGAAACCAAACCTTGTGCGATCAGTCCGGCGAGCACGCCCCCCACAAGACCGAAGAACGCCGCTTCCCAGCGCGTCTCCCAGCCCCGGAAGAGCCACGAGGTAGCAAAGGCAAACGGTGCGAGAACCACCGCTGACAGTGCCACCGCCGCACGCAATTGCCTGCGGCTCGACACAGACGACACGAAAGCGACGGGCGCCACCGTCGCCGCAGCCGCGTACACCGTTATTGCCGGATCGACTGTTGATATGCCTACGAACGTTGTCACCGGAACTGCGAGCAGAACCGCAGTGCGCGGGTCATACAAAATGGCCGCGACGTAGCCAAAGAGCATCGCGGGAATGGCGAAGCCCAACGCGTTGAAGTCGCCGTCTGACCCGTCGACCAGTTCGGGGACACGAGACGCAAGCGCAGCGAGCACGAGCAGGATTCCGAGAAGGGCAAAGTGTTTCGGATCGGACCATTGACCCGGTGCCAGGCGCCACAGGAAGAACGCAGCGAGTGCAACCGTGAGTGCCCCGAGAGCGACGATGGCCTGCCGAGACGTGCCGGGCTCCTTCTCCACCAGGTCGAGCCTTGTGACGGCCTCCACCATGACCTGGGTCATCGGCTCCCCAGCACGAACGATGAGCTCATTAGCGAGATAGGTCTTGAAGATCGGCTCGACTTCGGCGGCCGCGATGCTGCGAGCTGTGGCAGTGAGCGCTTCGTCGACGGATTCGTTGAAGAGAAGCTCGTCAGCGATCAGCTCGCCGATGGCGGGATGCGCCAGGGCCTGCTCTTCGACCGAGAGCTCTTCCACAAAGACCAGGGCGTTCTGACCCCGCAATTCGTCTCGCTTGTCGTTGAGTTCACTCTGCCGGATTCCGGAACTCATAAGCTCTTCGACGACTGCGAGAGTCTCGGCTCGGATGGCATCGAAGACCGGCGGCTCGCCGTTGGCGATGCGGTCGAGATCGTTGGTGTACAAGGCAACGAAAGTGGGGATCGAATCAAGATCGGGGTACTTGGCTTCGAGCTGCTCGATCCAGTCGCTCTGCTCGCGGCGCGGCAGCGTAGTTGTGGTCACCTCGGGAATCGTTGTCGTGGTCGTCGTGGTCGTCGCCTCAGGGTCGTCGCCTGGCTCCGTGGTCGATGTGGTCGATGTCGAAGTCGTGGTTGTCTCCAAAGCCACTGACTCGTCGATCTCGAGGCCAAGGTCATCTACAGGTCGCACGTCAATTGCCGCGATGGCCTCGAGAATCTCGTTCCGAGCTTCCTCGTCTGGGATCAGGCCGACGAGAATGATCACATCCTCGGTGTCCTCGACCTGGATCTCGCCACCGCGAACCGAGAGGATCGCCTCAACCGTCTGCTGGAGAACTGATTTCTCCTGCTGGAGCTCGAGGTCCGCCGGTGTCAGAATCGCCAGATCAGCGAGGTCTTCATAGAAAGTCAGGATCTCGCTGCGAACACCGCTGATGACGGACCCGTCGATCGACCATTGGGAGGTTTCGTTGTCGAATGCCCGCTGCTGAGCCTCCGCAGTTGCCACCTCATCGGGAACGTTGATGGTCTGGTTTGCGGTGTAGTCCTCTGGCGCCTCTAGACCGACTCCGATCGTCGCGCTCGGCGCCTCGACGGAGCGCCCGACAACCAGAGCAGCACCCACAAAAACGATAGTCACCATGATCACCAGGATGTTCAGCGGGATCGCATAGCGGCGGAAGAAGTTCACTACTTCTCCTCCTTACGGCGTTCTTCATACTGTCGATACGCCTCAACAATGGCCGCAACAATGCGGTGCCGGACAACGTCGGCGCCGGTGAGTTCGATGAATCCAATACCCTGGACGTGCTTGAGCACGCGTCGAATGGTGCGCAGCCCCGATGGCTTACCGCCGTCGAGATCGATCTGGGTGACGTCACCGGTTACGACCATTTTTGAGTTGAACCCCAATCGGGTGAGGAACATCTTCATCTGTTCGGGTGTCGTGTTCTGCGCCTCGTCGAGAACCACGAAGGCGTCGTTGAGTGTCCGCCCCCTCATATAAGCGAGGGGAGCTATCTCAATAGTTCCCCGCTCCATCAGCCGTGCGGTCTCCTCCGGGCCCAACATCTCGTAGAGAGCGTCGTAAAGGGGCCGCAGATAGGGGTCGACCTTCGCTGTGAGGTCACCGGGGAGGAATCCCAGTCGCTCCCCGGCCTCGACGGCGGGCCGGGTCAAGATGATTCGGCGCACCGAACCGGACTGCAACGCCTCGATCGCACAAGCCATCGCCAGGTATGTCTTGCCGGTTCCGGCCGGACCGATACCAAAGACCATCGTGTTGTCACGAACCGCATCCACGTAGACCTTCTGGCCGTGTGTCTTCGGCCTCACGTGCTTGCCACGTCCAACCTTGATCGAGTCCGTAAAGACGCCCGACGGTGAGGGCACGTCGTTCTTGACCATGTCGATGACCCTGGTGACCCGGTCTTCGTCGAGCGCCTCGCCCTCCTGAATCAGGATCAGCAACTCATCAAAAGCCGTCCGCACCATCTCGCCGCGAGCGGCGTCGCGGAAGCCTTCAATCACGATTTCGTTACCGCGCGCGACGATACGAGCCTCGGGAAAGGCCGCGTCGACCTGTTTGAGGTAGGCATCGCGCTCCCCCAGCAGGTCAACCATTAGGTGGTTGCTAGGGACGCGAATACGGATCTGGGTTGCGGGAGGGGTCGTCACGAAGAGTCAATCGTCAGAGAATGCGGAGTGGAACTCGCGGTTTCGCAAGACGGCAGTATATCGGGGCGTTTCGAACAGGGGAATACGGCATGGCAGCAATTGCCATCAACCCTGCACCGTGCGTATTGCGACTACTCGCCGTCTGACGTGACGCCGAGCTCTGTCAGCCGCTCACTGAAACCCTCTTCGGACTGATCCAGCAGCATGGCCAGCATCCGCAAATCGTTGGCACGGATAGTCAGCACCCGACCGTTGAAGTCCTGACGCAGCATCTGAATCCCACGAAGGAAACGCTCTACGACCTGGCCATCCTGCCCGGAAAGCCGCTCGACCTGGTTTAGGTCGATCGTCACCCCGTCAGCGGCGGCATTCGGCGTGGGCCCAT
>CBDUNF010000104.1:0-11637 GCA_965368515.1 uncultured bacterium
CCACCGACGGATACGGCGATACTCATGCGTTTCGCTGGGAAGACGGCGAAATCATCGACCTTGGTAGCGGCACCTTTCACCGCAGCATGGGCATGGACATCAATAACCGCGGCCAGGTTGTCGGCGGGCTGGGAGATTGGGAGTTCGGAGGCAGAGCGTTCCTTTGGGATAAGGGCGTCTTGACGGATTTGGGCACGCTGGGCGGCGACTACAGCTGGGCCAACGGCATCAATGAGAGGGGCGGGGTTGTCGGCAAGGCCGATACTGCAGACGGGGAAACTCACGCCTTCCTCTGGCAGCACGGCACGATGGTCGACCTGGGCACCCTCGGTGGCACCCATGCCGAAGCCTACGCAATCAACAATCGGGGCGAGGTCATCGGCCAATCGAAGACAGGCGTGGGAGAGACTCATGCCTTCTACTGGTACAAAGGCGTCATGACCGACCTGGGGACTCTTGGCGGCGCATATGCCTATCCATCGGACATCAATCAGCGAGGACAGGTCGTCGGCTGGTCTCAGACCGCAACCGGTACCAGCCACGCATTCATGTGGGAGGACGGTGTCCTCACCGATCTAGCAGCGCTGGCAGGTGAAGAAAGCCGGGCTCGCGCCATCAACAACGCAGGGCTGATCGTCGGCGATTCAGTCGACGGGACCGACGTGATGCAGCCGGTCAAGTGGGAAGACGGAGCGTTGATCCAACTGCCGGCACTGGACCCTGCCCTCGGTGGAAGCGCCTCCGACGTCAACGAAAAGGGAACCGTGGTCGGCCGGAGCATGATCGTTCCCGAGGAGTAGCTCGTTTCCGGGCAACAACTGAATAGAAGTCGCACGCGATCGAATTCGAGCCGCGAGCTGAGTAGATCGACGGTCAGCTGTTCCCCTTCAGCTCCGCCACCAAGTCGACATAGGACTGCATGGCGTCCTGTTTCGAGGTGCCCTCGAGTTCGGCCCACGCGTCGTACTTGGCTCGCTTGACGAAGTCCATCATCCCGGGACGGTCACCGCCCACATCGCCCACGGTCGCTTGCTTGTAGAGCGCATAGAGACGGAGTAGGTCCTGATTGCCGGGGCGGTCCGGCAGTTGCTCGACGTCTTCAAGAGCTGTAGCGAACGCTGACTCGATATCCGACATGACCCAAACCTTTCGCAGAATTCTCCCAGGCTAGACCTGTGCTGGTTCGCCGCGGCCATCGACTTGCCCCGAACCGCACATCGCTAGTCTCGCCCAATGTCCGAACTCACCTACAGGCTCATGGCCGGGGTCGGAGTTGTCGGTATCTCGTTCTCACCCATTCTGGTGCGGGCCGCCGACGACGCCGGCGACCTCACGATCGCCTTCTTCCGATCTTTCTATGCGTTGCCGATCCTGGCGGTGCTCTACTGGGGAACCCGGCGTGGCGACAAGAGGCCGCCTCGCAGTCGGTGGATTGCGGTGGGATCGGGCGTATTCCTCGGCCTTGACCTGACCTTCTGGCACGCTTCGATCGGCGAGGTGGGCGCCGGTCTGGCGACTGTGGTTGTCAATCTCCAGGTCGTGTTTGTCGCGCTCATCGCCTGGGTCCTGTTTGGGGAGAAGCCCGGCCGCAAGGCGCTGTGGCTGGTCCCGATGATGCTCGTCGGCGTCTTCTTGATTTCCGGTGCCGGAAGCTCCGATGCATACGGCTCCAATCCTGCGCTCGGTACCGCTCAGAGTCTGCTGTCCGCGTTGTTCTATGCGGGCTTCGTTCTGATGCTTCGCCAGGCCAACCGTGGGTTCTCTGCCCCACCTACCGGCCCCTTGTTCGACTCGACAATCGGAACAGCTCTGGCCACCCTCATCATCGGGCTCACTTTCGCCTCTGATTTCGACTTCGCCTTTACTTGGCCCGCTCATGGTTGGATTCTGCTGATGGCGATCGTCGGACAAGTTGTCGGCTGGCTGCTGATCTCCCTTTCACTGCCGAGGCTGCCCGCGCTCGACACATCGGTCATGCTGCTCGGTCAACCAATGCTGGCGATTCTCTGGGCGGGCCTCATCTACGGCGAGGCGCTCGGTATCAGTCAGTGGATCGGTGCCGCCTTGGTGCTGACCGGGCTGGTTACCTTCAGCCTTCGCAAAGGCAATGGTTCTTCAGACAAGCCGGGGCAAGAGACGGTCGAGACGATCGACCAGCCCGCCTAGCTCGGTCACCTCTTCGGCGCCAAGCGCCAGAAGACCGGGGATCATCAAATCATCGACATACCCAGCCGTCGCTACCGTCCGGGTGCCGGATCTGGCCAGCCTCCGGATCGCTTCATGGGCTTTGGGATGCCGGAGGTCGACGATGACCATGATGGGCCGAAGCGCCCCTGCGGTCTCCAGAGCCGCGGGATTCCTCCAAACGAGGGCACCGTAGCCACGAGCCTCCACTGCCGACACCAGGTCTTCCCGCGCTTCGATAGGTACTCCAAACAGGGCAACCGAAGGCAGCGGTGAGGGGTGGGGCGGCTGCTCACCGGCCGGAACCACGCCTGCCACGGCCTGCGCCTTGTCTAGTCCCCACTGGAGGTGTAGTTGCCAAGCTTCTTCACCCAGATCACGGGATGATGCCGGGAAAAGACCAAACATATCCGCCGGATGCTTGTCAATCTCCCATTCGTCACGTCGCGGTGGGCGCACTCCCATCTCGATCAGAGCGGCAGATACCGGCTGAGTAGCCTCTCTGACCAGCTCGAGCGGGGATTGTGCCTGACTGCCGGGTGGAACGCTGAGGAGCTCGGACAGCGCATCCGACAACCGATCGCTGCCCACAGCGACCGCGGTTGCGACGGGACCCGATGCCACGAGCCCCAACTGCACCAGGCGGTTGGATAGATACCTCGGGAAGGCGTCGACCATTGCGGTCACCAAACGTTCGGTCTCGAGATTCCTGTCGCTCCGCATCGGATCAGGATACGTGAGGCACACGAATGGATCGACGGCCGCGGCCCACTAGAGTCTCGATCGATCCGATGAAACGTTTTGCCATCCTCGTTGCCCTCATAGCCTTCCTGGCTTCAGGCTGCCGTGCCGAGGTGAGGTTGCTCCTCGATGTCGCCGAAAACGGCTCGGGGACGGTGACAGCCGAGGTCGGTATCAACAACCAGCTCCGCGACCTCATTGACCAACTCGCCGGCGACAGTGAGAGCATCATCTCCGGCTTGGACCTTGGCCTCGAGGGCGAAGGAACGACACGTGTCGACGGCGACATGACCGTCTATGCGACCCAGGTTGCGTTCGAGGATGACGCAGAGATAGCGACGGCCGCCGCGGGCAATTTCACCTCGTTCTCGCTCGAACTGGATGGTGACGGTACGTCCTTGGAAGCAACGCTAGACCTCGCCGGCGAGCTCGATCTGTCGCAGTTTCCAGTGGCCCCGAGCACGATCGATCCCGACACCCTCGAAGCGCACATCTTGGTTGCGCTTCCAGGCGAGGTCGCCGACCACAATGCCGACGAGATCACCGCCGATGGACGCTTCATGTGGACGATTCCGCTCGATGGCGAGCTGTACATGTTTGCCAACACGCTGTACCCAAAGGCAGGGTTCCCCTGGTGGTTGGTCGGACTGCTGGGGTTGTCGGGTGCACTCGCTCTCGGCGTGTGGCTGGCCGCCGTGCGTCGTGAGAAGAAGGGGTCTGGTGCCCGCCGGCCGGCACCAAAGCCACCACCGGTCGACGTCCCCCAACCGGAGTCCGCACCGACTCGAACGACGGAGAACCCGCGACAGCACTCGCCGTTCTTCGACATGGATTGATCCGGCGCTCTGGTCCGCTCAGTGGGTGAGCTTCGCACGCAGCCGCCAGGTCCCTAGACCCAACAGCACCACAGCGAAGCCAAGGAGAACGGCGACTTCGGTTGCTATCGAAGCGAGGGTTCCTCCGTGGCGAATCAGCTCCGCAAAGCCGTCGATGGCCCAGGCGTGGGGGGTCACGTGCGCCACCTTCACCATGGTGTCCGGAAAGATCTCGAGCGGGAACATGGCTCCGCCAAGAGCGGCGAGACCCAAACCAATAAAGACGCCCATCGAGCCTGCCTGCTCGTCGTTGTCGAACAACGATCCCATCAGCATGCCGGCGCCCGCCCCGATCAGGGCGATGAGGATCAGCAGCACGGCTGCCCCGAGAAGGTTGCCCCACCTCACATCGAAAGCGACGGCTGCACCAATCATGATGAACAGACCCTGAATCATGGCGATGGCAAACCGACCCCCGGTCTCACCGAGCAGAATCTGCCCGATCGAGGTGGGAGTCGAAACCATCCGCCGCGAAACGCCAAGGCGCCGGGTTTGAATGAGCGCCGCCGAGCCCGCCAGCGAAGTGAGGAACACAAACAGGATGAGGTTCGAAGGTGCGCCGAGATCGAACTGGCCGATATCGCCAAACAACGCCTCCCCGGCAGTCGAGACGACCACGTCGGAGCCCCCCGGCCCGGCAGCAACCAGCTGTGCCGCGGCCACGGCAGAGTCGAAGTCGGCGAGGCCTTCGCCCTCGACAATGCGAGCGGCTCTGAACACCGCGCTTTGATCCGACGCCACCGCTTCGATTGATGCCCGGTACTGGACCGAGCTCTGATCCAGGCGACCGATGTACTCGACCGCAGCCGTCCCACCCGTAGTCAGAGTGGCGTCGTAGTCGCTGGGGATGATCACACCGAGTTGCACGATGCCGCGTTCCACGTCTTCGAGAAGCAATTCGGAGTTGCTGTAATCGACTGACTCGAACTCCTGGTTGGCGTCAATCCCGTCTGCGAATGCTTGCGCATATGGCCCTTCGCCCGCGACGAGAACACCGACTTTGGGTGTGAACCCGCCGCCAAACGAGGCACCGAGCACCAGGATGAGCAGCATGGGGAATATGAACACAAAGAAAATGGTCGATGGGTCCCGGACCAGCCGTTTGATGTTGGTTGAGGTGATCGCCCAAGCCTTCATGGTGCCAGCACCGCCTTCCGCCAGTTAGACGCGATACCGACTGTCACCGCAAAGAACGCAAGCAACGCCAGCACCGGTGCGACAACGGCATCCAGGCCACGCCCTGCCGAGAGGTCGCCGAGCCCCTGGAGGAACCATGCGTGCGGTGTCAGCTTGGAGAACAGCGAGAGGATGCGCGGCCCTTGGCTCAGCGGGAAGAAGGTCCCGCCCAACATGCCGAGAGCGACCGCAACTATTGCTTGGTAGTTGGCTGCCTGCTCCGGTGTCTTGGCGACCACGGCCACCAGCGCCATGATTCCCAATGCAGACATGACACCGGCGACCATCAAGATGAGTACACCGACCGGGTTGCCCCATTCGGCACCGATCAAGAACGTAGTAGCTACCGCCAGCACCACCATCGAGGTGAGGCCGAGTACAAAGCTCGTGATTGCTTTGCCCCCGATAATGCTCCACCGGTGAATGGGAGCGCCAAGCAGGCGTGGCAGCGTTCCGTAATTCCGCTCTTCGAGAAGCGAAGAAACACCGAACTGAACCGTGAAGAACAAGAAGAATACGGCCATGCCTCCGCTGAAGAACGTGGTCGCGTCAAGCTCCAGATTGTCGGCGGCGACATCGTTGAGCACGACCGCAGCCGCGGATTCTGTGGCTTGCTGTGCGATAGAGGCGACGTCGGTACCGCCGGAGGCCATCGCCGCTCCGACGGCAAGGCCGACGGCATCCACCTCGGCGAGGTACGAGTCGAGAACCGCTTTTGCGATCTGGGTCGAGATCGATTCATCGACGTTGCCGATGATCTCAACCGTCGCTGCACCGCCGCTCTGCAATGAATCACTGAATCCTTCGGGGAAGACGTAGGCCGCGGTGAGTGTTCCATCCTCGACGTCGGCGGTAGCCGCGGCGACACTGGGATAGGCCTCGGCCTCCAATAGTCCTTCGGCCGCTACGGCCGGCAACACGCCATTGATGAACGTTGCCGATATCTCGCCGCGGTCATTGTCAACAACACCGACGTGGGCGTGGAACGAGAAACTCGAACTGTCGGGGATGATCGCAGCGAAGATCAACGCCAGACCAAGCGGGGCAACGAGACCAAGCAGGATTGCCGATTTGTCCCGGATCCGCTGCGACAGATCCTTCATTGCGATGATGAATGACGCCCGCATTAGTCCCGCAATGCCTTCCCGGTGAGGTGCAGGAATACCGACTCCAGGTTCGGCTCCACGACTTCTACTCCCGAAATGCCTACCCCAGATTGCTGCGCCACCTCGAGGATTCGGGGAAGAATCCGACTGGCGCCGTCGACAAGGATCTCAATCGACCCCTCAGCCGCAGTGATCCGTTCGATCTCGGGAACGGTACGCAGGTCCTCAACGACCCGGTGAGCGGATCCAATCACACCGAGGTTCACCGTGTCACGTTGTCCCACCAACTCGACCAGTTCACGGCGGGTGCCTTCCGCTCTGATCTTGCCACCATCGACGATCGCGACACGATCGCAGAGACGCTCGGCTTCTTCCATGTAGTGGGTGGTGTAGAGCACGGCGGTGCCTGCCTGCCCGAGCAGCTCCACGCTCTCGAGGATCGAGTTGCGGCTTTGCGGGTCGACTCCGACAGTCGGCTCATCGAGGATCAGCAGGCTTGGCTCGTGCAAGAGGCCGATGCCGATGTTGAGACGACGCTTCATGCCACCTGAGTACTCGTCGGTGCGATCGTCGCTCCGTTCGCTGAGCCCGATTACGTCCAGCACCTCGTCAATTCGAGTGGACAGTCTCGCCTTGGGAATGCCATACAGCCTCCCGAAGAAGCGAAGGTTCTCACGTGCCGTGAGGTCCGGGTAGATGGCGATGTCCTGCGGCACATACCCGATCTCGGCATTGCCCTCGGTGGTACGGGTGGTTATCTCCTTACCCGCAACTGTGACCTTGCCCGCATCTGCCTCGAGAATTCCGGAGATCATCGAGATAGTGGTCGTTTTGCCTGCACCGTTTGGGCCGAGCAGGCCATAGGTCTCGCCGGCAGCTATGTGGAAACCGACATCATCGACGGCTACGAGGTCATCGAAGGCCTTGACCAGGCCCGCACATTCCAACACGTTCAAGACTCACCTCTTCCGCTCACTCTGAGGGCAACCCTACGGATCGCGAGCGAAACTGTCGTCATTCGCGTGGACGATTGACTATCCCCCGCAGGAACTATCCCGACATGAGCTCGACAACTACCAGCCCAACCGGTCCCTGAACGATCGCAATCCCCGCCCTGGTGTATCCGTCGCGGACCATCGTGTCAGCCATCTGGTCGACCAGCGCGGCGTGTGCCCCCTCCGGAGAGGCGGCCAATACAACCAATTGCGCTTGCTGAATCGCCGGCATCCCGGCATCGTTCAGCAGAGCCCTCAGCTCCGACTCAGCCAGAACCGCAACGTGTCCCTCGACATATCCGGCGAGCGCCAGATCGAATGCGATGCGATCCAATCCTGGTGACCGGAGCACCGGGTCGACATCGGCGGAGATCCGCTCCCGGTTGAGCAGGTCGAATGCTGTCTTCTCGGCGGCAGGAAGACGGTCAAGATCATCGGTGTCCGCCGCAGGGATTGAAAGCGGCGCATCAGCCGTTGCCACCGCTCGTTCGCTGCCGGTGAGATTACGAATACGCAGCGAGATCTCAACCACACGATCGCCGGATAGAAAACTAAGAACTCGCTGTGGCACTCCGTCGGGTTCAATCAGGGTCGCCGCAACAGCCGAATCATCGAGTTGCTCCTGCATTCCCTCCGGCAAGGTGACGACGGTGGCCGCCGACACCGCAAGGGTGACTAGAAGCGTGAGAGCAATGAGGCTCAACGCCGCTCCGGCAGCTCGGTTCAGTGTCGACACCCCCGGCAGGAAGCGGATACCCAGGTGAAGGACCCGGCTGATGATGGCCGCTCCGATGGCAACACCGAAGAAGATGGCGATCCCTGCGACGTAGCGCGACGCGTCGGGCGATGCGCCCGACATGTTGGCAAAGATCCTCCCTACCGGCGTGGAGAGACGGAATGCGGCGATGGTGCCAACGACAAGAACCGTGAGACTGATGATCTCCTTGACCAACCCACGCATCCAGCCCCGAATGGCCAGACCAACAAGCAACGCACCAAGTATGAGATCGAGCATGTGTGACCTCTCGGGCTACTCGCCGGAGTGGTCGTCGGCCGAGCCGTCATCGTCGTCGCCGACCGCCGCCGCGTCAGCAGAAGCCGGTGCCTCTTCGTGATGAAAGGTCTCCCGGATCTCTTCGAGCAGCGTCTCTGGAGGTTGTGAAGCCTCGACAATCGCATCAAAGGCATCATCCCAGGACTGGCCAAGCACTCGAGTCCGCCACAAATGGCCGGCGAGAATCTTGAGGATGGCTGCAATCGGCACTACCAGCAGGACACCCCAGATGCCGCCAAGCCCGCCACCCAACAAGATGAGCAGGATGATGACAGCGGGGTGAAGATGGACCGTCGCCCGCAGCACGTTGGGGCTGATCAAGTGGTTGTCGAGCTGCTGAACGATCAGCGCCACCAATGCCGCAAGGAGGGCCGTCTGTGTGTCTCCCGTGACGAACCCGACAACAACACCGAGGAAGCCACCAACCCATGGCCCAACGAACGGGATGATGTTGAGCGCCCCACCGATCATCCCGATGATCAGCCAGAACTCGAGGCCGATTATTCGGAAGCCCACGCTCATCATGACGCCGACAATCAGGGCGACGAGTATCTGGCCGCGCAGAAAGCCGCCCACAGCGTCTCCGAGCCGGCTGGCAACGTGGACCACCTCGGCCTTGTGTCGCTTCGGGATGAGCGAGATCGCCTCTTCTCGCACTCTCGGCAGGTCGACCAAAGCGTAGAAAGCGACCACCGGGGCGAGGAAGAAGACAAGAACAGTTTCCAGAACGCCTGTGGTGACCTCTCCAAGACGGTCCCAAACAACAGAGAGAATCTGGTCCTGAGCCTCGGGATCCTGGATGAACTCCTGGAGCCTCTCGTACGACCATATGTCCGCGTCCTCGATACCAAAACGCCCCGCAAGATCCTCGATCTCCACAACGGTCTCTTCATAGATCTCAGGGAATCGGTTGGCCAGTTCCGAGCCCTGATCCGCAACCAGCGGAATCACTGCCGCCCCGATACCGGCCAGCAGTATCAGCAGAGCCAGGAAAGCAAGAAACGCAGCGATGAGCCGCGGGACTCTGCGAGCCGCCATCCAGTTGACCAGCGGATTGAGGATGTAGATGAGGGCGACGGACAGGACTATCGGGGCCAGCAAGATCTCGAAGCGGCCCATCACCTGGAGTAGAACCCAGATGAGAACGGCTGCACCAACGATGCTCCACGCGGCGATCCCCATCCGTGTGATGAGCGCGTTCAGGTCGCGGGCCGCCCTGGGTTCGACCGGGTCCTCAGCAGCAACTTCGGACGCAGGCTCCGCCATCAGCCGACCGTTGTATCGAGACGGCGGGCGAGAGCTTCTTTGCGTTCCTTCTTCATGCGACGCAGACGTTTGACCACCAGCGGGTATTCGTGTTCCGCCGCATCATCTTCGACCAGCCGCCGCAGCGCCTGGTAATAGCGGGTCGAGCTCATGCCGACGTACTCGCGGATGGCCCTGTCTTTGGGCTCGGGAAAGTGCCACCAACTGGCCTCGAAGTCGAGTATTCGGATGTCCTTTTCTGAGAGCATGCCGTCACGTTATCCGCGCCCTGTGACAGAAACGCGGATTTCGCGACCCGGGATGGCGTTGTAACGTCCATATGGCGATGTCAACGCCACCGACGGGACTCCGTGTTACCGAGGCCGCTGCAGCCGATATTCCCGCTATCAGCCAGTTCTTCTGGGTGATGTGGAGTGACGCCGGGCCCGACGCACCCGGCTTCGCCGGTGCTACCGAGAGTGTGATCGCCGAGATTGCAGAGCCGCAGGCAATCCAGGAGCGAATCGGCGGGCCGGAGCGAAGAATGTTCCTGGCCTATCGAGACGGTGGTGTCGTCGGTTTCGCCGCCACCAGGACGATCGATGAGACCACAGTCGAGTTGGCAGGCATCGTGGTCCTGCAATCCATAGTCGGCCGGGGAGTTGGTACCCCGTTGCTCGCCGCCGCCGTTGGTTCAGCTCGCTCCCACGGGAGCGACCAGATGACGGTGTGCACCGAGATCGACAACCAGCGGGCAATCGACTTCTACCTGCGCCGCGGATTCACTCTCACGGGCGAATCGACTACGAAAGTCGAAGGCGCAGAGGTGGCCGTCGCCCATCTTCATCTAGACCTCTAGCGCCCCAGGAACTCGACAAGCTCAGGGACAATGAGCTCGTGTGCGTCTTCCTGGAGATAGTGTCCGGCGTCCGCAATCTTGATCACCTCCGCGTCGGGGAACGTCCGCAGCCAGAGCTGATCGACCATCTCAGGGGTGAAGGCGATGTCCTTCATCGCCCACATGATCTTCACCGGCTTGGTGCGGAAGTGCGCCTGCAACCCGGCGTCGATTTCTGCGTTGAGGTCGGCAACGTCTCCGTGCGGCCCGGCGGGGATCTCTCGAGGGAACACCAAGATCGCGGTGCGGCTCTTATACGTCGGATGTGGTGCGAGGTAGGCCTTCTTCACGATCGGCGTCAAACGATCCCGATGCACCACGCCCGCCTTGAACAAAAACATCCGCACAAACAGGTGCAAGCGCTTGACCATCGTCTCGCCCAATCCCCTGGTCTGGAACATCTTGAGCGGCAGCGGCAGCTTGACCTCGGTTGGGGGTCGGTGGGCAAATGTATTGAGGATGAACAGCGAACGCACCCGGTCGGGGTGTTGTGTTGCCCAGCGCAGGCCTATTGGGCCTCCCCAGTCCTGACAGACAACAGTCGCGTCGGCCAGGTCGAGAGACTCGAGCAGCGCATCCAGCCGCTCGCTGTGTCGCCGGACGGTGTACAACTCCGCTTGATCCGGCTTGTCCGATCGGCCGAACCCGAGGTGATCGACAACGATCGCACGATGTCCGGCGGCGGTGACCGGGCCGATGAAGTTGCGATAGAGGTAACCCCACGTCGGGTTGCCGTGAACCATGACGACTGGGTTGCCGTCGCGGGGACCCTCGTCGACATAGTGCATCCGCCCGTCGGCGCTGCCGAACCATTTCGGCTCGTACGGCCAGGTTCCGTCAAATGTCCAGTCCGTCGCCATGCACCCTCCGATTGGCTACCAACCACGCTATCGGATCTGCTTCGGCTCGATGACGGGCGTTCAGATGACGTCTCTATTGATGTTCCGCTGCATCCGCGGCGCTGCGATTCACTCGCCGCGATCCCGGTGTCACAAGGACGTCGTAGACTGAGCTGAGACCAAAGAAGGGACAGTCATGAAGAAGAAGCTCATTGGACTCGCCCTGCTTGTCGGGGCCGTCGCTGCCGCCACCAAGTTTGTCGCCGCCAAGAAGTCAGAATGGCAGGGCCTCACGGAGTCCGAGGTCCGCCACAAGGTCGAGACCAGCATCCCGAGCCGGGTCCCCGAGGGCAAGCGGACAGATGTCGCCGATCGAGTCGTCGCCAAGATGCGCGATCGCGGTGTCCTCGCCGACGAGAACAAGCAGGAACCGGATCCCGACCTCCACGACAGTTCAGCAACGGGCGATGCACCAACAGAGTCTGAGCCTCCAGCCGCAGAAGACACCTAGCCGGGGCGGTCGC
>CBDUNF010000105.1:0-11576 GCA_965368515.1 uncultured bacterium
CACCGGGAATGCCAGTGCCGCATCGCGGGCCGGGGCTCCGAAGACGATGATGAGCATTGCGATGCCGGCGACGACGGCCCCTCCCAGTACACCTCTGAGGAACACGACCGGCCGACCAGCTTGGACCCCACTCGAAGTTGCGAGACGATCGACGAACTCGGCGATGCGGGTTTGCCGTGGTTGCACGTCGCGAAACCAGCCGTCGATGAGCCAACGGAGCGGACTCACGATCGCTACTGAGGCCAGCAACCCGACCTTTGCTCCGAATTCAGTTGCCTGGGGAGCCATGAGTAGTACGGCCACGACCCCGACCAGCACCGCAAAGACGACTCGCGCTTGGGATTGTTTTCGGGTCGGTGATCATGAAGAAGATGAAGAAGAGCATCTCTGGCGAAGTGATCACGACCCACCAGAAATCGGGTCCGCAGACCGGCTGAAACGACCACGGGGCTGTGAAGCAGTGGCCAGATCCCGCCAGGACGCCGAGCCCCGCAACCAGAACGAGCCAGAAGGCAAAGGGCACGACGAGAAGCCGCAGCCCCCTGAGCACGAGGATGCCACCGGTCAGGATGATGGCGTAGACGACAACCATGCGGACGCCGAACGGTGCCCACCAGAAATCGAGCGGCTCCAAACGCCCGCTGCCGAGCAGGAGAAACGCCAGAACCAGAGCTACGTTTGATGGGTTGAAGACGTGAGCCCCGCGATACTGGATCACGTGCTTGGTGAACAACGCAAACGCAGTCACGAGGACATAGACGTGCCACCCGCGCCATGACCAGAGGTCACCCGATTCTGTGCCGACGACCCGCATGATCAGCGCAACGCCAGATGCTGTGTTGACCCCGCTTGCCGGCCACTCCAACCTCCCGGTCCTACGGAAAGTCAGTGTGCCGTCGATCGCCACACCCGTGAGTACCGCGGCCAGGATCTGTGGAATCGATACCGCAAAGTCGAGCGCAGTGATTCCGATAGCGAGAACGGAGAAGACAACCATGGCGATGAGCAGGCGCGGATCCCGAGCGTCGGGGAATACGACCGGATATCGCCGCCGGCCAAGCCGCAGGGTTCTCGATGGCGCCGCCGTCATGCCCGCACCGTAGCGCGCCCGAGAGATTGCCAACGATTCTCTTCCCTGTGGGACACTGCGCCGATGAACGACGTAGCGGATGCCGATCGAAAGGCCGCACGCAATGGGCTCTGGCTGAGCGCAGGTGCGGTGATTGGGGCCGCCTTCACCGTTGGTGCTGTTGTGTTGGCTGCGGCGATCTTCGTCACATCTCCCCCGGATGCCGGGGCAGTTCCATCATTTGTAGAAGAAGCACAGGCCGCCGGAATCGTCCACAGCTACGAAGGCGACTTCGAATTCTTCGTTGGTGGCGGAGTTGCGGTGTTTGATTGCGACGACGATGGGCGCCAAGACATGTACCTGGCCGGGGGGAGTAGCGCCGCATCGCTCTACCGAAACCAAAGCGCCATAGGCGGCGAACTGCAATTCGCCGTCGGCGGCGATGCCGCTACCCAGATGACGGACGTCCTCGGCGCCTACCCAATCGACATTGACTCGGATAGGAATCTCGATCTGATGGTGCTGCGTCTTGGCGAGAATGTGGCGTTGCGTGGCCTCGGCGACTGTCGCTTCGAGCGAGCCAATGAGGATTGGGGGATCGACGGTGGAGACGAGTGGACGGCTGCGTTCAGCGCAAAGTGGGAGCCAGGCAATGAGTTGCCGACGCTCGCCTTCGGCAACTATCTGGAATGGCCCGTTGATCGCAGTGAATCCGTCTCGTGCGCTGACAACACGCTGCTTCGTCCCGAAGGCGATCGCTACGGCGCTCCGATCGCTTTGTCGCCCGGGTGGTGCACGCTCTCGGTGTTGTTCACTGACTGGGATCGCTCGCATCGAATCGACCTGCGGGTTGCGAATGATCGCCACTACTACATCGCCGGGACCGAACAGATGTGGAGGGTCGCTCCCGGGGAAGAGCCGCGGCTCTATACGCCCGAAGAGGGCTGGAACGAGATCAAGATCTGGGGCATGGGGATTGCCAGCCAGGACGTGACCGGCGATGGTCTGCCCGAGTTCTTCATCACCAGCCAGGGCGACAACAAACTGCAAACGCTCGAGGCGAACGCAGGTCAGCCAACCTACCGAGACATTGCGATTCAGTACGGCGTCACGGCACATCGGCCGTTTGTGGGTGACAACACCTTGCCCTCAACGGGCTGGCATCCTGAATTCCAGGACGTCAACAACGATGGCTATCTCGACCTTCTCATCACAAAGGGAAACGTCGAAGCAATGGTCGAATACACCATGGCAGATCCGAACAACCTGCTCATCGGTCAGCCCGACGGGTCATTCATCGAGGTCGCGGACGAGTCGGGTGTGGCCAGCACGGCCCGGAGCAGGGGGGCCGCCCTCGCCGACTTCAACCTCGACGGCAAACTGGATCTGGTGGTGGTGAACCGGGTGGAGAATGCGCAACTGTGGCGCAACAGAGGCGAGACCGGTAACTGGTTGGGAGTCCAGCTGAGGCAACCGGGCAGCAACACCTACGCTGTTGGCGCGATCGTCGAGGTGGAAACCGGCGGACACATTGTGTCGCACGAGGAGACCATTGGCGGTGGCCACGCCGGTGACCAACTCGGGTGGATACATTTCGGTTTGGGAGAGGCGAGCAGGGCCACGATCAGGGTCAGCTGGCCGGATGGAAGCGAGACCGAGGCGACCGATGTTCCGGCGAACAGCTTTGTCATTCTCAATCCGAGTGAGGAGCCGGAGTTCTGGGAACCGAAAGCCCCATAGGCTTGGTTTGCCGCGTCTAGCCGGTCCAGAGCCGTCCTTCCGGGAAGAAGGTGAAGTAGTCCTCTGGAAACGAAGTGAATGCTGCCAGTCTGTCCAGCGACTGGTTCGAGAGCGGCCCCTCCCGGCCGACACCGGTGAAGGGATCAAAAACCGTACCCGACTCGCTGTCTATCAGGCCGGCCTCGCTGCGAGTTAGGTCAACCACGGTGTCGTTGAGGCGACGGCCGAATACCGCCCAGCGTTGATCATCATCGGGGTCGATCACGATTGCGACCTCAACGCCGGCGACGACGTCATTGACGACCCCCTGGTTACGGAGAGCGTTGACTTCGTACGCTGCCGAATCAGTCCCGAGGTCAACAACGATGGCCATGTCGGACAACTTGAATGCAGTTTGCCACCCGTTCACGTTCAATGCCTGCGTCTCCGGGTGGGCAGTGCGCCATGCGTCCCACGTGGTCAGCGTCGAAGGAAGCAGTTCGAGCGTCTGTCCCTTGAGTGGACCGGCGATTGCCTCTCCGATCGGCTGGCTCCAAATCGACCCGGTTTCGTGGTCCCACCATGTCATTGCTGATCCCCAGAGCGCGCCCTGGTTGCCGAGGACGATCTCGTCTCCGTTGAGTTCGCGGCGATGGACCATCGCCGTTGCACACAGCGGTCACCACGTAACGAGGATCGGGATCCCATGCAGTGAGTCGATGACCATCTCACGCTGATTCAGGGGTGTGACCGGGTAGGCCTTGGCCGCATCATCGATAGCAACACCGATCACCAGAATCTCGCCTGGCCAATCCACTGCATCGGGCGTGGTGAATTCGGGGTTGTAGATCGGTGCGATCTGGTCGCGGCTCAGCAGTTGCCGGTAGCCGGTCGGCATATCCTCACCATTCTGAGCAGGGTCGTACGTCAGGTTGGGGTTGGCGAGCGTGAGCGGTCGGTTCTCGGCGGCCTGCGGCTCGCTCAGGAGAAGGACACCGGCGAATAGGAGGAGTGCCAGGACGGCAGTCACCAGGATTGCGATTGGACTTCTGCTCACGCTACGTGAACGTGCGATGTTGCTTTCGTGTTCCGCACTGTGTCGGAACCTGGACGTTTACTCGGTCGGTGTCGGGTCGGCCGAGCGACCAACCAGCCAGGTGTAGAGAAGTCCGCCCACTAAGACGGCGGCGCCGACGAAGGCGCTGGTTCCCAGGACAACAGTGGCCACCGACACGATGGTTGTGGCGATCGAACCCATGGTTGCGATGTCAACGATGCGCTCGACCCCGTATGCCACTCCGAAAGCGGTGAATCCACCGATGACGGTGAGCGGTATTGCCCGGCCCGCCTGGTAAAGAACCTCGCGGAGGCGGGCAGTGTCGGTATACCAGACGGCACCGAGGATGCCGGTGTAGATCGCCAGGGCGAGGGTTGAAGCGAGTGCGACTCCCCGCAGCCCGAATGTGTTCTGCAGGATCACGTACAGCGGCACCGCGGCGATTGTTGCCGCAGTCCCCACGACCACAGGAGTCCACATCTCTTTGCGGGCGTAGAAGGCGCGGTTCAGGATCTGGAGACCACCCCAGATCGGGATGGCGAAGGCGTAGTAGAACAAGGCGTCAGCCGTGCCCAACGTGCTCTCGGCACTGAAGTTGCCCCGCTCGAATAGCGCCCTCACGATGGGGATCGTCATCGCGGCGACGAGTCCTGCCGCGATCATTGACAGGATCAGGACGTACCGCATGGCACGGTCGACTGTGTCCTTCATTTCGTCGATCTTGCCCTCAGCAAAGAGACGGGCCAGGAACGGGTAGGCGGCAACACCAGCGGCCTGGGCTATCACGCCAACGGGTACCAACATGGTTCGTCTCGCATAGTTCAACTCGGTCGCCGCACCCTCGCTGATGAACTGGCCGAACACGCGCATGAAGGTTTCGTCGAGCACGACGATTGACTGGCCGATCATCAGCGGGAACGCGATCCACAAGTATTCGCGCAGGACCGGATGCCGGATCGGGATTCGTAGCGGTAGCCGCATCCCCAGTCGATGCGCCCCCCACCACTGCAGCGCAAAGTTGCCGATGAAAGCTCCGGCGAGTGCACCCCACACGAAACCCTCGGGCGAGGCTTCGTCGCCGATCACCGCATACCCGACACCACCCGCGATGATCCCCAAGTTGTAGATGATGGGGGCCAAGGTGGGAATCGTGAAGACACCCTTGGTGTATTGAACCGCGCTGAACAAAGCACCGAGCACGAAGAAGACCTGTGCGGGAAGGATGATCCGGGTATACCGGGTTGTGTTCTCCAGTTGCTCGGCACTGAACTTTGTGAACAACGTTTCGATGATCCACGGAGCGGCAAACCATCCAATTACGACCAGGCCGACGATGGCGGCGGCAACGGGGCGAATGATTGCGCTCAGGGCCTCCCAGCCTCCTTCCTCGTCGTCGTTGGCGAGGTAGCGAGAGAAGATGGGAATGAACGTTATTGACAGGAATCCTCCTGCCAGCAGGTAGTTGAGGAAGTCGGGGATGGCGAAGGCGGCGACGTACTCGTCCGTGGTTGCGGTGGCGCCGAGTAGCGACGCAAAGATCACCTCGCGCAGCTGACCGAGGATCCGTGAGATCAAGACGCCCGCCGAGACAATCAGCGCCGCAGCGCCCATCTTCTTGCCGACTGAGGTTTCCGTGGTCACGGAATCAAGGTAGCCGCCCGTCCGGCATTTGTGGGGATCAGGTTGCGAGATCCCGACGGCGCAGTATCCACGCCATGAACGCGGCGGACACAGCCATCAACACGAGGGTCTTCACCAGAGCGCCGCCGGCACCTGGTGACAGCGAGCCGAGGGCAAAGTCTGCGGGGACGAGTTCGAAGAAGTCGCTGGGTGCGAGGCCGGCCATGGCGCTGACTCCAATCCGCCACGGCGAGAGGCTGGCCAGTGCGGGTACAGCGGCGGCAATGCCGTTTTCCCAGATGAACACGTAGGTGAGCCCAATCAGCGTGGCTCGCCTCAGGAGATACCCGAGCGGGACGAATATCGCTGCGTAGGCCGCCGTCCCAATGGCAGTTCCCACTAGGAGGGGCAAGAAGTAGGAGAACGTATCGATCTTGATTCCGACCAGGATCCCGAACGCGGCGGCACCGATGCCGGTCAGGGCGAAGGCCTCGACGAAGGCAGCAACAATCTTGGCGGCTCCAATCGTAAACCGGCTGATGGGCCGCAGCACCAGGAACGACATGGTGTTGTCGCGCCGCTCGTCGCCCATCACCGAGGTGGCGATTATGAGAGTCACGACCGGCACGATGATGTTCATGAAGACGCCTACGGTCATGCCGATTGACGTCTCAAAGGCGACTTCTCGCTGTGATCCCAGGCTCTGGGAGCTCGAGCGCGTCCCGATCATGAACAGCAGATACATCGCGGCAGCCGAGCCCGAGAGCAGGAGCAACCCAATCGCCCTCCTCGGCCGCAGCGTCTGGCGGACGGTGACCCTGACGATTGCGAGAAAGGCGCTCATTGCCCACCAACCAGATAGCGGAACACGCTCTCCAAGGACTCGTCTTCCGGCGCAAACCTGGCGAGACGCACGTCCATGTCGCGAGCCTGTCGCGAGACAGCGGTACCCAGCGCGGTCAGATCGGTGGTTTCGAGGTGAATGCGGTCGCGATCGATCGTGACGCTGGAGATAGCGATATTGCCGAGAAGCGCAGCGGCGAATTCGCGCGGTTTGTCGCATTCGATGAGCACGCGGTAGGGGATGTGGGACATCGCACGACGGATAGCCGAGATGTCACCCGCCGCAGCGAGTTTGCCATCGACGATCGCGATGACTCGGTCGGTCATCCGCTCGACCTCCTGCAATACGTGCGAGGAGACAATGACGGTTCTGCCCTCGTCGGCCATTCTTCCCAGGAGCTTGATCAAATGGGCGCGCTGGACAGGGTCGGTGCCGTTCAGGGGCTCATCGAGGACGAGGATCGCGGGGTCATGGACTAGTGCCGCAGCAACCTTGGTCCGCTGACGCATGCCCTTCGAGAAACCACCGACGGCACGTCTTGCGTCGGAGGTGAGCTCGACGATGGCCAGAGCCTTGTCCGCTGCCTCGCCCGGGTTGTTGAGACCGGTGAGGGTCGCGGCATACGCAACGTACTGATGTGCCGTCAGGGTGTTGTAGAGGGCACTCTCTTCGGGGACAAACCCGATCTCGCGATACCGGTCAACGCTGGCGCGAGGTAGGGCGCCCTTGACCAACACCTCGCCCTGGGACGGGAGGGTGAGGCCGGTGAGCATGCGGAGCAGCGTGGTCTTTCCTGCGCCGTTCGGACCCAGCAGGCCGGTCAGGCCCGGCCCGAACGAGCAAGTGATGTCCGACACGGCGACTTTCTGGCCGAACCACTTCGAAACTGCCGTCACCTCGACGGTGGGACTGGTGACGAGTGCGGGATTCGCGTTCATAGTTCCCGCCTGTATCGGCGAGCCATGAGGTACATGCTTGCCACACCGGTCGCCGCAATGAACAGGACCGAGACCCATGGTTCAAATCCAACCGCGTCCATCGGAATGGTGCCCTGCGATTCGTCGAAGACCCAATTGCGGATGACCTCGGGGTGCTGGAGTACCGCAAGCAACGTTCCGTAGCGGGAGCCGGCGAAGTCAAGGCTCCTGAACATCTCAGCAAAGGCGGGGGAGATGAACACGATTGCGAGATAGGTTCCCTGGGCAGGCCCGGTTCGTTTGGCGTACGTAGCGATCAGCAAGGCTGGAGCGCCGTAGCCGACGACAGTAGCGACCATCGTGACCAGAACCTTGATCAAGTCATCCAGATTGTCGATGAGCGCGGCCGCAAAACCGCTGCTATCGAGAGCGGCGAACCCCAGGTACATGATGAGATTGGGGATCAAGAAGAAGGCGGCCGCAACTGAGGTCAGCGCTCCCACCCGGCCGAAGATGTAGTCCCATGCAGTCATTGGCCGCGAGCTGTAGACGGCCAACACCCCGTCTTCCCGGTCCGGGATCAGCAGGTTCGGTGCCGATTGCGCCACGAACAGGATGATCACGGTGCCGACCAGGCTGATGTACTGGGCGTGGCCCCCAAAAGGGCTCTCGGCGTCTGGGGCGAAGGAGCTGAGCGCAAAGGCGAGACCAACGAACACGATGGCGGGCAAGAATGCCAAGACGACCAGCATCCATGGATAGACCTTCTTGCGGGTCTTGCGACGGATGCCGAACGACCTTCGCAACCCGTCCTTGACCATCGCCTTGATCGCACCGGCGCGTCCGAGTCGTTGCCCCTCGTAGGGCTGGTATCCGAGGTCGTAGACGACGCCGGTCTTGTCGTTTCCTGCTCGGTCGGTTCCCGGGCGGTCACTCATCGGCAGGCACCTCCCCGAGGAAGATGTCTTCCAAGGTTGTGGAGCGTGCGCCGAGCCTCCGCAATGCGACTCCGGTGCTGGCTAGAGCGTCGCGGGCGGCTAGGAAGGGATCACCGGCGAACGAAGTGATGGTCACCACCTCACCTGTCTCCTCTACTACCGCCCCGATGCGGCGGAGCTCGGCGGCGACAAGCGAACCACCCTCGACGACCTCCAACTCGACGACTCCGGTCTCGGTTAGTCCCGTGAGCGGGCCGCTGCGTAGAACCTGACCTCCATCGAGCATTACGACCCAATCACACGTTTGCTCAATGTCAGGCAGTACATGAGAGGAGACGAGCACGTTGATTCCGAACCCGCCGAGACGGCTGATGAGATCCAGCATTTCCTCGCGTCCGGCCGGATCAAGCCCTGCGGTCGGCTCGTCGAGGAACACCATCTCCGGGTCATGGACGATGGCTTGGGCCAGCATCGCTCGCTGTTTCATCCCGGTCGAAAAATCGCCCAAATAGCGGAAGCGCTCCTCATGAAGCCCGACCATGCTGAGGATGTCGGAGGCCCGCTGCCGCGATTCCTGTGGGGGCACGCCCGCCAGCTCCGCAGCGTATGACACAAAGTCGGCGGCGGTCTGGTCCTTTGGCAGGCACTCGCCTTCCGGCATGTATCCGATCCGCGACCGGACTGCGATTAGGTCTTCGGCTGGGTCGACCCCGAGGACCCCGACTTTGCCGGCCGTCGGGGTAAGGATCCCGAGCAATATCTTGATCAGGGTTGTCTTCCCCGCGCCGTTGGCGCCGACCAGGCCAATACGACCGGGAGGAACCTGAAGATCGAGGTGATGCAACGCGACAACATCGCCGTAGGCGTGCCCGAGCGTGTCAGCGGAGATTGCGGCCGAGGTCATGTGTGCGAGGCTAATACCCAACGACCCTGACCGTGAATCAGGGATTACCCCTGGTTGCGATCGCGCACTCGTCTGACGAGATAGTGCCAAACCTTCTCCGGAGTAGCCGGGGACGTCTCGGGTGTCTCGGCCGGGGGAGTGACAGGATCGGGGGTTGGCGGAGCGATTTCGGTCTGCCTGAGCTCGGCGAGCCGCTCCCGCAGGAACTTGGCCTCGGTCTCGGCCTTGGCGGCACGCTCCTTGGCGGTGGCGAGTTGTTGCCCCGCCTCATGCAGATTGCCCAGCTGATTGAGCATCTTGTTCCACGCATCGATGGGAACGATCATCGTGCCGGGAGGAACCGGCGCCTCCGGAGCGGGAGCTGGCGGCTCGGCGACCGGCTCGTCATCGGCTGCCGGCGCAGCCACAGCACGGCCGAGGTCGTGGGCCCGCCGCTCGATCCCATCTAGATCAACCATCCTGATGTTGGTGCCCCGGTTGGTCGGGGTCAGGTAGGTGGGGATGGTGGCTCGTCGTGCCCACTTCCGAAGAGTCTCCACCGGAATCCCAGTGGAGCGACTGGCCTCGCGCAGAGTCACCCATCGGCCGTCGCCGTCCCCGGGTGGTCCTTCGTCGAGTTCGGCCTCGACGACGCGATGGGTTGCTGTGCGGAGTGCCTCGGTCTCCCAGAGAAAGGCTGCATCTCGGTCGGTCATGGGTGCATGATACGGCGAGAGCAATCTGAAACGTTCTGTCAAAGTAGGATGCAGTCGATGACGACCACCCCTCAAAGTCGAATCCTTGGTCGCCCTGACTCCGCAGACGTTCGCGAGATGGTGGCTCGCATAGTCGACGGCGTGTTGACCAGGGAACAAACGACGACGCCGCAATCCTCCTCGGGGACGGCGTCGAAGACGGATACGAGCGGCGATGGCATCGCGATCGGCGCGGATCATGGGGGGTTCCCGCTCAAGGAACGCCTTGCGTTCCGGCTCCGGGAGCAAGGTCACGACGTGCTCGACTGCGGCACCGATTCATCCAGGGCCGTCGACTACCCGGATTTTGCGCACGCAGTCGCAAGCGCAGTTGCCGCGGGACGAGTCAAGTGGGGCATCATCGTCGACGGCGCCGGGATTGGCTCGGCGATGGTGGCCAACAAGGTTCCGGGGATCAGGGCAGCTCTCTGTTACGACTTGTCGAGTGCCCGCAATAGCCGGGAGCACAACCTCGCCAACGTGCTCACCCTCGGCGCAGGATTGATCGGGGAGGGTCTCGCCTGGCAGATAGTCCAGGAGTGGCTCGCCACCGAATGGGGCGGCGATCGGCATGCTCGCCGTGTAGACAAGATCATGGAAGTCGAACGACGCTATTTGAAGGCGTAGGAGAACAATGGATCGCGAAAAGTTGATCGATGCCGTAACGCAGGAAGTGCTCACTGCGCTGACCATGCGTTACGACGTATGCGAGTCGCCGGAAGCGGTGCGCAACGTCGTTGCCAACGGCGCCGATCGAGTCAGCTTCCACGGCGACGCATCAGACGTACCGATGGACCTGGCCAAGTACATCGACCACACCCTGCTCAAGCCCGAGGCAACCGCTGAGCAAATAGATGAGCTGTGTGCCGAAGCCCGGGAGTACCAGTTTGCCTCGGTATGCATCAACCCGACCTGGGTGAAACGCGCGGCGGAAAACCTGCGAGGCACCAACGTTGTCACCTGTACGGTGATCGGCTTCCCGCTCGGAGCATCAACGACGGCGATCAAGGCGATGGAGGCCCGGCGGGCGCTTCGCGAAGGCGCCCGTGAGGTCGACATGGTGCTCAACGTCGGCGCCCTCAAGTCGGGAGAGTACGACCAGGTTCGCGAGGACATTGCCAAAGTCGCCGAGGCCGCTCACGAAGTGGGCGGGCTCTGCAAGGTGATCCTCGAGACCGCTCTGCTCACGGATGAGGAGAAGGTCATCGCTTCGTCTCTCGCCAAGGAAGCGAAGGCGGATTTCGTCAAGACCTCGACCGGTTTCGGTTCGGGAGGCGCAACCGTATACGACGTGGCACTGATGCGGGAGACCGTCGGCCCGGACATGGGTGTCAAGGCGTCGGGCGGTGTGCGGACGCTCGAGGACGTAGAGGACATGATCGCAGCGGGAGCCAGCCGAATCGGCGCTTCTGCGGGAGTGCAGATCGTTAGCGGAGACGAAGGAGAGTCAAATGGCGACCGGTATTGAGCTCAGGTCATACGCGTTTCTCGACAGTCTGCAGCCTCAGTATGCGGCGTTCCTCGGAACTGTGGCCAAGGGGTTCCTCCCGCTGGCTCATGACGCCTCGCTTTGGGTCGAGGTTGCTCCCGGCATCGAGATCAATCGACTGACGG
This sequence comes from uncultured bacterium, assembly GCA_965368515.1. Taxonomy (GTDB): domain Bacteria; phylum Actinomycetota; class Acidimicrobiia; order Spongiisociales; family UBA5794; genus JAAETI01. The sequence goes on from CBDUNF010000105.1 coordinate 11,417, forward strand.
ACGTGGCACTCAAAGCGACCAAGGTCTGGCCCGGAATGCAGATCATCGAGCGTTACTACGGAGTGCTCGAGTTGCACTCACCGGATCAGGCCGAGACCAGAGCTGCCGGCGAGGCGATTCTCGAATCGATCGGCAAGACCGAAGATGACCGAATCAAGCC
>CBDUNF010000106.1:0-11528 GCA_965368515.1 uncultured bacterium
AGTCGGATCTTGATTCCCTTCAGTCTGCGTTCGAGGGCGCAAAGTCGGATGCGGTTTCTGTTCAGTCGGAGCTCGAGGCGGTGAAGTCGGATCTTGATTCCCTTCAGTCTGCGTTCGAGGGCGCAAAGTCGGATGCGGTCTCTGCTCGGTCGGAGCTCGAAGCGGCGAAGTCCGCTTCCGCCAAGGCGGCATCCGACCTCGAGGAGTGCCGGGCCGGAAGCGAGCGTCTTTCGGCACGCGTGGGTGATCTCGAAGAACGTCTCGCCGCGCGGGATGCAAAGATCGCAGCCTTGAAGTCAGATCTCGATTCGGCCAGCGCTGTCGCGATTGTTGAGCCGGGGTCTGCGGAGATTTCCGAACCCCCCGCGCCACCGGAGCCGGTAGCGGCAGTCGTCTCCGCCGCAGCGAAGAACGGTGCCGAAGCCGAGCCCACCAAGGAGGAAGGGCTGGCCCGGATCGCCGAGATTGCGGACCGAACTGCAGGCGGATCTCCCGCTGCCGATGACGATCTGAAGAAGGTCCACGGCATCGGTCCCAAGCTGGAACGCACCCTCAAGGGTCTTGGAATCACCAGTTTCCGACAGATCGCCAACTTCCAGACTGACGATATCGCGTTCGTCACCGCCGCCCTCGACGCCTTCAAGGGCAGAATCGAGCGTGACGACTGGATGAGCAGCGCCGCCTCCGAACACCTGAAGAAGTACAACGAATCGGCGTAGGCGGACTCGGCGGAGCCGAGTTGGTCGGAGTTCGGCTAGCGCGACGAGATGTAGGCGACCAGAGCCTGAACCTCCTCGTCGCTGAGACCGACGACCTGCATCACCCCTGGGGCGAATCCGGCGACGATCTTGGCGTCGGGGGAGCGGATTGACTCTGCGAGGTAGCTGCCGGTTGCGGTGATTGTGGACCCGTCGGCCAGCGGCACGCTGGATCCGGCCAGCCCGGCCCACGACGGGCCAAGGCCGACGGACCCGTCGGTGGAGTGGCAGTTCCGGCACCCCAGATTGGTTGCCAGGTCTGCGCCCAAAGCTACGTAGTCGATGGCGGCGGTAGTTGTCGTCGGGGCGACCGTGGTTGTCGTCGTCGGTGCCGTCGTGGTCGTTGTCGGAGTTGTTGGTGCGACCGTGGTGGTGGTTGTTGTCGTCGTGGTTGTTGGTGCGACCGTCGTGGTGGTCGAGGTGAGCGACACGGCTGTCGTGGTTGTGCCGGTCGTGGTTGTTGTCGGTGGGACCGTGGTTGGCGGTGCTGCGGAGGTAGTCACTGCGGCTGCTGCGGTAGCGGTCGAGGTTGGGATTGCATTGCCCCCGCATGAGCTTGCGAGGACGGAGAAGGCAAAGACGATCAGGAACAGGCGTTTCATGGGGGCATTATCGGTGCCTGCATCGCTACGCCGAAGTCCTATGCGCCGGCGTATTTGCCGAGGACTTCGTTGAATCGCTCCGCCCAGTCGATCGGTTCGGTGGCTTCGACCCTGGCGCTCAGCATGTCGAGGTGAGCATGCCATCCGGCACCATACCCAGGGGCCTGGTTTGACGGCAGCAGTCGATGTTCCAGAACCAGCAGAGTGCCGCCATCGACGGAGCTCAGGTCGAACCGAAGTGTCGAATCGGGCTCGCCGGTGAAGGTCCACGTGTACTCGAGAGTGTGCGGTGGTTCGAAGACATTGACGACGCCGTGGACCTCCTGGTCGTCCCCAAAGTCGATGTAGACCGTCCCGCCGAGCAGGGGCTCGATTCGAGCCGGGGCAAGCCAGTCGGCCAGGTACGAGTCGTCCGTGATGGCCCGCCATACGGAATCGATTGGTGCGGCAAGGTGGCGCTCGAACCGAACGGTTGCCGAGTCCGCGAAGTTGGTGACGGTGCCGTATGTCATAGGCTCTCCTCGTTGCTCTCCACTCGATCGGCCAGGCGATCAAGCCGGTCACTCCACAATGTGCTGTAGCGGGCCGTCCACTGCTGAACCTCGGCCAACGGGGCTGGCTCGAGACGGTAGAGCCGTTGCTGCCGCTTACCCCGGGCACTGACCAAACCTGTTTCGCGCAGCACCCGCAGGTGTCGCGAGATCGCGGGACGACTGACTGCGAACGCATCGGCGATCTTTCCTGCATTCATTTCTCCGCCTGCGAGCATCTCGATAATGCTGCGTCGGGTGTCGTCGGCCAGAGCCTGGTAGGTGTCCATGTCCCATAATGTAACGAGCTCGTTACGTAACGTCAAGGTTACGGAGTGATGCTAGGTTGCTCGTCATGAACATCCAGGACTGTCGAGAACGTTTCGGGACAGCCCGCGTGGCCCGGCTGGCTACTGTTGGCGATAACGGACCACATCTGGTTCCGATCGTATTTGCGGTCACAGCGGACACGATATTCACGGCCGTTGACGGCAAGCCCAAGCGATCCCGACTGCTGAAACGTCTCGACAACATCGACCATGATCCCGCCGTTGCGGTTCTCGCCGATCGCTACGACGAGGATTGGGACCGGCTGTGGTGGGTGCGTGCGGATGGCACGGCCCGGATTCTCAGAACCACCGCTGAGATGAAGACGGGTATCGACCTTCTGGTGGCCCGATACGAGCAGTATCACAACGCTCCACCGGCGGGGCCGCTCATCGAGATCTCCGTTGCCCGTTGGACCGGCTGGGCGGTCCGGGCGAGCGAGCCGGGATCGAGCTAGAGAGCCTCGATCGCCGTGGCCAACTCGGTGTCCTTGGTGGTGAGACCACCCTGGTCGTGGGTGGTGAGCGCAACGACCACCTTGTTCCACCTGATGTCGATGTCCGGGTGGTGGTCGGCCACCTCGGCCAGAAGAGCCACTCTTGTCACGAAGCCCATGGCCGCGTTGAAGTCGGAGTGGGTGAAAGTCTTGACGATGATCTCACCGTCGAGCGCCCAGCCTGGGTTGTTGGCTACGAATGCTTTGCGAGATGCTTCGTCCAATAGGGCCATGTTCTGTCTCCTCGGTCCAGGTCACGATAACCCCGCTGCGACCGACTAAAACACGGTGCAAACCCGGCAGAATCGAGCTGACCTTCGGCGGCGAAGTCGTGTACAGTCAGCAGCGCACAGCCGTTGATGCCATGCGGGAGAGATCGGTCATCGGGCCGGCGCCGAAGGAGCAACCGCCCCAGGAAACTCTCAGGCCCTTGAACCGCACGGAGCAGGCACCTCTGGAAAGAGGGTCATTGCGACCCCGCCGAAGGGGAAAGCCGGGAGCCCGGTGAATCTCTCAGGTATCCATGACAGAGAGGGGCTGAGACCGACTCCGGTTGGTCTTGTTAGCCATACTCAGGAGGTGCGACAACATGACGCCAGCGAACAGCGGTGGTGCCCGCTTCGTAGATCGTCACATTGGGCCCAGCGACGCCGATATCGAGTACATGCTCGGCGTGATCGGACTGGACTCGCTCGACGAACTCACCGAGCGTGCAGTTCCGCAGTCAATCAGGATGAGCGAGACGCTAGACCTCCCTGCGGCGAGCTCCGAGCCTGAGATCCTGGACCAGCTGCGCCATCTTGGCACAGAGAATTCGGTGTACACGTCGTTGATTGGAATGGGGTATTACGGCACCTTCACCCCTTCGGTCATCCAACGCAACGTCCTCGAAAACCCCGGCTGGTACACCTCATATACGCCATACCAGCCAGAGATCTCGCAGGGCCGGCTCGAGGCAATGCTCAATTACCAGACCATGGTGAGTGATCTCACCGGAATGGACATAGCAAACGCTTCGTTGCTTGACGAGGCGACTGCGGTCGCCGAGGCGATGACCATGTTGCGTCGCGTTTCGCGCAGCAAAGCTCAAGCCTTCTTTGTTGACTCAGAGTGTCACCCTCAGGTGATCGAGGTGGTGCAGACCCGCGCCCGGCCGCTCGAAATCGAGGTTGTTGTCGGCCATGCCTCAGATATCGACGCCGACCGTTTCTACGGTGCCGTACTCCAGTATCCGGGTAGTTCCGGTGTGGTGCGTGATGATCGGGAACTGATCGCTCGCCTCAAGGACGCCGGGGTCATGGTGGCTGTGGCGACCGACCTGCTTGCGCTCACGCTGTTGACGCCTCCCGGCGAAATGGGGGCGGATGTGGCCGTGGGCTCTGCACAGCGATTCGGAGTGCCGATGATGTTCGGTGGGCCGCATGCGGCGTTCATGGCCACCAAGGATGCGTTCAAGCGGTCGCTACCGGGGCGCCTTGTCGGCGTGACGAAGGATTCCGAGAATCGCATGGCGCTGCGGCTGGCACTCACCACTCGCGAGCAGCACATCCGCCGGGAAAAGGCGACCTCAAACATCTGTACAGCTCAGGCACTGCTTGCCGTCATGGCCGGTATGTACGCCGTCTGGCACGGTCCTCATGGTCTGACCGAAATCGCCAGGCGCGTACACGAGCTGACCTCGGATCTGGCGGCTCGATTGACGGCTGGTGGGCAAATGGTCGTCAACGACACCTGGTTCGACACGTTGACGGTCCGGGTTCCGGAACGAGCCGACGAGGTCGTCGCCGCTGCCGAGGATCGGATGATCAACCTGCGTCTGGTGGACGCAGATCACGTTGCGATCTCTCTCGACGAAACGGTCACACCGGCAATTGTCGAGGCCGTCGCGGAGTCATTCTTCGTCAACGGAGATGCGGGAGAGCCGAGAACCGGCCTTCCCGCCGACCTGGTGCGCTCGACGGGCTTCATGACCCACGAGGTCTTCCACCAGTACCGCAGCGAGACCGAGATGATGCGGTACCTCCGTCGGCTTCAAGACAAGGACATTGCCCTCGATCGCTCCATGATCCCGCTCGGATCGTGCACGATGAAACTGAACGCAGCGACGGAGATGGCAGCAGTCACCTGGCCGGAGTTTGCGAACATCCATCCCTTCGTGCCCCTCGATCAGGCAAAGGGCTATCTGCGGCTTATCAATGATCTCGAGAGCTGGCTTGCGATCGCCACTGGATACGATGCAGTCTCGCTCCAGCCCAACGCCGGTTCGCAGGGGGAGTACGCAGGATTGCTGGCGATCAAGGCCTATCACGAGAGCCGCGACGAGGGTCATCGCAACGTATGCCTGATTCCAGCGTCAGCTCACGGCACCAACCCTGCAAGCGCGGTCATGGCCGGTCTCGAGGTTGTCGTTGTCGCAACGGACACGGCCGGCAACATCGACATGGTGGATCTGAAGGAGAAGACGGCAGAGCACTCGGAGAACCTGGCCGCGTTGATGATCACGTATCCATCGACCCATGGAGTCTTCGAGGAGTCGGTGCGACAAGTGTGCGATCTCGTCCATGAACACGGTGGGCAGGTGTACATCGACGGAGCGAACCTGAACGCCCTGCTCGGACTGGCTCGACCCGGCGAGTTCGGTGGCGACGTATCCCATCTCAATCTGCACAAGACCTTTGCGATTCCCCACGGCGGTGGCGGTCCCGGTATCGGGCCGATTGGCGTCAAAGCTCATCTGGAACCGTTCCTTCCCGGCCATCCGCTGGTTCATGATCAGGCGGGTTTCCGTGACGGCGTGGGAGCGGTGTCGGCGGCCCCGTGGGGCTCCGCCGGTGTGCTTTCTATCTCATGGGCCTACATGGCTCTTATGGGCGGAGCGGGCTTGGAGAAGGCCACAGAGGTTGCGATCTTGTCTGCGAACTACATCGCGACCCGGCTGGCCGATTTGTACCCGGTTCTCTATTCCGGAGACAGCGGGTTGGTCGCCCACGAGTGCATTCTCGATCTGCGGGACATTCGCCATGACTCCGGTGTTACGGCCGATGACTATGCCAAGCGACTCATCGACTACGGCTTCCACGCTCCGACGATGTCGTTTCCCGTTGCCGGCACTTTGATGATCGAACCAACCGAATCTGAGAGCCTTGCCGAGCTCGACCGGTTCATCGAGGCGATGGTCGCAATCAAGGCTGAGGTTGATGAAATCGGCGCCGGCGCGATACCGCTCGAGGACAGTCCGCTGCGCAACTCGCCGCATACCGCCGACGATGTCGTGGCCGACGAATGGCGCCACGGCTACAGCCGCGAGCAGGCGGCCTACCCGGTGTCGAGCCTGCGTACGGCCAAATACTGGCCTCCGGTTGGCCGTATCGACGGTGCTGATGGGGACCGCAACGTCATGTGCGCCTGTCCGCCGCTCGATGTCTATACCGATGGCATCGTCGAGTGAGCTCGTCTCTCTAGCCTGTGGCGATGAGGTTTCTCCTAGCGATTCTTGCTCTGGGTTTGATGCTCGCCGGATGCGCCGGTGCTGATCCGGCCGAGGATGCTGTTCCTCCAACCACTGGGGAACCCGCCGCACCGACCTCGACTGCTACGCCGGCTGACGTTGCGGAGCCAGCGGTCGCGTCGACCTCCTCGACTACGACGACCTCTACAACGGTCCCGCCGACAACCACTACAGCACCGCTGACCGAGCTCCTCGGTGTTGAGTTGGAGCTTGTCGCCGAGGTCCATGCGCCGCTGGTCATTGCATCGGCTCCAGGGGGAGACAGCATCTTCGTGGCGCAGCGGGACGGCATTGTCCAAGTGATAAGCCGGGAGGGCCGACTCCGTGAGCAGCCGTTCCTGAACATGGCAGAGATCGTCAAATCCGAAGGAGTCGAGCAGGGTTTCCTCGGCATGGCCTTTCACCCGGATTTCGAAGCGAACCGTCGGCTCTTTGTGTACTACTCAGATTGGAACGACGACACCGTGCTGGCGGAACTCGTTGCCGATCCGGACCGTGACTACGTCGACCCCGCAACCGAACGCGAGCTCATCAAGTTCGACCAGCCCACCGATCGGCACAACGCGGGGGCAATAGCATTTGGGCCCGACGGGTACCTCTATGTTGCGGTTGGCGACGGCGGCGATGGTGGCCACAACGGGCAGAAGCCGGACACGCTGTTTGGGACCATCCTCCGCCTCGATATCGATGGCGTTGAACCATACGCAGTGCCTGCGGACAACCCATTTGTCGAGGGCGGTGGCGCCTCCGAGGTCTGGGCGTACGGTCTCCGCAATCCATGGCGATTCTCCATCGACGATCAGTCAGAGCTCATGTACATCGGTGATGTCGGTCAGGCTGATCTGGAAGAGATCGATGTCGTGTCGCTCGACGAGCCCGGAGCAAACTTCGGGTGGATCTATCGTGAGGGCACAAAGTGCTTCCGGGCTCCCGAGTGCCGTGACGTGGAGACGGTCCTTCCGGTTGTCGAGTATCCGCATTCCGAAGGGTGCTCGGTCACGGGCGGTGTCGTGTACCGGGGGGAGGCCATCCCCGAGTTGGATGGTGTGTACTTCTACGGCGACTGGTGCCGGGGGTGGATCCGGTCGTTCCGATACGAAGGCGGAGAGACCCTCGATCTGAGGGAGTGGCCCGAGCTGGATCCCGGCCAGGTGAATACGTTCGGGACCGACGCATCCGGTGAGATCTACGTTGGCACCTGGGATGGGTTCGTCTGGAAATTGGTGCCGATCAGGGCCGAGGGCTGACAGTCTGGGTCGCTTCCCCTTCATTTGGTGGTTCTTCCCGATATTGTGGTCTCCGGAGGGAACCATGGTGATGGCAGGCAGAACCCTGACACCGCGACCCGGCTCGCCTGACGAGCTGGCAGCTTTTGCTCGCCTCCAAAGCGGACTGGCCTCGATGTACCGGCGGGTGTTCAGCAACGACCAGATCCCGAGGACCGTCGTCGTCATACCCAGCCTCAGTCTCGATCCGATCGAGCTGCGCAAGATTCGTGGCGTCCGTCACTACGAGGAGCGCATGTTGTGTCTTCTCATGCTGTTGCGGCTTCCCAACACCAACATCGTCTATGTGACGAGCCGGCCGATGCATCCCTCGATCATCGACTACTACATACACCTGCTGCCTGGGGTCCCCGGCAGACACGCACGAAATCGGCTCACCCTGTTGGACTGCGATGACGGGTCGCCAGATCCGTTGACGCAGAAGATCCTCAACCGGCCTCGTCTTCTCCGCAGGATTGCTGATGCGATTCCGGATAAGGCCTCGGCACATATCACCTGTTTCAACGCCAGCCACCTCGAGCGATCTCTGGCCGTCCAGCTCGGCATTCCTTTGTATGCAACGGATCCGGACCTGGTGCACCTGGGAGACAAGAGCCACGGCCGGGAACTCTTCGCCCGGGTTGGCATCGAACGTCCCAAGGGTGCGGAGAACCTCCGCGACGAAGACGACGTTGTCAGCGCCCTGGCAGAGCTCCGTGGGGAGAATCCGACGCTGCTCCGCTCCGTAGTGAAACTCAACGAGGGTTTCTCGGGTGAGGGGAACGCCATGTTTGAGTACGGGGACGCTCCCAACGGATCCTCGCTGGAGCCCTGGATTCGCCGCAACCTGTTCGAGAGCCTCCGCTTTGAGGCCGAGGGCGAGTCCTTCGAACCCTTCATGGCCAAGTACCGCGAGATGGGCGGGATCGTCGAGGAGTACTTGGAAGGGGAAAAGGCGTCTCCCTCAGTGCAAGTCCGCATCGACCCAACGGGAGACCACCAGATCGTCTCCAGCCACGATCAGATCCTTGGGGGACGGACGGGCCAGGTCTTCCTTGGCTCCACCTTCCCGGCTCATCCGCAGTATCGGGGGGACATTCACGACGCCGCCGACTTGGTGGCTGCAGAATTGGCCGATGCCGGCGTGATCGGGCGCTTCAGCGTCGATTTCGTCTCGGTGCGTCAGCCGGTGGGTTGGAAGCACTATGCGCTGGAGATGAACCTCCGCAAGGGTGGCACGACCCTGCCGTATCTCATGCTCAAGTTCCTCACTGGTGGCACCTATGACCGTGCCACCGGCATCTATACGACACCCACCGGCCAGGCCCGCTACTACCACGCTTCTGACAACGTCGAGCGCGACCAATACCGGGGCCTGACCCCAGACGATCTCGTCGACATCGTCGTGCAGAACGAGCTGCATTTCCGGTCCCATCGGCAGCAGGGTGTGGTGTTCCACCTGATCGGGGCGCTATCGGAGTACGGCAAGCTTGGTGTGGTGGGCATCGGTCATACCCCGGAGCGTGCCTCCGAGCTGTATCAGGAGACCGTGGCGGTGCTCGACCGGGAGACCGGCGGCGACGTTGAGATCGACCTCCGCGATCCGGCGCCTTCTGTTCGTGGGCTCACAAGCAGCCGTCCGTGACGCAATCTGGCGGGTTACGCAAGAACGAGAGAGTGCCCCACCTTCCGGTGGGGCACTCTCGCTTATTCGGTCTTCCTCCGGGTTAGTACCGTGACGAGTAGGTGACGAGGGAGCGCATGTAGTTGGTGCGCTCAAATGCCTCCGGGTCGGCGGAGGAGGCCTGGCTCAGGCTGCCTTTGCCCTGTTCGATCGACGTGTACTCCCGCTCGGAGAACCACGACTCCATCTCGAACAGCACCGTTGCCAGGTGGCTCGGGCCGTACTTGAGAAGTGCAGATGCCATCTGCGTGACGTCGGCGCCTGCCAAAAGCAGCTTCACGACATCCTCTCCAGTGTGAACACCAGAGCTGGTGGCGATTGACGCTTCGAGGCGGCCACGAAGAATGGCAGTCCACCGCAGCGGCAACCGCAGATTGACCGGACTCGACAGCACGATGTCCGGCTTCACCTTCAGTTCGTCCAGGTTGATGTCCGGCTGATAGAAGCGGTTGAACAGCACGAGACCGTCGGCGCCGGCTTCGACCAGACGACGACACATGGACGCCAGAGACGAGAAGTACGGAGAGATCTTCACTGCAAGCGGGATATCGATCGACTCACGTACGTCCGTGACGAGCTCGATGTAGCTCTGCTCGATTTCGCCACCCGTCATCTCGATGTCGGTAGCAACTCGATACACGTTGAGCTCGAGTGCATCAGCACCGGCCTCCTGCATCGTCCTCGCATACCGGGTCCATCCACCCGGCGACATGCCGTTGAGGCTGGCAATGACGGGAATCGTCAGATTGTCCTTGGCCTTCTCCAGCAGTTCCAGGTAATGCTCTGGACCGGTGTTGTATCCGTCCATCTCGGGCACATAGCCGCCGAACGCCTCCGGCGAGATTGCCGAACCGTACTCGTAGAGGTCATGGACGGCCCACGAATCGTGCTCGATCTGCTCTTCGAACAGGGAGGGCAAGACCACGGCGGCGGCGCCGGCCTCTTCGAGCTGGACCAACGTGCTCAGCTTGCCGGTCAGCGGAGATGCCGATGCGACGAGCGGGTTCGATAGCTCGAGCCCGAGGTACTTAGTTGTGATGTCGACGGTCATTCGTCTCCCTCCTCGTCTGCAAGTTCCGCTGTCCGCTCCACATGGATCATCTGCTCATACAGGTGCCACCGATTGTCGATGTCGTCCTGAGCCTGGTCCATGAGCTCTTCGTAGTGCTCGGGGTTGGCCCTGGCCAGCATGGCGAAACGACCCTCTGACTTGGCGAAGTCCCGGAAGGACATCTTCGGCGCTCGGCTGTCGAGCTTCATCGCCGGCCGGCCCTCGGACTCTTCACTCGGGTTGAACCGGTAGAGCGGCCAGTAGCCGGAGTCGGCTGCTTCCTTTTGGTGAGCCATCATCGTTGCCATATCGATGCCGTGGGCGATACAGGGGCTCAGAGCGATGATGAGAGACGGCCCATCGTGAGCTTCCGCCTCGGCAAACGCCTTTGCGACCTGTGTCATGTTGGCGCCCATGGACACCTGTGCAACATATGCAGTGCCGTAGGACATGGCGATCATGCCCAGGTCCTTCTTGCCGGTTGCCTTGCCGCCGGAGGCGAACTTGGCGACGGCGGCCCGCGGTGTTGCCTTGGACGCTTGGCCACCGGTGTTGGAGTACACCTCGGTGTCCATGACCAGGATGTTGACGTTGCGGTCGGAGGCGAGGACGTGGTCCAGGCCGCCGAAGCCGATGTCGTATGCCCAGCCGTCACCACCGAGGATCCATACGCTCATCTTGACCAGGTAGTCAGTGAGTGTGTCGAGCCGCTTGGCCTCGGCTGTGTCGAGTGTGGCCAGAATGCGCTTCAGCTCGACAACCCGTTCACGTTGCTTGGCGATACCGGTTTCATCCGACATGTCCGCATCGAGGATCTCGGCGGCGAGGCCGCCGACCTCAGATGCCAATCCGGAGAGCAGCGTGCGGGCCATCTCGCTCTGCTGATCGACCGCAAGCCGCATGCCCAATCCGAATTCCGCGTTGTCCTCGAACAGCGAGTTCGACCACGATGGGCCGCGTCCGTTCTCGTCGACCGCATACGGTGTTGTCGGCAGGTTGCCGCCGTAGATCGAGGAGCAACCTGTTGCGTTGGCGATGATCGTACGATCGCCGAACATCTGGCTCATCAGCTTCACATACGGAGTCTCGCCACAACCGGCGCAAGCACCGCTGTACTCGAATAGTGGCTTGAGTACCTGCGAGCCCTTGACCGTCTCGGTCTTGACCTGGGTGCGATCGAACTCGGGGATCGAGAGGAAAAAGTCGAAGTTCTCCTTCTCGACGTCGAGTACGTCCATCTTCGGGACCATGTTGATGGCCTTGTGCTTGACCTCTTCCTTGCTCTTGGCAGGGCAGACGTTGACACA
>CBDUNF010000107.1:0-11499 GCA_965368515.1 uncultured bacterium
TCTCGACCTCCTCTCCGAGGCAGTCGAAGCAGCCGGCTACAAGCTCGGCGAAGAGATATCGTTTGCGCTCGATGTTGCAGCCTCAGAGCTGTACCGCGCCGGCCGCTACGAACTCGATGGTCGTCAGCTCACTTCCGGTGAGATGGTTGAGTACCTCGCTGAACTCGTCAACGATTTCCCACTGGTCTCCATCGAAGACGGACTCGCCGAAGATGACTGGGAGGGATGGAAGATCCTGACCGAGCAGCTCGGTGACAAGATTCAGCTCGTCGGGGACGATCTATTGGTGACCAACGTCGACCTGGTGCAGCGTGCGATTGATGAGAATGTCGCCAATGCGGTCCTGGTGAAGGTCAACCAGATCGGATCGCTGTCGGAGACACTCCATGCGATCGAGCTTGGTGTTGAGAATCAGTACGGAATGATGGTTTCGCACCGCTCTGGTGACACCGAGGATTCGTTCATAAGCCATCTGGCTGTGGCGACCAACGCCGGGCAGATCAAGACAGGCGCTCCCGCTCGCGGCGAGCGGACCGCCCAGTACAACCAGTTGCTGCGCATCGAAGAAGCTCTCGGTGACGAGGCCCGATTCGCCGGCTGGAAGCCGTTTAAGAGATAGGGATCGAATGACGACAGCGGACACACCGGTGGTGCATGAGCCCAAGGGGAGGCGACGTGGCGCGTTTATCGCGGTCATGCTTCTCGTTGGTTTGGCAATCGTGCTCGCCGGTGTGTTTCCGTTTCGTCAATTGATCGCCCAAGAGCGTCTCGTCGACAACACGCGGGCGAAACTCGATGCGCTAGTCGTTGAGAACCAGTTGCTCGAGGACCAGATCGCAGCGGTTCAGTCTCCCGCAGAGCTAGAGCGGATAGCCCGAGAGCAGTACGGGATGGCCCGTCCCGGAGAGACCACCTATGTCGTCGAACTCGAAGGCGGCCCGACTGCGGACGGGATCGTGACCCCTGACGCTGTCGACTCTCGTTCGCTTCTCGAGCGCTTCTGGGACTTCCTGACTGGTCGCGACCTCGTCCCCGATGGATGATCGGCAGGTAGTCGCCAGCCAGATTGATCGAACCCCACGGTCTCCAGTCGAGGTGGTTGCCCGGTGCCATCTCGGTCTGCCGACCGTAACCAAGGTCCCGCCTCACCTCGACGATGGCACCCCTTTCCCCACTACTTACTGGCTTACATGCCCGCTCGCCAACCGACGGATTGGGCGGATTGAAGCGGATGCGGGAGTCAAGAAAGCGGAGGCCCGAATCGAGTCCGATTTTGAGTTCGGGGCAGCATTTCGATCCGCAATGGCGCGGTATGAGTCCGACCGGGACGCACTTATTGTGCCCGGAGTGTCTCCGCACCAGCCGACGGGGGGTGTCGGTGGTTCGCGTCGGGGCGTGAAATGCTTGCATGCCCACTATGCCGATCACGCTGCCGGAAACTCCAACCCGGTCGGGGCGGCAACCGCTGAGCAGATCGAGCCCCTGGACTGTGCTGTCGCTTGCGTTGCGGAGACGGCGGGTGCGGTGGTGCGCAACCCCGATTGGATCGAACCGTGAAGACGGCGGCAGTTGACATCGGCACCAACACCGTGCGGCTGCTCCTCGCCGAGGCGGTGACCCGTGACGATCACGTACAACTGTTCGACATCGAGCGTTACGAGGTAATCACCAAACTGGGTGAGGGCCTTGATGCCTCGGGACGGCTTGGCGATGAACCGATGGACCGGGCGTTGCGGGGGCTGTCCTCCTACGCCGACCGCATCGGCGCCGGCCATGCGGTTGCCGTAGGCGGCGTCGCCACAGCCGCTACCCGCAGCGCCGCCAACGGCGCGGACTTCATAGCGCAGGCAGCAGATGTGCTTGGTTTCCGGCCGCGAGTAATCGACGGGGTGGAGGAGGCTCGGTTGACCTTCCTCGGTGCCACGGCCGGATTACCCCGCAACGAGGCCTACAGCGTCATTGATGTGGGCGGGGGGAGCACCGAGTTCGTCGTCGGCCGCAACCTGCCCGATTATGCGGTCAGTATCGACATCGGTTCGGTTCGGTTGACCGAACGGATCGAGTCGCTGGGTCTCACGGAGCCTGCGCTGGTGAGGGACTACGTCGACCAGCTGTTTGCCAGGGTCGTGTTGCCGATGGAACCGACGGTCCTGCTTGGTTCCGGTGGCACGTTTGTCACTCTGGCCGCGGTCGCTGCGGGGGTCACGACCGGCGAAATCGGTGACACGGTGATACTGCCGTTCGATGAACTAGTCGCGACCGTTGACCGTCTCTCGAGTATGACCCAGACCGACATTGCCGAACTCCCTGCGGTGCCGGCGGCACGCGCCGGGGTCCTTCCTGCGGGAGCGATCTGCGCCGAAAGGGCAGTCGCCCACGTTGGGGCTGACATAGTGCGCGTGTCGGTGCGAGACATCCTCGACGGACTGGCCATGGAGCTAGCAACACAGCAATGGCCGGGAACGGAAGCTCCCGGCCATGCCCGCTAGATCAGTTCTTCCTTGGCCTCAGCGACGACCTTGTCCGTGAGATGCGACGGTAGCTCTTGGTAGTGATCGTGTTCAGTCGTGAAAGTGCCCCAACCCTGGGTTAGGGACCGAAGATCCATCGCATAGCTGATGATCTCGGAGGTCGGGACCAGCGCTGTGATCATCTGTCGACCGCCGGCGGTTGTTTCGGTGCCCTGCACCTGGCCACGGCGTGAGGAGAGGTCGCCCATCACGTCACCCTGATAGTTGGAGGGCACCGACACTCGAATCTTTGAGACGGGCTCGAGAATGATCGGGCCCGCGTTTTCCATCCCGACCTTGAATCCGAGCCGACCGGCCATCTTGAAGCTCATTTCCGACGAGTCCACCGAGTGGTACTTGCCGTCATAAACCCGGACCCGCACATCGACTACCGGGAATCCGAGTAGTCCGCCGTCCTTCATGGTCTCCATGATGCCCTGCTCGACTGCCGGGATGAACTGTCGCGGAATCGATCCACCCTTGATCTCGTCGACGAACTCAAAGCCTTCGCCCCGCTGAGTGGGTTCGAGCTTGAGCATGCATACCCCAAACTGGCCGTGGCCACCGCTCTGCTTCTTGTACTTGCCCTCTGCCTGCGCTCTCCGGCTGATGGTTTCGCGATAGGGAACCCGCACCGGCTCGGTTTCGACCTCGACGCCAAACTTCCGGCTGAGCCGCTGTTGGGTGATAGCGAGATGGGTTTCGCCCATTCCCCGCAGGACTGTCTGGCGTGTCTCCGCGTTCCGTTCGACGACGATTACCGGATCTTCCTGCTGGATGCGGCGCAACGCGTTGGCGAGCTTGTCGGTATCGGCCTGAGTCTTGGCGTGAATCGCAGTGCCGAGGACCGGGGTGGGCCGGAAGATCGGGGGGGCAACTACCGGTTGGTTCTTGACGGTGAGGGTGTCGCCGGTGGCAGTGTCATTGAGCTTGGCCACTGCGCCGATGTCGCCCATTGCAAGGGAATCGACCAGCTCGGACTCCTTGCCGACCATTACAGCGATCTTCGACAGTCTCTCGTCGCCGTTGGAGCGCTTGTTGTGAAGGGTTTGCTCGCTCTTGATCGATCCGGAAAGCACGCGGAAAAGTGAGATCTGGCCAACGTATGGGTCGGCGATGGTTTTGAAGACCTGGAGCAAGGGGTCACCATCGGCCCTCAGCTCTATCTCAACGTCCTCGTTGCCTGCGGTTACGACCAGCGTCTTGCGACGCAACGGTGAGGGCCCAATCTCGACGATGAAGTCCGCGAGGCGATCGACCGCGATCGGGCCCGTAGCCGAACCACAAACCACGGGGAATACGCTCGCCTCGGCAACACCCTTGGCCATGGTCTTCTCGAGCTCGTGGGCGTCGGGGATATCCCCTTCCAGGTACCTCTCCAGAAGGTCGTCGTCGGCGACAACGATTCCTTCCACGAGAGCATTGTGGACTTCGTGCTCCCGTTCTTCGAGTTCGTCAGGGATTTCGGCTTCCTGAGCCGAACCGCTGTCGTAGATGTAGGCCTTGTCGGTAAACAGGTCGGCAACGCCGTGGAACGAAGCCTGTTCACCAATCGGCAGCTCGATGGGGGCGACGCCTGCGCCGAATCGGTCCTGGAGGGCGGCAAGAGTTCTGTCGAATGACGCTTCTTCTTTGTCGAGCTTGTTGATGAAGATCATGCGGGGGACACCAAGCTCTTCTGCGATGCGCCAGGCACGCTCCGTTCCGACCTCGACGCCGTCGACGGCGGAGATTACGAAAACGGCCAGATCAGCTACGTGAAGCCCTGCATAGACATCGGCGACGAAATCGGCATACCCGGGCGTGTCAATGATGTTGATCTTGTGGCCCTGCCACTCAACTGGGGCAAGTGCGAGGCTCAGCGAGTGGCCCCGCTCATGTTCTTCTGGATCGAAGTCCGTGACTGTGTTTCCGTCTTCGACTCGGCCCAGCCTCGAAAGGTTGCCGGCCCGGAAAAGCAGCGCCTCTGCGAGTGTCGTCTTACCCGCTCCGCCGTGTCCAACTAGTGCGACGTTGCGGATCTTTTCGGGTGGGTAGACCTTCACGAGGGCTCCTCGGTAGCTGGGATAACGTGAGGAACGAGGATACTCGAACGGGGCAACTGTCAGCCAGCCCGCTAGCCTTCCGTCTCCTGGCCCGGATGGCGAAACCGGTAGACGCGGCGGACTTAAAATCCGCTGCCCTTGTTGGGCGTGCAGGTTCGAGTCCTGCTCCGGGCACTGCGTACTCGGCGGAGGCCGAGTACGTGGCAATTTGTGCTCTTGCACAAACTGCTGCTGTGTTCAGTCGGCGTTGCGAGCTGGTGCTGATTGAGTCGGGGCTTGCTCGATGTCAGATAGCTCTGGGGGTTACATGGCGGACAATCGATCCTCTTCTGTTACCGGGCGGCGGGAGCCGCCGGTGTTTCGGCATATGGAAGTCGTGCGAACCGAGCGGCTTGGCTTGCGGATGATGCGGGTGACTTTCGCCGGTCGTGACCTGGACGGCCTGGTCATAGCTGAACCAGCCGCAAGCGTTCGTTTGCTGCTGCCAAGCCCGGGCACGACCGAGTTGGTGATGCCCAAATGGAACGGCAACGAGTTTTTGCTCCCAGATGCAACCCGGCCCATCATCCGGACCTTCACCCCGCGTCGCTTCGATGCTGTGCCGCCTGAGCTCGTTATCGATATGGTTGTCCATCCCGGGGGGATCGCCTCGGCTTGGGCGGTCGCCGCAGTACCTGGTTCTCGAGCAGCCTTGTCCGGCCCCGGACGCGGCTACACCATCGACTTGGACGCTTCTGAATACCTGCTGGCAGGCGACGAGACCGCCATCCCGGCGGTTAGCCAATTGCTCGAGAGCATGCCGCAGACTATCCGGGTACAAGTCCTGCTCGAGATCGGCGACGAATCCGGTCGCGTCCCGCTGCCGGCACACCCGGGCGCGAGCATCGAATGGCATGAACTCTCGCCGGGGCGGCCACCGGGTGATGCACTCGTGGCTGCCGTGAGTTCTGCTCAGATCGGCTCGGAAACGCCGGTGTGGTGCGCCGGGGAGGCGGCGGCGATGCACCGGATTCGGACCCACCTCTTCAAGGAGCGCGGATTGCCACGCTCCTTGGCAACAGTTCGTGGCTACTGGAAGGTAGAGCGGACCAAGCGCGCAGACTCGTCCGCACCGTGACGCCCCGGTAGCCTTTCGAGTCCCCCGGAGGAACTCTCATGGCAATCACGATCCGCGCCTGTACCGACAATGATATTGCCGGGGTTGTGGCGCTCATCGAGGAGCGGATTGGAGCTGAGGACGCTCCCGAGGCGCGCCTTGTTCTCGACGATCAGGACTACGACCGCAACCGGTGGACGGTTGCGGTAGACGGGGAACGTGTTGTCTCCACGATGGGCACATACCCAATGACAGCCCGCCTTGGGATCAGTGAAGTCCCGGCAGCGCTGGTCGAGTTCGTGGCAACTGACCAGGTGTACGAGGGACAGGGTCTGGTGCGGCGGCAATTCGACTACCACCAGGCCGACCTGGAAAGGCGGGGCGAACTGCTCGAGGTGATGGTCGGGATTACCTACTTCTATCGCAAGCTCGGTTACGAATACGCGTTGCCGGTTGCGGGTTGGCAGAAGATCGCCAGTGCAGACATCCCTGAGCTGCCCGCTGGGTGGTCGGTACGCTCTGCCACCGAGAAGGATATCGACACCATCTTGCGGCTGCAGCGACAAGCCTCCGCGACGGTTGGGTTCGCGGCCGGCCTTTCCGAGCAGATGTGGGTGTTCCTGTTGCGCTCACCTGTCTACGAGACGCTGCTTGCCGAGAATGACGGTGTGCCTCGCGCCTGTGGGCGCATCTACGTGGACGACGGCGAACCGTTTGTCATGGACCTCGCGGCATCCGATCGATCGGGGATGGAAGCAGTGCTGGCCGGTGTGGCCTCGCACGCCGTAGGGCAGCCCGTCACCAACCTGACTCGTCCGGGTCTCCCGGTACAGCTCGATGGGCTGGGCTCGATCGATGTCACGGGCGAGGCGTACTACACGCGTATTGGGAACCCCGTTCGATGGTTGAATGCCGTGCGGCCGGAACTCAGCCGGCGTCTCGCCGCTTCATCTCTGGCCGATGAGGAAGGGGAGGGCATGATCTCTTTGTACGGATCGAGTATCACGTTTGCATACCGAGCCGGGGACGTCGGCGAGTTCTCGGCGGGCCCGCGGGTGCAGGCTCCGATAAGCCAGGGCGGGTCGGGTGTGCCCCCCGACCTGATGACATCACTCCTGGTCGGGCCCCTCGGGTTCTCCGCTCTTGCCGCACGTCACCCCGACGTGAATGCAGGAAGACAAGCAGAATTGATGGATATCTTGTTCCCCCCGTTGAGCATTGATGTCCAGAGCTGGGTCGTTCCGTAGCGCGCAATCGGGTTTTCGGTCCGCCGGACTCCGACCCGGATTGGCAACGGGCCGGTGATAGGCTCAACCGACCACCCCGGCGCAATCCTCAATTGAGGAAGCGGCCCAACCGATAGGACCTGAGAGTTGCCTCGAGGAGCCAGAGATCTCCGATAGCCCGACCCGTAGTGGGTCCGTCGACGACGTCAGCGCCACTGCAGACCAAGCGGTGCAGCGTCTCGCGTCTGCGGAGGTCCCCAAACGCCCCGTTGGCCGCTACATCGTCGGTCTCGCCGTGATTGCCGTCGCCGCCGTCATTTCGACGATTCTCACATCCACCGCGCTGACCCGCCAGGCGAAGGATGCCGGCGTTCTCGAGGTTGCGACGCAGCAGATCCTGCTCAGCGAGGCGATCGAAAACGCCGGCTTCGACATCGAAGCCGCTGAGGCGCAAGAGGACCGTGAGAAGGCAGTGACCCGTCTTGGGGTCAACGTGAACAGGATCAGGGACAATCACGTCGGTCTCCGGTTCGGTAGCGATCGGCTCGATCTGCCGGCCGACCACAGCGAGGCGTACACCGACCAGATCGAAGCTCAGGTAGAGCCGCACTTCACCGCGATGGCTCGTCTTGCCGAGGAACTCCAAGAAAGCGGCTCGTCAGGCGAACGTCTCCGGGTTGGTGCTGCCAGTGAGTTGGCTCGGGAGTCTGAGGAGTTTCGGGAAGGCATGAACGGGCTGGCCACGCTCATCAAGGACGAAGCTCAAGAGAGGGTTGGCAGCCTCCGCTTGACGCAGATTCTGCTGCTCTCAGTGATGCTGTTGCTCATTGTGCTCGAGGCCCTGTTCCTCTTCCGTCCTGCTGTGCGTGATGTGCGCAAGGAGTGGGAGCAGCGCGCCGCAGAACACGAATCAGCGCGTGCCCAGGACCAGCAGAAGCTCAGCTACCTGGCCCGATATGACCCGCTCACCGGATTGATCAATCGTTTCCTGTTCAGCGACCGTCTCGAGAGCGCCATCGTACGGGCCCGCCGGGATGAGAACCTCGTTGCACTCATGTTCCTCGATCTTGACGACTTCAAGGCCGTCAACGACCACTACGGGCACGCAACGGGAGATGCTCTCCTGAAGCAGGTTGCCAAGCGAATAGTTGCCTCGGTGCGCGAAACCGACAGCGTTGGTCGCATCGGTGGTGACGAGTTCACGGTGATTCTCGAGAGCGGCAGCCGTCTCGAGGACGCAGGCCAGGTGGCGACCAAGATCCTAGATGCTGTCGCCGAGCCTTACATGGTCGGCAGCCGTGAGCTTCGGGTCACTGCATCCATCGGGATCGCTATGTATCCGCTCGATGGTGACAACTCTCAGGCGTTGCTGCGGGACGCAGACATCGCCATGTATTCCGCCAAGGCCGCCGGATCAAACAACTATCAGTACTTCACCCCGAAGCTGAGGCAGAGCGCATCCGAGCGTCTCGGCCTCATCGATGGGCTGCGACGGGCAGTAGCTACCGGTGAAGGTCTCCGCCTTGTCTACCAACCCTGGATCGACACCAACACCGGGAAGGTAGCCGGTGTCGAGGCGCTGCTGCGCTGGGAACACCCAGAGCTCGGCATGGTGCCCACGGAGCGTTTCGTTTCGCTTGCCGAAGAGACCGACCTCATAGTTCCGCTGGGCCTATGGGCCATGAACGACGCCTGCCGACAGGTGAAGAGCTGGCATGACTCGGGGCTGGAGCCCTTCGCCGTGTCGATCAACGTCTCCCCGCGCCAGCTCAAGCGGGGCAATCTTGCCGAGGTGGTCGAACAAACTCTCGAACGCACGGGTCTTGACGCATCCTGGCTCAAGTTGGAGCTAACCGAGCGGACGCTGGTTGAGGACACCGAAACGGCGAGGCGGACACTGGAACGGCTGCGGGCGATTGGCATTGCCATAGCCATCGATGATTTCGGGACGGGGTATTCATCGCTCAGCTATCTCAAGAGCTTTCCCATCGATGCCATCAAGATCGACCGCGAGTTCGTCCGCGATGCCGTGATGGACCCCGATACTGCAACGGTTTCTGAATCGATGGTCACTCTGGCAACCGATCTGCGCCTCGAGGTAATCGCCGAGGGGGTTGAGACCCGTGAGCAACTCGAAATGGTGCGGAGCTTCGGGTGCCATCTTGTTCAGGGCTTCTACATCTCTCGTCCGCTTGCCGTGGATCGGATGCCGCGGGCTATTGAAAAAGGCTTCGGGTTCAGCGCAGCCCCCGGACCGGGTACTCCCAAGGCCCGTTCGGCGAAGTAGTCGGCCCCACGCCCGCTAGCCTTGCGCCGGTGATCACCCCACAACGAGTCTCGATTGGGCTGGGTGTCGGCACTCAGCCCCCGCTTCGTCGCATTGCCTGGACGGCACGCGCCGCTCGTTCCGCGCGGTTTGATTCGGTGTGGACGGTCGATCACTTCCAGGGTTGGTTCCCACAGGAGCTGTGGAACCGCGACATGTCTTGGATGGCGTCACCGGATGCCACACCGCATGCGTACTACGACTATCAGGCTTTGATCGGGTACCTGGCCGACAGGATCGGACCGATGCAGATCGGGGTGGGTGTCACCGAGGTGTTGCGCCGTCATCCTGTGTTGCTGGCACAGACTGCGATGACCTGGTCGCACATGACCAAGACGGCACCGATCCTCGGAATTGGGGCCGGGGAGCGCGAGAACACGGTTCCGTACGGGATTGAGTTCGATCGCCCGGTGGCCCGACTGGAGGATGCGCTGCCGATCATCAGACGTTGCTTCGAGTCGCGAGGGCCTTTCGACTACAACGGCGAGTTCTATGACCTGGACAAGGCGATGATGGATCTCGCCCCGGCGCCGGGAAGGCAGCCACAGATCTGGGTTGCCGCTCACGGGCCACGGATGCTCCGCCTCGCCGGTCGCTATGGCGACGGGTGGTATCCCACGATTCCGATGCCACCGCAGCATTACGCAGAGTCGCTCGCACGGATCCGCGACGCCGCAAAGGCCGCCGGCCGGGATGGGCGTCTGATTGTCCCAGGCATGCAACTCCTCGTTGTCGTCGGCCGCACCGAGCGCGAGGCCCGCAAGTATCTCGACACCCGAATCATGCGGTTCATGGCCCTGCTGGCCCCGGCCGGACTGTGGGCCCGCAATGGGCTGGATCACCCATTTGGAGAAGGGTTCCGCGGGCTCGTCGATTTCATCCCCTCGGACTTCCCGGTCGACCGTATCGAAAGTGCGCTGGGTGAGGTCCCGGTCGACATCGTTGCCGAGAACGTTCTGTGGGGCACTCCCGAGGTGGTTCGGGAGAGCCTGGAGGCATATGTTGATGCCGGCCTACGTCACATCGTGCTCGGCCCGGCGTCGGCTGCGATCTCGCGCCGCAGTGCCGTCTACTCGGTTCGAGCTGTGTTCAGCATCCTGCGTCGGGTGCGCAGGGCGGCCAACGTCAGGCTCGGTGCGGAATGATCATCGCCCGGGATGTCTTTATTGAGGCCGGCGCGCGTCCGCTGATCGCGGAGGCATCGTTCTCCGTTCATGCCGGCGACAAGATTGGGTTGGTTGGGCCGAACGGTGCCGGTAAGACGACCTTGCTTCGGACCCTGGCGGGCGAGCTGGAGCCTGCCGATGGGGCCATCCGGCGGAGCGGAGTGATCGGCTATCTATCGCAGGAGGCTGCTCTCAAGCAGCTCGCCGACGACGACGTCAGCGCTCTCGAGCGCGTCTTGACCGCCCGTGACATCGGCAACCTCGAGCGGCGCATGGAGAAGGTGCGGGTCCAAATGGAGGCCGCCCGCGGAGAAGAGCGGGACCGGCTCATCGCCAGGTTCAGTCGGCTCGACGACGAGTTCACTGCCAGCGGTGGGTACGTGGCGATTGCAGAAGCGAAGCGATTCGCTGCATCGGTCGGGATCAAGGGCGAGGACCTGGAGCAGAAGGTGGTGACGATGTCGGGTGGTCAGCGGCGCCGCGTCGAGCTCGCACGTGTGCTGTTCGCTGAGACGGAAGTCCTTATTCTCGATGAGCCGACCAACCACCTGGACCTGGACGCCAAGGGATGGCTTATGGACTTCCTTGCTGCGTACTCCGGCGGGCTACTGGTGGTCAGCCACGATCTGCCTCTGCTCGACAAGTCGATTACTTCGGTGCTTGCCCTCGACGACGGCGGTATCGAGCCGTACCGGGGCAACTACAGCTACTACGTGGAAGAGCGGGATCGACGCCGGACCCAGCGGATACGAGAACGCAAGCACCAGGACGAGAAGATTGCGCGCCTCGAGGAGGGGATCCGGCGGTTCAAGGGAACCACAGAAAAGATGGCGAAGCGTGCCCGGTCGTGGGAGACGAGGGTCGAAAAGCTCAAGGTGCAGCGGGTGGACGTCGGTGGCAAGGCCCGCAAGATCGCTGTGCGGTTCCCCCAGCCCGAACCATCTGGTCGTACCCCGCTCAAGGCTTCCGGGCTTGCCAAGGCGTTCGATCACAATGTCGTGTTCGTTGATGTCGATGTCGACATCGACCGTGGCGAGCGCATGATCATCATGGGGCTCAACGGCGCCGGCAAGACGACGTTGCTACGCATCCTTGCCGGTGTTGAGACCGCGGATCTGGGTGAAGTCGAG
>CBDUNF010000108.1:0-11425 GCA_965368515.1 uncultured bacterium
CTCACAATCGACGAGAGCTTCCCCGCAGACATGCCGGCACATTGGTCGGTGTATTTCGCATCGGCCGACACAGACGCCGACGTCGCCAAGGCTATCGACCTCGGCGGGAGCGTTGTGGTTCCGGCGATGGATACTTCGGCAGGCCGGATCGCTGCGGTCGCAGACCCCCAGGGTGGCATTTTCACGCTGATCACTCCTCCACAACAGACCTGACCCAACACATCGATCGACTGAAGGGGCGGCCTCGGCCGCCCCGAGTCGCGCCCTATCGACGCCACCACCGCTGAGTAAGCAGGATAACGACCGGATAGATCTCGAGCCTGCCCACCACCATCAAGAACGCAAGCACCAGCTTGCTGTCCACGCCCAATCCTGCGTAGGTGGCCGTCGGCCCCAACTCGCCGAGGGCAGGGCCGATGTTGCCGATCGCAGATGCGGACGCCGAGCCGATAGTGACCAGATCGAGGGAGGGCTCGAAGAAACCGATCAGGATTGCTCCGCCGACGAAGAAGCCGACGTAGAGCACAAAGAACGCAACGACGCCGTGTACCAGGCGCGGTTCTACCGACTTCCCTTCGAACCTCTGCACCGACACCACGCGCGGGTAGATGATGCGTTGCAAGCTCGAGCCAATCGTCTTGTAGAGGATTCCGAGCCGGTAGGTCTTGAGTGCCCCCGCGGTAGATCCGGCCATTCCGCCGAGAAACATGAATACCAAAATGGCGAGCAGCAGGCCGGGTACCCACGAAGCCCAGTCCGCGGTGGCATAACCCGTGCCTGTGACCATCGTGACCCCGGTGAACACTGCATCGCGCACCCTGGACTCGATGCCACCACCGAGCGACCATGTGCCCAGCGCGATCAGACTCACCGCAAAGACCACAATCGAGATGTAGGCAACGAACTCCTTGTTCTCCACATAGGCGTGCGGACGGCGCCAGGCTCGGAAGTGGAGGGCAAACGAAACCCCTGCTGCCAACATGAAGGCAATGATTACCCACTGCGTGTACGGGCTGAAGCTGGCAAGCGAGTCCACCTCGGTGCCGAACCCACCGGTTGGCATTGTCGTCATGGCATGAGCAACCGCCTGGAAGACGTTCATGTCGCCCAAGGCGAGGATGATGGCCAACAGCGCGGTCAGCCCCACATACAGCCACCAAAGCCGTTCGGCCGTATCTCGAAATCTCGGTGTCATTCGATCAGGTTCGGGTCCGGGGGCCTCGGCCCGGGCCAGTTCAACGCCTCCCGCACCAAGCATCGGGAGTACGGCAATGGACAGGACGATGATGCCCATGCCGCCGACCCATTGCGTTGTTGCCCGCCACAACAGCATTGCGTGGGAGAGTTCTCCGGGGTCGGCGAGCACCGTGGCACCCGTCGTGGTGAACCCCGCCGCCGTCTCAAAAAACGGATTGATGAGACCAGAGAACCCATCCGAGAAGAGATATGGCAACGTCCCGTAGATGACAAGGACGAGCCATGCGAGAGCTACCGCTGCAAACCCCTCGCTCGAAGTGAATCCTCCGGTGGCGCCCGCAAAGTATCGACCGAGAAGCCCAATAGTCACACCAATCGAAGCCGCGGCAACAAGCGCCAGCACATCCCTCCACTCGGCGTAGATGAGACCGGTCACAATGGCCGGGATCATTGCCACCGCTCCGGCGGCAACAACTGAAGTAACGATCACCGCTAACCGGCGGCGTGTTGCCGAGGCGATCATGGAAGGAGCAGTTTCTCTACCGCGTCGATCGCTTCGCTCTTTGCGAAGATCACGACGTGGTCGCCGACCGCCAATCTGGTGTCCCCCTTGGGCACGATCACTTCATCTCCGCGAGCGATCCCGCCCAGGACGGCGTCGCGTGGCAGACCAAGTTCGCTGAGGAGGACACCAACAGACGGTGAACCCACGGCCAGCTCGATCTCGAGCGCCTCGGCATCTGTGTCCTTGACGGTCGCCACCGACAGGATTCGATCACGGCGGACGAACTGGAGAATCATGTTCGCGACCGCCACGCGAGACGAAAGCGTTGCATCTATGCCTACGTTGCGCAGAAGTCCGGCCACGGATCTGTGGCCAAAGCGGGCGATAGTCTTCGGCGCCCCCACGGCGCTCGCCATCAAACAGCCCATCAAGTTCAACTCGTCGTGGCCCGAAAGCCCGACGACGACGTCACCCCTCCCCATCCGCAGTGAGGCCAGGAAGTCAGGATCCGTTGGGTCCGCCTGCAAGATCGCCGCCCGGCTCCTCCGTGCCATTACCGCAGCACGTTCTCGATCCTCTTCGACTATCAGCACCTCGCGTCCCGACTGGAGGAGAATCTCTGCGGTCATTTCAGCTATCTGGGTGCCGCCAAGAATGACAACACGTGAAATGGGCTCGACATCGATACCGAACATGTCGATGGCTTCGCTCACGAAAGTCGCTTCGACCATGACCACGACATGGTCTCCAGCTTCGATGTGAGAGTCGCCGCGGCCGATCTCGGTCTTCTCACCGCGGACGACCGCAGCAAGGATGAAATGCCACCCAGTCACGTTCTGTCTCAGGTCAATGACGGTTCGTCCCACGGCCGAGGATCCTTCGGTCACCACACCGGCAATGAGGCTGAGCCGCCCACCGGCGAAGTCTGCGTACTCCGTGACTCCGGCGTGCTCGGCAAGGCGGGCCGCCTGACGGGCAGTTGAAACCCGGGCATCCACAACGACGTCGACTCCGAGACCCGGCGAAACCTCACGCAGGTCAGAGTCCTCGACCCGCGCAACTGTGCGCCGCACGCCGAGCGCCTTGGCTCCACGACAGGCGAGGACGTTGGCACCATCGTTGTCGGTGACCGCCAGAAACAGCCCGGCGTCGTGCACGCCGGCCTGGCGCAAGATGGTTGGGCTGGCACCGTTGCCTTGGATCACGAGCACATCGAGGCGTTCCTGAATGCGAGCACCCTTGTCTTCATCGGCTTCGATGATGACAACCTCTTGCCCTTCTGCGACAAGACGTTCGGCGAGGTAGGAGCCGTCATGACCGGCACCAACGATCACAACACGCACTGTGGCTCACTCCTCGACTCGGCTGCGCGAAGAGTAGCCGGGAGCGTCGCAAAAAGACCGCCACTTCGGTGGATTCGATCGCATAGAACTCCAAGCCACTCGTAGCCACCTCGTGGAGTTCGATCGCATAGAACTCCAAGCCACTCGTAGCCACCTCGTGGAGTTCGATCGTATCGAACTCCAAGCCACTCGTAGCCACCTCGTGGAGTTCGATCGTATCGAACTCCAAGCCGCTTGTAGCGGCCGTTATCGAAAATCTCGCGAGCGAATCCCCGCTACCGGCCAATCTTCAAAGCGATGCGCTACGAAGTTGGTGACTCCATCCTCGAACTCGACCACGCCGTCGATGACCACACCGATTGCCTTGCGGGCAACCTCATAGTTCGCATCCCACACTTGCGGCAACACCACCACATTCAGTAGACCCGTCTCGTCTTCCACATTCAGAAAGCGCACCCCACGAGCCGTACTGGGGCGCTGCCGATGGGTGATCAAGCCACCAATCCGCCCCCGCTTCCCATGGGTGTGTAGCGAGAGGACCTCCGCGGCCGTCATGCATCCAATCCGCTCGAGTTCGGGTCGCAAGAAACGGACGGGATGTGTCGGCGATATCGACGTTGACCACAATTCCGCCTGCATCACCTCAGGTGGCGACATCTCTTCGAGCTGGGGTGGAGCAGTCCCGTCCCCGAGCGCAAGCTTGCCCGGGCCAAGCTCGGCAAGGGCTCCGGCAGCCCAGATCCCCTCACGACGACCAAGACCAAGCGGTACCAACGCCCCAGACGCAGA
Source organism: uncultured bacterium (assembly GCA_965368515.1). GTDB lineage: Bacteria > Actinomycetota > Acidimicrobiia > Spongiisociales > UBA5794 > JAAETI01. The sequence goes on from CBDUNF010000108.1 coordinate 3,835, forward strand.
CAGCGCTTCAAGAGCACCAACATCGAGCCCGGTACGTTGTGCCAGATCTTCCGGGCTACCAAAGGGGCCACCTATCTGACGAGCCGCTTCGATCCGGGTGATCTCCTTGTCCCCCAGATTGCGGACGTAACGAAGCCCGACCCGGAGCGCCACCGGCATCCGCACAGGACCGTCGATAGGTCCTTGACCACGTCGCCACTGCGCCCCAAGGTAGGTGCTTGCCTCGCCTTTCGGCACTGGGTGCGGGAGCACGGTGCAGTCGTACCATGATTGGTTGATGTCGGGAGGGAGTACCACAACACCGTGGTGCTGGGCGTCCTGGACCAATGAGTTCGGGGTGTAGAAACCCATTGGTTGTGCGTTGAGGAGGCCGGCAAAGAACTCAGCCGGCCAGTGATACTTCAGCCACGACGTGGCGTACACGATGTAGGCGAAAGAAACCGAGTGACTCTCGGGGAACCCGAAAGAGGCAAAGCCCTGGAGCTTCTCCCAGATCTCGTCGGCAGACGCTCCCACGATGCCGTTACCGGCCATTCCGCCGTACACCTCGTCGCGCAGCTTCGCCATCTCCTCATCAGAACGTTTGTGGGTCATCGCCTGCCGTAGCCGATCCGACTGACCGGCGGAGAAACCGGCACAGATCCGCGCCAACTCCATGAGCTGTTCCTGAAAGACTGGAATGCCGAGGGTCTTGCTCAGAATCGGCTCGGCTGATGGATGGGGAAACCGGATCGGCTCCAGACCGTTGCGTCGTCGCAGGAACGGATGCACAGAATGACCCTGAATCGGTCCCGGCCGGATCAGAGCCACCTCGATGGCCAGGTCGTAGAAGGTACGTGGTTTCATCTTGGGAAGAGTCGCCATCTGGGCCCGGGATTCGACCTGAAAGATACCGACCGTATCTGCTCGGGTCAGCATGTCGTAGATAACCGGTTCTTGCGGAATGGTGGCGAGATCGACATCGATGCCGTGAACTTCCTTGATCATGTCCACCGAGAGGTGCATCCCGTTGAGGGCGCCCAGAGCCAGAAGATCGAACTTGACCACGCCCATGGCGGCGCAGTCATCCTTGTCCCATTGGAGGACTGAACGGTCCTCCATCCGCCCCCACTCCAGCGGCACCACCTTCCACAGCGGATGTTGCGATACGACCATCCCGCCCGAGTGGATGCCGAGATGACGGGGAAAGCCGTCAAGCCGATTGCACACGTCGTAGATGAACTCGGCGGTGAGCCCAGCAGGTAGTTCGACCTCGTCGCGAATCGCTAGTGGACTCCTCGTATCGAGGTACTTGGTGAGGCCGTTTACCTGGGCTTGGGTAAGCCCAAAAGCCTTGCCGACATCCTGGAGAACCGAGCGAGCCCGATAGGTAATGACGTTGGCCACCATCGCCGCCCGCTCCCGGCCATAGCGTTGGTAGCAGTACTGGATGACTTCTTCACGCCGCTCCGCTTCGAAGTCGATATCGATATCCGGAGGTCGCCCTCGCTCCGCCGATAGGAACCGCTCGAACGGGAGATTGAGCCGGATCGGATCAACCCGAGTCAGCCCGATGCAACGACAGATGGCCGAATCGGCCCCGGAGCCACGGATTTGGCAGTAGATGTCCTGCGATCGAGCGAACTGCACGATGTCCCATGCCACAAGAAAGAATCCGGCAAAGCCCAGATCTCCGATGACCTCTAGTTCGTGTTCGAGCCGAGCCTTGGCGCCGGGATCGATACGGCCATCCTCCCCCGGATAGACATCTCGTGCACCCTCGAATGCGAGGTGTGACAGGTATTCGATCTCCGTTGTGAACGCACCCGGCATCGGGAAATCAGGAAGAGCCGGCGCCACCAAGTCCAGGTCGAACGCCAGGCTCTCGCCCAGTTCGGCGGCTCGTTCCACCGAGCCTCGGTATCTCCCGAGACGACGCTGCATCTCGGCAGCGGTTCGCATGTCGCGTTCGTCTGTGGCCGGACGGAACCCATCTGCAGTATCGAGGTCGCGCCTTCCCCCAATGGCGGCCAACACTTCGGCGAGGTCAGCATCTCGCCGTGTTGCATAGTGAACGTTGTTGGTCGCCACCAGCGGCACTCTGGTGATCCGAGACACCTCGGCAATCACATCGTTGCGAAGATCATCCTCTGGCATACCGTGGTGCCACACTTCGAGATAGAACCTGCCGGGAAACAGTTCCTTCAAGCGCTCCGCCTCACCGAGTGCCCTGTTCAGATCTCCTGCAAGCGCGGCCCGGTTGATGGCACCGCTACGACATCCCGAGAGCGCCACCAGATTGCCGTGTCGCGATGCCTCGTCGAGATCCCGGTAGTCGTAGAGGGGCTGGTCCTTCTTGCCACGGAACTGGCCTTTGGTGACCAGATGGGATATAGCGGCGTACCCCTCCGGGTCAGGTGCCAACAGTATGACGTGATCGGTTTCCAGCTTCTTGGTTGGCTTCGACCCATGCATCCGCTTAACCCGGCCACGGCGTGGTTTTGCTGGCGCTGACCCCGCTACCCCAGGCGGGGGGGCTGACGGATGTCCGGGCGATGGTTTTGTCAGTTCCCCCTCTGAGGGGAAGGTACCGCCGGCGGTAGGGGAGCTACCCCGTGGCATGCCGATCTCGGTGCCGTACACCACCGGCAGACCGATTTCACGCGCAGCCTGATGTACCTTGGCCGCTCCTCGGAAACCGTCGTGATCGGTCACCCCAAGCGCCGTGTAACCCAGCTCAGCTGCAACCGCGACCAACTCGGCGGGGTGCGAAGCTCCGTCGAGAAAGCTCATGTTGGTGTGGCAATGCAGCTCTGCGTATCGAACCATGGACCGACCATTGTATCGAACGTATGTTCGGTACGCTTGGTCCAGCACCAGCTGTTCACCTGCAGCGACAACTGACCGATCGCCGAGCATTTTGATTGCCGCTTGTCGGGCCAAAGGCGTAGGCTGTTGGTATGACAGAGTTCACGGTCCACATGTCGAACCGGCCGGGGCAGTTTGCGGCCCTCGCAGACCGTCTCTCCAAGGCCGGAGTACACATCGAAGCTCTCGCCCTTTTCTCCCACGGTGATGACAGCATGGCCCGCCTGATGGCCAATGATGTCACCATCACCCGCCGGGTCTTATCCGAAGCCGGCGTGCGGTTCGAAGAGCAACACGTCGTCGAGACCGTCATCAAAGATGAGCCCAATGCGCTCGCCGACATGACGAAGAAACTCGCCGACTCGGGAGTGAACATCGAAGCGATGTACCTGCTCCACGCCAACGGCGATAGCCTGCACTTTGCCGTTGCGGTTGACGACCACACCACGGCCGCGGCCTACCTTCAGGACTAACACCTGATTGCCTTTCTACGGCAATACAATGGAAACTTGCCTTTACAAGACAATATAATCTGATATTGTCTATCCTGAGCAATACCCAGGAGAGCAATGTATCTGGCAGCCATCATCGGAGACATCGTCGAATCGAAGACGTCCGTTGACCGCGAAGCCCTTCAGCACCTCTTTCTCGATGTACTCGACATCGGCAATCGCACCACGTTTCCACACACGGATCTGCGGATCACTCGTGGTGACGAATTCGAAGGCTCCTACCGGACCCTTGCCACTGCTTGGGAGGCAACACTTCGACTGCGACTCCTCATGAAGGAGCGTGGCCACGACCTCTGGACCAGCGTCGCCTGGGGGGAAATCACCGCCCTACCAGAAGCCGCCCATGCGGCGGCACAAGATGGCCCCGCATGGTGGACGGCCCGCTCTGCGCTCACCGAAATGAAGCAGTCGTCGCGCCAGAAAACTCCGGACAATCGCCGCACCGTATTCACAACGGATGGACCAGCTGCGTCCCTGCTCACCGCGGCAACAAACCTTCGTGACGAGGTACTAGCCGACCTCGACGAATCGGACGCCGCAATAACACTGGGCCTCTTGGACGGAAACACCCAGAAGATGCTCGCGGAACAACTCGGCATCACCCCTGGCGTAGTCTCGAGACGAGCCCACCGCAATGGCCTACTTAGCCTTGCCGCATCTGCGAAGATCGAACTATGAACGACGCCCTCGCCCACTGGCTCGGCCTAACCGCCATCGTCCTGACAGCCCTTGCTCTGGCCTGGTGGCCCGCCGCCGGAGTGGTCCGCAGACTTCTCGCATCGGTCGACTTCAGCGAGAGCAAGGAACTCCCCCGACCCGGGCTGGGTCGCTGGATTGGCCGGTTCGAACGGTCCCTCATCGTGCTCCTCCTCATCGCAGGAGCGCCAACTGCGGTGGGATTGGTCGTCACCGCAAAGAGCATCTTGCGCTTCCCGGAAATCACCGGCGACAAGCCGGCGATGAAGCCCGAATACGTCCTCGTTGGGTCACTCGCCAGCTGGGCCATCGGCGTTGCCCTCGGATACATAGCCACCGTCCTCATCGACCAGCTACCCCCGGCTTAGAGCCACACCACTGCAGCACCTACTTAGCGCGCCTTGACTAATCTTAGAGATTCTATAAACTTATAGTGTCTATAAGATTGGGGTCACGGTGACAGGACTCAGAGACCGGAAAAAGAAGGAACAGCGGCACCGCATCATCTGGGCTGCTACCGGCCTCTTCGCCGAAAAGGGCCTCGACGACACGACAATGGAGGACATTGCGGCGGCATCGGACGTGTCCGTCGCCACCGTCTACAACTACTTCGGCTCGAAGAGCGCCCTCCTGCTGGCGGGAGTAACCGAGGACACGGAGCTGATGGTCAAAGCTGGAGCGGCGGTTCTGGAATCGCCGGGCCCCAACGTCATTGCGGCAACACAGCGGCTCGCCAGGATCTACGTGGAAGAGCTCTCCAGTTGGGACAAGAGGCTGCTGCGGGAAGTGATGAGCGCCGCATACCAAAGAAGCGGCGGCACCGACCTGACCGAAGAGCTCGCCCAAATGGACCAACGCCTCCTCGAGCAGGTGATGATGCTGCTCGCTCACTTCCATCAGGAAGGCCAACTCGCAGAGGACGTCGATGTCGAGGGGGCCACGCTTCTCGTGTTCTCCGCGTTCGTGCTCCAACTGTTCATGTACATGAGCCTCGAAGAATTCACAACCCAAGACCTGTACGAACAGGTCGACCGTCAAATCACGCTGGCGTTCACCGGCATCAAGAAAGCGAATAGGAAATGACAATCGAGATGGCCGGGGTCTGGAAGACCTTTGGCGAAGGACACACCGCAGTTCATGCATTGAAAGACGTCGACCTGAAAGGGCCGCAGGGCGAGTTCGCCGTGATCCTTGGCCCATCAGGGTCGGGCAAGACCACACTTCTCAACCTCGTAGGTGCCATCGACAACGCAACAGATGGGCGGATCGAGGTCGGCGGCATCGACCTGGCGAACCTCGGCGTCGACGAACAGGTCAAGTACCGCAGGGAGAACGTTGGCTTTGTCTTTCAGTTCTTCAATCTGATCCCAACCCTCACGGCAGCCGAGAACGTCGAGTTGGTTGCGGATCTCACGTCAACAGACGGCGCCGCTCGGGCAGAGGACGTCCTGGAGAAGGTCGGCCTAGCCGACCGGATGCACCACTTCCCCTCGGAGCTCTCCGGCGGAGAACAGCAACGAGTGGCGATAGCCAGGGCTCTGGTCAAGCAGCCACCGATCCTTCTCTGTGACGAGCCCACCGGCGAGCTTGATTTCGAGACCGGCAGGATGATTCTCGAGTTGCTGCAGGACATCAGCCGCGAACAGGATCAGACTGTCCTCCTGGTGACGCACAACGCCGCCATCGGCGAGATGGCAGATCGCGTGCTGAAACTCCGATCGGGTGAGATCGTTAGCGACATCCGCAACGCCTCACCAATAGCTGCAGGCGCGCTGACATGGTGAAACCGCTGCAACGCAAGCTGTGGCGCGACATAGGAAGACACAAGCCACAATTCATTGCGATCACGCTGACCATCTTCCTCGGAGTGACGATCTTCGGCGCCGCGTTCGACTCGTACACCAACCTGGTCGCGTCGTACGACCAGACCGCCGTCGACTACCGTTTCGCCAACCTGACGATCGCCGGTGGAGACAGCGAGGCCATAGCCGAGCTCGCCTCAGCTGACCCAACCGTCGAGTCGGTGGAACTCCGCACAACAGTCGACGTTCCGTTCCGTGTCGGGGACACGAAGCTGCTCGGACGGGCCGTCGGGATACCATCCGCCGATCAACCGGCCGTCAACCAGTTGAAGCTCATGTCCGGGTCGTATCCGACCACTACCGACAGCGATGTCGTCCTGGTCGAAGACCATATGGCAGGCCACTTCAATCTCGCCCCCGGCGACAAGTTCGACATCCTTGTCGGCGACGCATGGCAGACGGTCACCGTCGGAGGTGTTGCTCTCTCGCCTGAGTACATATGGCCGGCACGCGACCGTCAGGACATCATCACAACACCGGACAACTTCGGCGTTGCGTTCGTCTCCGCGGCCCTGGCCGAACAGATCGCCGGAACCGGGCCGAACGAGGTTGCGCTCTACTACGCGGGCGGTGAGGCCGACGAGGCGACTTCGGCCGCGCTCAGCGCAACGTCACGCGAGCTCGGTGCGACCAACATCTATACCCGGGAAGAGCAGGCTTCCAACAATGCCCTGACCGAGGATGTCAAGGGCCTCGAGGAGATGGCGATCTTCTTCCCGATGATGTTCCTGGCAGCCGCAGGACTAGCCGCATACGTGACGATCAGCCGCCTGGTGCACGCCCAGCGTCCCCATATCGGAACATTCCTCGCCAACGGGTTTACGCGTCGCCAGGTGCTGCGCCACTATCTCGGGTACGGCTTGGTGCCCGGTCTGTTGGGTGCGATTCCGGGTGCGATCGTCGGCGTCCTGCTGGCACGAGTGATCACGCGCTTGTACACGGGCATCCTGTCGATACCGCTCACCATCGTCGACTTCTACTGGACCACCCTCGTCGGAGCGATCGCATTCGGTGTCATAGCCAGCTTGCTTGCTGCGCTCGCCCCGGCGCTCGTCGCTTCGCGGGTATTGCCGGCACAGGCGATGCGCGGCGAGACTCCATCCGGCGGCGGCCGACGTAGCCTCATCGAACGCCTCGTCCCTCCCCTGCGCCGGGTCCCGGCGGCGTGGAGAATGACGTTCCGCGGTGTCGGCCGGAACCCACGGCGGACCATCTACACCATCATCGGCGTTGTCCTGTCATTGATGCTGGTCCTGGTGTCGTGGGGAATGATCGACACAGTCCGCAATCTCATGGACCGCCAGTTCATCGAGATCCAACGCGAGGACGCCACCGTCTTCTTCACGGGACCAACCGCAGCCGCTGATGTTGCCTCCCTTGTCGACATCGAAGGGGTGGCAGCGGCGGAACCGGCGTTGACCCTCCCCGTTGCGCTGAGTGCGAATGGTCAACACTACGAGACCGCGCTGATGGTGCTACCGGATGACACGGAGTTGCACCGTTTTGCCGATGTGAACAACGGATGGATCGATCTACCCGCTGAGGGAGTCGTGCTCGGGCAGGCGACACAAGACCTGTTCGGCATAGTGGTCGGGGACTCGATCACTATGACCCTCGACGAAGGTATGTCGGTCATCGCCGAGGTCGCAGCTTTCGTCGACGAGCCGCTGGGCA
>CBDUNF010000109.1:0-11419 GCA_965368515.1 uncultured bacterium
GTTACTCAGAGCGTTGCCCGCTTCATCAATACTCGTGGTGCGGCCCTTTGCAATCGTTACGGCGTCTGTGACGACTGAGGACGGGTCATCGGCGACGGCTGTATTGGTGGCTGTAACCGTCGTGTCGATATTGCTGTCCGGGTAATACGTGAACACCCCGGTGCCGTTGTTGGTATCAGAGGTGTAGCTACGTACGCCGGCATCGTTCGGGATCGTTTCATTGGGGGCTATCCCTGAAGGGAATATGACGTCATACGTAACGGCAATGGAACCGTTGGCCGGAACAGTCAAACCCGTCCACTCGATGCGTCTCGCCGCGGCACACGATCCACTATTGCTGATGGAGATCACGTTGGTGGCGCAGGCGTCGTACTCCGGAGGAAGCAGGTCCCACACTTCGACATCGTTGGCATCGATATCGCCGCTGTTGGTAATGGTGAGTTGGTAGGTGATGACGTCGTCCTCTTGGACCTCAACACCATCGACGTTGTTGCCGCCGGTGCTCACGGTGTTTACCGCACCGACCCCCTTGAGCAGGTCGAGCTCAGCTTCGAGCACCTCGACATCAGCGAGGTCACGAAGGTTGAACGGGGTGCCCGCGGTGTTCTCCCACGAGTACTTCATGAGATTCTCGACGATTTCGCCGGATGAGGTTGCGTCTGCATCCACAATCGTGCTGGAGAAGACGACCTCGAAGTAGAGGCTCTCGGCTACGTAGCCGCCACCGTCACCAACCGTCCACGTGAGCAGAGTCTCACCGGAACCCGCTCCCGGACCGGTGATGTCCGCCGGAGCAACGGTGTTGTTGTTGCCGTAGTCCCAGGCGTCGGCGGTCGTGAACTGATGGCCGGGTGGGAGGTAATCCTGGATGTCCGAGTCGAAGGTATCGAGGTCGACAGGGAAGTCGACACCAAGACGCCAGCAGACGCGATCGCCAATCCGATAGTCGTCTGCTTGCACGGCATTCCAGGTCAGCGCCGACCCATCGCCGCAGGAATTCATCGGATCGATACGGGTGGCAACCTCTTTGACGATGGACACCGGTCCTGCGGACTGGCCGTCAGACGAAACGTCCTCGACGGCACGGCCGTCGACGGTGCCGTCGAGAACAACGGAGTTGGTCCACGAATCGTTGGCGAGGACGGGAGCCCCCGTCGCCCGGTAGGTCGACCGAGCTGTCGTGTTTAGCGTGATCGTCGTGGTGTCGCTGGGGCCCATGTCGGCCAGATTCCATGTGACGACCAGTGTCCCCCCGGAACCCGCGACGACGCTGGCCTCAGAAGGGACTGCGCTGGCGAAGTCCAGACCATCTGGGATTGTGTCTGTCACTACAAGATTGGTCGCCGCACCCACATACTCCGATGTCTCCACGGTGAGGGTCCATGCGGTTCCAATGCCGTGCGTGATCGATCCCTGGTCTGCCGACTTGTGAATCGAGAGGTCTTCGGAACTGACATCCATGGTGTCGGTGTCGCTGTACCTGGTGCTATTACCCGTGTAGGTACCGCTAGCGACCGCGGTGTTCGACATGGTGATCTCAGTGCCGGTTTCCTGAGTGCTCGATCCTTGGTTGTTGTCAACGTTGGAGCCCTGCTCGCCGGTGGTGGGCGGTTCGGCAACGGTAACGGCAGGATCGGACCACAGGACATTGGCCGACAGCGGAATCGCGGCGACATAGTCGAACTGAGTCGTTGCGGAGATCCCGAGCGAGGTATTGAGCGACGCGATATCCCAGACAACATGCGTGTAGACACCGAACGGGAGTGACCCCGGTGGATCTGTCTCGATGGTTTCGACGAGGCTCGGAGCAACACAGGGGTTGGACATCGGGGGGCGGTTACCTGGAGCGTTGATAGCCTCGCTGCTTCCCGGCTCGAGTCCACTCGAGTTGTCGTCGGTACCGCAACCCAGGAATTCCATTCCCGCGGGTATCCAATCCTCGATGGCGAAATCGTTGGTGGCCGCAAGGTGGTTGTTGCGGATTTCGAATGTGTAGACCGTCTGGTGATCGTGCAGACCGCGGAGCAACTCGCCTTCTGCGTTGGGCTCGGTCTTCTCGAGGATGAATGCGACCAGCGAGGTCGATGCCCCTGACGAATCGTAGCCATCAGAGTTGTCGACAACATCGGTTGCTGTGTTGTAGGTGGGAACAACGCGGGGATCCCGATTGACGTGAGCGCTGGCGAGATGGGTGTGACCCGCAGGCGAATTGGTGATGGTACTCCCGACGGGGAGGGTGCCCGCATCGATGGTGTACGTCAACGACTGGGTGACCCCTGCCTGGAGATCGGCGATGTTGCGCCATACCAGCGTCGTCTCTCCGGCATGTGGGGTGTTGGAGAGGATCTGGGACGGGGCAGGATCGCTGGAGACAAAGCTCACGCCCGGTTGAAGAACATCGACGAAGGTCAGGTTGAATCCATCGGTGCCGGAGCTATTGGTGGCCGTAAGAGTGATCGGGATCGCCGGATCGCCGGCGAGGGCGCGCACCGGCGCCGACTTCGACATCGAGACGTTCGGATCGCCGGCTGCATCAGCAGTCTCGCCACCCGGAACCAATACCAGCGCTCCCATGAGAACGAGGAACGCAGAAACCACACGCACCGATCGCGTGCGGAACAAAGACGCAAGCGTCATATGTACACCACCTAGAGCTGTTCAGTTTTCCGACCCCACACGGTCAATATCCATATCGGCAACGCGACGGGGAACTAAACACTCCACAACATCATTGTTTCTTCCAGAGATTGGTAGGTGGCGATGGGCTTGCCTGGCCGAGAAGAGACGAGGCGGGACGATCCGCAGCGTGCAACCTGTGCTGGTGAAGGTGCAACTGCCGAAGCCGCGCTCCTACGTGGACAAGCCGCGGATTAGGAAGTCGATGGCGATCTCGGCAATCTCGTAGACCTGGCCCTTGGGGTCGGCGCTGTCCATGATCGATCGACCGGCGCCCATCACCGTCTGAAACATCAGTTGTCCGGCGACCCTTACCGGAAGATCGTGAAAATGCCCCGCAGCCACACCAGCGGTGAACACCTCGGCGAACGCACCGACCAAACCGGCATGGGCCGCGGCAACCCGCTGCTGCGCTCCGTCTGAGAGCTGCATGGATTCTGTATGCAGGATCAAGCCCAGGTGGTCCAAACCAACGAACTCCACCGTGCGCATACCGAGCTCGCGCATGCGAGTGACTGGAGAAGCGTCGCGCGGGGTGCTGTCGACGATCTCGGCGACGACCACCGGCATGCGCTCCTCGACGAGCTGCACCAATAGATCCTCAGTGCTCTCGAAGTACTCGTAGAAGGTGGTGCGACCGATGCCGACCGCGGCCGCAATGTCGGCGTGAGTCGTGTCTCGGAAACCATGCTGGGCAAACGCTTCGAGAGCAGCATCGAACAACGCGTTACGGGTCTCTTCACGAGAAGAACGACGAGCAACCATCAGCACTCCACTTCCTTCACTTCCCGTACCGCCGGGTGCTGTGCGTGAAGTCACGACACGCACGTAGGAAGTCGACCCTGCGGAACTCCGGCCAATACACGTCGACAAAGGAGAACTCGGCATAGGCCGCCTGCCAGAGCAGGAACCCGGACAGACGTGTCTCGCCGCTGGTTCGTATCACCAGGTCGGGGTCGGGAAGATCCGCCGTATACATGAAGGAACCGAGAGCCGCCGCGTCGATGTGATCGGCCATGTCGGTCGCGGCAACACCGTCGTCGGCCAGTTTGCGCACCAGCTCGCGCGCAGCATCGACGATCTCCTGCCGGCCACCGTAAGCCAACGCGATGGTGACATGCCTGCTGCCCTCGCGGCATGACGCCTCGAGCCGTTTGGCTGCGTCGGACAGTCGTTGCGGCAACAGATCGAGGCTTCCGACGAACCGAACGGCGACGTCGTGGCCCTTGACCTTGTCCGGGATCGAATCGAAGAGGTCGATGAGCACGTCGTAGTAGGGCTCGAGCTCTTCAGCGGGACGGGACAGATTCTCTGTCGACAGCAGCCAGCAGGTGACGGCATGAATCTCGAGTTCGTCGGCCCAACCGAGGAACTCGACGAACTTCTTCATCCCCTCGCGATAACTGGCTGCATAGTCGGGCAGGCGTTCGGCGCGGGCATAGCGCCGGTGTCCGTCGTGAATCACCCCTATGTGTTTGGGGAGCTTGTCACGTTCGAGGAACTTCAAGATGCGCGACTCGTACACGCGGTAGAGCGGCTTCTTGAGAATTCTCTTGGACTGGTTCAAATTCACGACGCTCGGAGTCTACGCCCGATCTTGGGTTGCGGGGGCAGAGCTAGTCGACTTCGAGTTGCCAGGTCGTGCCCGTCGTCTTGGTGACAAAGCCGACATCCCGATAGAGGTGTTGCGCACCGCTCGGGCTGGCAGCATCCACACCGATCATTGCGGCTTCGGCCCCGGCATCAAGCATCGCAGACATCGACCTTGCCAGCATCACGCTCGCCATGCCTTTCTTGCGCCATTGCCGGATCACGCCTAGTCCGGCAATCCAAGCCTCGCGCTGCCCCGCTGCCTCCCAGTCCTCGGGATACTCCTCACAGGCCGAGTACCCGACGACCTGCCCATCCCCTATCGCTACGAAGGAGAAGCTTCGTCGGAAGTTCGGACTGGCGATGACTTGCTTCGCCCAACTCTCCTGATCCAACGGTGTGGAACCCCAGTGATCGGCAAACGCTGCGTTGTAAACGAGACGAGCCGGTTCATCATGTTCCTCAGTCCAGGGAGTGACCACGAATCCGCTCGCGGCGGGGATCACGATGGCAGCAGACAGGGGACGCTCCATTTCCCACCAATGGCGCACCGGAGCGAACCCTCGATCGGCGAAGCGGGCAGCAGCGTCGTCCTGCTTCTTGTACAACCAGCCACAGACGAATCGTTTCTCCGCGGGAATCTGGCGAAGAGCTGCCTCGCCTGCAGCGATTGCCCAGTCCAGCATCGATTCTTCAACGCCACGATCTCGCCACGAAGGGCGCACATAGATATTGACGTACGCTCGCATCTCCTTGGCCGCGGCGACTCGGGTGTAGGCCGTGGCGTACCCCACAACTGCCCCGGAATCATCTCGCCCAACAATCGTCTTCTCCCCGAGGGGCATGTAATACGAGCTGAGCTCATGCTCCATGGAACTGGGACTGAGCCGTTCCGGTAGATCATCCGCCGCGGCGATCTCGTTGAACAACTCTGCGAGTGCGGCAGCGTCCGCAACAGCAGCCGGCGTCCAGTTGATGTCGAGGCCTGGAGGTGTCTTCGGGCTATCCATACCCTTGAGTATGGCCGCTACCGCTTGCGGGCGAGGTGCGTTAGCCTCCCTCGCTATGAACCTCAACGACAACTTCCGCCGCTGGACACTGGGAAAGATGCAGAACCCCGTGCGCGGCTTTCTTCACGGCACCGCCGCCGTTGCTTCTATGGTCGGCACAGTATTCCTCATCATGCGGGCACCAACATGGCCGGAGCGCATCGCCGGCATCGTCTTTGGCATCGGCCTGCTCGGCCTCTTCACGACAAGTTCTCTGTACCACTCGGTTCCGTGGCGGGACGCATGGAAGCTGCGCATGCAGCGGCTTGACCACTCGATGATCTTCGTCCTTATCGCGGCTAGCTACACGCCGATCGCTGTAGTCGTCCTGGATGGACCCTGGCGTTGGGTGGCGCTGGCCGCCGCCTGGGGCATCGCCCTGGTCGGCATCCTCAACCGTGTCTTCTCCTCGATGGAGAAACACGTGTTCTCGTTCAGCTTGATGCTGATTCTGGGCTGGCTGTCGGTACCGATCATGTTCCCGTTGGCCGGCCGCGTCGGGACGGGCGCGGTCGTGCTGATGGCGATCGGCGGGCTGCTCTACACGGCGGGCATGGTGTTCAAGGTCACCCGCTGGCCCCGCCTGTGGCCACGGGTCTTCTCCGCCCATGAACTGTTTCACGTATTCGTTGTGGCCGCATCGGCATTCCACTGGACAGCCACCTATCGATACGTGTTCGCCGCCTAGGCCGTGTCGCGCTCCCGATTGGGTCGCTGCAGGACGAGAAGTTGCCCGGGCTCGTAGCCACCGTTGTGATACGAATACTGCTCGCCACCCTTGAAGACCAAAACGTCGCCAGGGCCGACGAGAGCGGTCTCGCCCTCGCAGGTGAATTGAACCTCGCCCCGCAGCCCAACGTAGATCTTCTCATTTCGCTGCTCAGCGAAGGGTGGATGCTCGCCGCCGATGGGAACTTCGACAACACCCATCGAGAGCTGGGTAAAGGTGTCCGGCGTCATATCCCGCACCGTCAGCGTTCCAAAAGGGAAAGGCGCTTCGCCGCTGTAGCTCTTGAGTTCCACGTTTCTTCCTCCGCTCGCCGTGTCCCGACTCTACGGAGAGCCCCGTCACTGTGCGAAATTGGTCCACCTCCAGTTCTTGCGTAGATCCGCCCAGTAATTCGTACCCAGATACGCAGAAACGGGAGATCGGCGGCCTACTCGTTGGTCCATAGCGGTTCGCCACCACCGGTGAGCGCCGAATAGGCCTCCAGCATGCTGGCGTGGTCGTATGGGCGTGTCCGCGTCTGGTTGATTCGGGTGTCCATGAGACCCCAGGCAATGACGTTGGCTGAGTGCTCGCTCCCACAGAGTCGCCAGTCATCACTTACCCACTCATCAGCATCTGCGATCGTGAGGAATGCCGTTCTGGCCACCTCGCCCAGGGCATGCTCGGCCCAGGCATGGGCCAACTCGTGGAGGATTGTGAAATCGTTGCCACACCAGTGGACCTGATACTCGTCGTCGTCGGTTGCGGAGAAGAAACCGTTCTTGCCACCGCAAGCGGCCGGGTGATCGTACGCATGGACCTCTAGGACAGGCAGTTCGAGACCTGCCTGTTCGTAGCGGTCCAGCGCCCACTCGATAGTCCGCAACTGCTCCTCCGCGTCTGTATGGATCACAGTCGCCGCTATCTCTTCTTGCATGATGAATGGATCCTGGCGGATCGACGCTGATGTGGTCGACGTCTGTGTGGGCGTATCGAAATCGGCGCCGATCTCGCCAGTTGACGCCACATCGATCCGAAGGGCAACAACGATCGATGCGAGCGATACGAGGAGGGCTGCTGTCGTGGTCGTATGTGACATGCCCCCAACGTCACGGAGGGGGATTAGCGGCCGGTTAGGCACCGATTAGGCCAGGCCTAATCCCAGATTCAGGAGCCAATGACCTGGATCTGCGACACCAGCTCTAGGCTGGCCTCTGCGACCGAAGCGGTCGGGTCACTACCTCGAGCAGGCCACCATGACCACGACAAAATCGAAGCGGCGGCAGCGTCAACTCCCGATGCGAGCGATCTGGCTTGCGGTCGCCTCCGTGGCGTTTGTCGTACCGTTGATCTTCGAATTCGAGGGGCTGTCCCCCGCCGGCCACCGGATGTTTGCGATCTTCCTTGTCGCCATCGTGTTGTGGGTCACCGAGCCAATACCCCTGTTCTCCACGGCGGTCCTGATCATCATGTTGGAGATAGTGATGATCAGCGACCAGGCCATCGTCGGTCTTTCTGCTGACTACACCCCGCGAGCGTTTCGTGACTACTACGCGGCCCTTGCCGATCCGGTGCTACTGCTGGTCCTCGGCGGCTTCTTCTTGGCGATGGGTTCGTCACGCTTCAAACTCGACAAGGCGATGGGCAGGCTGTTGCTTCGCCCGTTTGGGACCACGCCCTCTCGGATCATGTTGGGGCTGATGCTGATTACGGCGACGTTCTCGATGTTCATGTCAAACGTCGCGACCACCGCCACGATGATGGCTGTGGTGTTGCCGGTGGTCGCCGCCCTCCCCGACGAGGATCGACTGCGGGTGGCCATGGTGCTCGCCATTCCGTTCGCCGCCAACATCGGCGGGATGGGTACCCCGGTCGGGACACCACCAAACGCCATCGCCATCGGGCAACTAGCCGCCTCCGGTTTGTCGATCAGCTTCGGCAAGTGGATGGTGATGGCGTTGCCCGGCGTCATCGGCCTGATATTCATCGCCTGGTGGCTGCTCCGCCGCATGTTTCCATCGGACACGTCATCGATCGACATGAAGATCGAGGGCGAGTTCGATCGATCCAGAGAAGCCCGCATCTTCTACGCCGTCTTCATCATCACCGTCTTGCTGTGGATGACCGAGTCGTTCCATGGAGTCACCTCGAGCATCATCGGCTTCATCCCCGTGGTCGTCCTACTAGTGACCGGCGTCCTCAAGGAGAAAGATCTCCAGAGCGTGCAGTGGCATGTTCTTTGGCTCATCGCCGGCGGTATCGCGCTTGGCCGCGGCATTGTGGACTCCGGACTCGACGAATGGGTCATCGGTCTCATCTCATGGGAGTCCTTCGGGGCGACGGTAATCATCGGCGTGTTCGCCACAGCAGCACTCCTGTTGTCGACTGTCATGTCCAATAGCGCCAGCGCCAACCTGCTCATCCCGCTTGGAGTCTCGTTAGCGATGTCCGGCACGGTGGATGTCGACCCGCTGATCGTTGGCTTCATGATCGCCATCGGCGCATCGCTGGCGATGGCGCTGCCCATCTCAACGCCCACCAACGCGATCGCCTACAGCTCCGGTCTGATCAAGACCGGTGACATGGCAAAGACCGGGATCATCATTGGAGTCATCGGAGTCATCATCTATCTGTTCATCTCGCCATTGCTGTGGTCGGCCCTGGGAGTCGCATGAACTCCGAGCACACCATTGTCGATATCGTGTTCTGCGCCTCGAGCGACCGGACCACTCGCGCCGAACTCGAAGCCGACCTCGTGGACCTGGCCGAAGGCGCGTTCACAGTGCAGACCGTGGCCACTTCGCTCGAACTGACCCAGGCCATGAACACTGCGCTCGACGTTGGAGCGATGATCCCCGTGGTGTTTGTCGATGAGTTTCTGAGTGACGCCAAAGGCATGACCGCACTGCGAGCATTCAGCCGACATCCGGATCACGAGAGCATCAGAAGGGTTCTCATCTCGGAAGGGCACACGGCGGACGACGACACTCTCGATGGCGTACTGGGCGTGCCGTGGACGAAGTCTCAACTGAAGTCGCTCGTGTCTCGTCTCGTGACCGAGTACTTCATCGAAGAGGCTCCCCAGGATGTCGATGAAGTAGCCGAGGTTGTCGATGTCGATCTCCTGTCGAAGGCGTTCGTCGCGGTCGAGGAGCGGGCCCATCAGGCCACCCAGCGGCTCGCTCGCCTCCAGCGTTCTTTCCTGGACGATCGATCTCTCTCGGACGACGAGGTCGAGTCGGAGATGATCGCGGAGATCGATCGCGCGCTCGACAACCCGGAGAGAACGACGGTACCGGCAGGCACGCGGATCCTCACGGCCGGGGATCCGGTCGATGGTATCCGGGTGGTGGTCGATGGTCGGGTCCATCTGACTCTCGACTTCGATGATCGAACCCTCGGCTTCCATGCCCGCACCGCCGGCAGGGTCATCGGGCTCAATGCAATTGCCCTTTCGGAAACCAAGGCTTTCTTCAACGTCGACGCCATCGAAGACACAACGTTCATCGCGTTGACGCTCGAACAGCTGGACGATGCGCTGCGCCACAGTCCGACGCTCGCCATTCACCTGGTAACGGTGCTGCTGCGAGCAATGGCACGCCGCAACCAGCGGTCCATCGAACTCCGCATGATCGTCGACAATCTGGCCAGGGACCTCGAAAGCGAGCGCGACGAACTCGCCGCAACGATCGACCGACTCAACCGCACCCAGGCACGACTGATCGAGTCTGAGAAGATGGCAACGCTGGGTCAGCTTGCGGCTGGTGTCGGGCACGAACTGAACAATCCGGCTGCCGTAGTGAGCCGAGCGGCGGACTTTCTCGCACAAGACATCGAAGCATTGACCGCAGGCACGCCCGGAGGAGAGGTGTTTGTCGACGCGGTGCGGACCGCCAGGGAGCGAGATCCCGTTTCCACCCGGGTGCAACGCCAGCAACGCAACGAGCTCGCCGCGGCCATTGGTGACAGACGCCTGGCCAAACGGTTGGTGCAGCTGGGGATCACCACCAGGGAAGAGTACGAACGTCGCCTTGCTGCCAGCCCCGACCCGCAGGCCCAGCTCGATCGCATGGAAAGGTTCCACCGCATCGGCACCTCCCTCCGCAACGTGGACGCCGCCGCGGATCGGATTGTGCGTTTGGTCGGATCGGTGCGCTCGTATGTGCGAGGCAACACCGAGGTAGTGGAGGAATTCGATGTCCGCAAAGGGATCGAAGAGACCCTATTGCTGCTGGGTCACGAGTTGGGCCAGGTGAAAGTCGACACGAACTACGCAGACGATGTACCAATGATTACCGGGTTCCCGGGCGACCTGAACCAGGTTTGGACCAACCTCATAACCAACGCCATTCAAGCCATGGACGAAACTGAACCACGCCTATCGATTGCGGTCAGTCCGACCAGCGACGGCGAGGTCCAGGTCCGTATCACCGACAACGGGCACGGTATCCCGGCGGAGAACCTGGAGCGCATCTTTGAACCGGCATTCACGACAAAGGCCGGTCGGGTCGAATTTGGCCTGGGGCTGGGGCTGCAGATCGTGAAGGACATCGTGGTGAGGCACAATGGCTCAATCACGGTGGAGTCGGAGACAGGTCGGACATGTTTCGCAGTTCTGCTCCCCCCGTCAGGAGAGGTGAAATGAGCCGACTGGTCATTCTGTGTATCGAGGACGAGGACGAGGTGCGTGACGCCGTCGTCCGCGACCTCGAGGTATTCGAGCCGGCGTTCCTTGTCGAGATGGCCGAGGATGCCGATGACGCCCGACAGGTCGTTGCGGAGGTAGTCGCAGCCGACGATGCCATCGCCCTCGTTATCGCCGACCACCGGCTGCCCGGGATGCAGGGCACCGACTTTCTCATCGAGTTACACGGGCAACCGGACACTGCTCAGGCCCGCAAGGTTCTACTGACCGGCCAGGCCGGGCATGAAGACACCATCCGTGCCATCAACGAGGCCGACCTCGACCACTACATCTCGAAGCCGTGGACCGAGGAAGAACTCCATTCGGTGGTTCGGGAACAGCTAACCGAGTACGTGCTGCGCAACGTCGAGGATGTGCTGCCGTACGTGGCGGTTCTAGACGGGGCGCGGTTGCTGGAACGGCTGGCCCGGGACACGATCTAGAACTCGGCCGCCCACTGCGGCGCCGGCTTGGGATCTGGGCTCATCCGGCTGAGATCGGCAACCTCAATGACGTTCCCGTTCGGCGGCTCGAGTCGGCGCAGCAAGCCGGCCGTTGTGGCGAGAATGAGCGCGCCGCCTGCATCCCAATCCGCCCACTGGACATCATCGAGGCCCTCGACACGGTTGCCGTCCACTATGCAGTATCGCGGAGCGCCATCTGCCGGATCGCCGCTGCGGAACGCGGCATAGCGGCCCTCGACTCGCAGGA
>CBDUNF010000110.1:0-11331 GCA_965368515.1 uncultured bacterium
CATCCGTTGATGAGTACATGGCAACCGGGTACTCTTACTCGCGCTCCGGAAACCCGACGGTACGTGCGCTCGAGATCAAGGTCGCCACGCTCGAGGCCGGCGCCGATGCTGCCGCATTCGGCACCGGGATGGCCGCGACCAATGCGGTGATGCTGGCGATGCTCAACGCAGGTGACCATGTGGTCTTCTCGGACGTCGTATACGGCGGTACGTACCGACTTGCCACACAGGTCTACAGCAGGTTCGGGATCGAATACGATTTTGTCGACACATCCAACGCAGATAACGTCGCCGCGGCCATCCGCGATACCACCAGGCTGATCTTCACCGAGACACCGGCCAATCCCACCCTCAAGCTCACCGACATCGCAGCGGTATCGGAGATCGCCACCGCTCACGGTGTCCCGCACTGTGTCGACAACACGTTCCTGACGCCGTATTACCAACGGCCGTTTGAGCTGGGAGCCGACCTCATCGTGCATTCCACGACCAAGTACTTCGACGGCCACAACGCCACCGTCGGCGGTGCGGTCGTTTCGCGGAGCGAGGAGTTGCACGAGCGCATCAAGTTCATTCAGAACTCGACAGGTACCACGATGTCGCCGCAGGTTGCGTGGCTGACCATGCAAGGAACAAAGACGCTGTCGGAGCGTCTCGATCGCCAGTCCGACAACGCCATGAAGGTTGCTCGCTTCCTCGAGGGACACCCAAAGGTCTTGAAGGTCGCCTACCCGGGACTCGAGTCGTTCCCGCAACACGAACTCGCCAAGAAACAGGCGTCGGGCTTTGGGGCGATGGGCTGGTTCGAGGTCGAGGGCGGCGTCGAGGCAGGCAAGAAGCTGATGGGCTTGGTGGAGCTGTGGACACTCGCCGAAAACCTTGGATCTGTTGAGTCCCTCATAACGCACCCGGTCACGATGACCCACGCCGCCATCGAACCGGAGGAGCGGCTGAAGGTGGGCATCACCGACGGACTGGTTCGTATCTCGGTCGGCATGGAGGATGCTGAAGATCTCATCGAGGACCTCGAACAGGCACTGGACCGCGTGTGAGCGGCGACACGATCCTCGAGGCTGTCGAGAGGCTCGACGTCGACTTCGAGATGATTCCCTGCGATCCAGCGCTTGCAGACACCGCAGAGTTCTGCGCTGCGTACGGGTACGAACTCGAGGACTCGGCCAATACAATCCTGGTTGTCGGCAAGTCCGATCCGAGAACCTATGTCGCCTGTGTGGTGCTGGCCAACACGAGGCTCGATGTCAACGGCAGGGTCAAGAAGAAGCTCGGGATCAGACGCACCTCGTTTGCCTCGGGTGACGAAACCGCCGCAGTGACGGGGATGACCATCGGTGGAGTAACCCCGTTTGGCCTACCCGACGATCTTCCC
This sequence comes from uncultured bacterium, assembly GCA_965368515.1. Classification (GTDB taxonomy): domain Bacteria; phylum Actinomycetota; class Acidimicrobiia; order Spongiisociales; family UBA5794; genus JAAETI01. The sequence goes on from CBDUNF010000110.1 coordinate 1,388, forward strand.
ATATGGATCGACGAACGGGTGGTGCAACGAGAGCGCATCATCCTTGGTGGAGGTTCCAGGGACCGCAAGGTCCTCGCCCCACCATCCATTCTTACTGCCCTCCCCAACTACGAAGTCGTCTCCGACCTCGCCAGGGAGTTCACCCCACCGACCTGAGCCGTGTCCCTACGGTTCTTGCGTATCTGGGTACGAGATATTGGACACATCCACGCAGGAACGAGACGGAGACGTGACAACGGCCGGTGACATGGCATGTCACCGGCCGCAGCCGTTGTACCTTCACATCGGTCTAGAGGGGTCCGAAGACCCGTCCATTGGTAAGAGAGAACACGCTGACCGATGCTCTGGCTGCCAACTCAACGGCGCTGCGAACCAACGCTGTCGGCTCCGGCGGCGGAGCGGGCTCGGATTCGACGGGAAGGTGCCCGCCGCCGTCCGCGACTCCGCTCTCTTCCGGGAGGCCAGTCGCGGAAGAGTACGGAGTGGGATCTTGTGAAACTGCCGGAGGCGTGCTGGGTGCGCCGGCCAGCCACCTCGCGACGAGTGCGGTCGTCTCCGAGCTCACGGCAACGCCGCCTTCACCTGAGCCATAGATGGTGATGGCCATGGCTTCGGCGAAGTGCTCTGCTGGGGTGGCCGACCAGCCGGCTGCGTAGTCGAACCAGTCACGGCCCTCCGGCAAGTCTTGTGATGAATAGAACGCTGCAGTGAAATCGGTGTCGGCGAATGCACCGCAGGCCAGGAACGTGTGGTGGGCCAGTTCGTGGACCACGATCGAGCCCATCCCGGTGATCGAGTCGTTCGGGTCGATGACAACCTCACCGGTCCTGGTGCGGTATTCGCCACGGCGCCCGTCGACCGGGGCAAAGACGATGGAGACTCCGGCCGAGCATCCCTGGCGGACCCCGAGGGAGCTGTTCCAGGATTCATACGCGGCGTCGACGACTGCATCGACTTCAGCGGAAACGGTGGGAGATTCGGCGAACGCGGCTGTCGGTCCAACTACGGGGCCTATGAGCATTCCTGCTACGAGCAGTGCCATCCATGACTGCATATCAGTGTGCCTTCCTTGGCGTACCGATGCGCTGTCGACCGAACCGAACTATGGATAAGTAGTTACTTCGAGTTTTCTTTGATTAGTCACTCGGAATGGTTAACTAGTCAGCCAATCGCCCGACTGATAAGGGTGGCGTGTGTTTCCAGCTCATCTCGCGCCGGTGAGCTCTGCCGGTGCACGCTCACCTTGAAGGAATCCCCGGTGTACCGCGGAATCACGTGCAGGTGCGAGTGGAACACCTCTTGAAACGCAACCTCCCCATCGGCATGGAAGAGATTGATCCCCTCACACGGCAGCCCGCTCTCGCGTAACGCTGCCGCCAGCCGCAGCGCCACGCTGAACATGCGGGCGCCAACGTCTTCGGTGATGTCGGCCAGGTGTGGCATGTGTTCGCGGGGTACCACGAGCAGATGGCCCGCCGTGACCGGACTTATGTCAAGGAACGACACGACGAGCTCATCTTCGTAGACGAAGCTTGCTTCGGCGTTCCCCGCGATGATGTCGCAGAAGATGCAACGCTCGGGCATTGACATCCTTTCGCTCGATGGAGCGAACGATACCGGCTAGGCGGCGAGCTCGATCGACGAGATGTGAGTGCGACTGATCGAGGTGGTACCTAGATCGTTGCGGAGCATCACGGAGCGCTCTCCGTACATGGCCTCCATGCCGATGAACTCACCGACGGTGTCGTCGCCGTCGTGGGTGGTGGCGAGGTAAGTAGCTCCACGCCGGAGGTGGTTTAGGTTGGGAGCGGCTATGCGCTCAATTGTTCGTGCCGACATTCGGCACCCCTTTCATTTTCTTCTTCTCAGGCTCACGAGGCTGCCATGTGTGGCGAGGTAGTGAGTGCCTGTTTTTATCGGATAGGTTGGAGTTCGACTGAATCGAACTCTGACCCATCGAGTTCTATTGATTGTCGGTCCCCGGCTGCCGCCCAGCGGCAGGTTTGAAATCTGCTCTACAGAACTCAGCCGGGAAGTCTGGGATTCTTACGCCCCGTACTTGCGAGGCTGAGCGAAACGGACCGTCAAGTCGCGGCCGTTGAGCTCTTGACCGTGCAGCGCATCGATCGCCCGCCGGGCCGACCGTTGCGGCATGTCCACGAAGCCGAAGCCCTTGGAGCGACCCGTCCGCCTATCGACGATGACCGTTGCAGCATGGACCTTGCCATGATTGGCGAACAGCGCCTCGAGATCGTCGTCGCTGTGAGTCCAAGGCAGATTGGCGACGTAGATGCTGTTGGGGCCTTCACTTTTGCCCGGCGCGCTTGCAGCGGTCTTGCCATGCTCACGCTTCTTGCTGTGCTTGGCCGGACGCGATGAAGGCTGCTCGGTGCGGCTCGACTTCGGCCGTGGCTCACCGATCTTGTGACCACCATGCTTGAGCTCCGAGAGCCGCGGTGCGGCAATGGGAACCTGGAGATCAAGCTCCCTCTGCATCCTGCCGACCTCGCGCCTCTGGTTACCTGTCACAAGACTCACAACCATCCCGCTGGCACCAGCGCGGGCGGTGCGCCCGGAGCGGTGGAGATAGTCCTTGTGATCGGCCGGCGGATCAAAGTGGATCACCGACTCGACTGCGTCAACGTGTATGCCGCGGGCTGCGACATCCGTTGCTACGAGCGCTTGTGAGTTGTAGGACGAGAATGAGCGCAGCGCTCGGTTGCGCTGGTTCTGCGACAAGCCACCGTGCATGGCCACCGCGGTAACACCCGACTTCGACAACTGCTTGGCGAGCCGATCAGCACCGCGACGGGTTCTGGTGAACACGATCGAGCGGCCGGCCTCATTGACAACGTCGGCGGTGTGCTGAACCCGCTCATGATGATCCACGAGCCAGAAGTGGTGGCGAGCGTCGATAGCTGCGTCTTCAACTCCCTCGGCCTCATGACGGACAGGATCGCGCTGGAAATCGCGAGTCAGAATCGCGATATCTCCGTCGAGGGTCGCCGAGTACAGCAACGTTTGCCGATTCTTCGATGTCCTCTTCAGGATCTTCCGTACCGAAGGCAGGAATCCCATGTCGGCCATACGATCGGCTTCGTCAACGACGACGATGTTGGCCTCGCTGAGATCAACAATTCCTTGCTCGATCAAGTCCTCGAGCCTGCCGGGGGTAGCGACTAGAACGTCAACACCTTTCCGGAATGCCTGCTTCTGAGGACCGTACGAGACTCCGCCATAAACGGCGAAGACGTAACGCTTGACGGCATTAGCAGGAGCGGTGAGCTCCTTTTTGATCTGCTCTGCCAGCTCACGTGTCGGCGCAAGGATCAAGGCCTTTGGCTTGTTCTTGTACGCCTTCTCGACTCTCGCCAGTAGTGGCAGGCCGAAAGCGAGGGTCTTGCCAGAGCCGGTCGGTGCTTTGCCGGACACATCGCGACCTTTGAGGGCGTCGGGAATGGTTGCGGCTTGAACCGGGAACGGTTCGGTGATGTCTTTTTTGCTGAGGGCACGAACCAATGGTTCGGGCAGCCCAAGTTGGGCGAACGTAGTCGTCATGATTTCTCTCCTGGCCCAGGATGTGGGGGAAGTAGTTGGATTGTTCGGTCTCGCTGAACGTGCGGCGACGATCGCCTAGAGGTTCGAGCTTCGGCCGAAGAGGCGGTCCAACCGTGTGAGAATAAGCTGCCGTTTGATCACCGGGGAAGCGAGGTAATTCGCTGGCCTCCACCCAGTGTGGCTGGCGCAACAGTAACAGGTATCACCGGGATAGCAACACTTGTGGGTCAAGGTTGAAGAATGCCCATGCCGATGATCCTGATCGCTGTGGGGTCAGCAACGAGAGCGGCAATGGCACGTGCCGTCGCTCGGTCGGCGACGGGGAGATACAGATCCACGCGGCCACCCGGTCCGGTGCTCGATGAATACGTGCTCAGGAGTTCGGGGATGTCACGCAGCAGCGGATGCAGGGCATCCTGGATGGCACGTTGCTCCGTTCCGCTTCTCCCGACTTCGATGACACAAGCTCCTCCCAGCTCCGCCAGCGCTTCACGGTGCGGCACCGGATCGTCGACCACCTGAAGCACAAGGGTGCCGTCGTTGGTCATGTAGAGGTCACCGTTGCGATCACCGAGCGTTCGGGCGTATTCGTTGACCGGACCCGCCCCCGCCCGCAGCTCGATCCCCGCGCACTCCTCGGGGAGATCCCCGGGTGGGTAGCCGAGATTCGGCGACGCGTACTCGCTCGCTGCAACTACCTCCACAACGCCATCGACGGGAGGCCAGGTCACCAGAACGCTGCGTTCTCCCCATCGGACACCGTTCGCTTCCTCGGACCAACCATCCATGTCGAGGCCTGCCGCCACCGGGCCGGAGCATTGCGGGGGCAGCGAGTCCAGAACACCACCGATACATAGCTCTGGGCCGTTGCCCGAATCGATCACCGCCGTGTGGAACTCCACGCGAGTCGCCTGCTCGGGGAGGTCATTGAGAACGCTCGGTGTCACAACCTCAATGCCGTCAACTTCGTAAACCCGCATCGCCAGTCCCTCTTCGGGTGCGAGGGTTGTCGTGGTGGACGTACCGTCGTTTTCATCTGCGGACGTCGACCCGTCGCGGCGGAAGACGAGCGGGTATGCGCTGACTCCGGTGTAGCTGCCGTACCATTCCATCCGCTCATCGCCCAGAATGATCTCCATCCCGTCAGTCCTCGACAGCATGGTCAGCAGGACGTTCTCGGCCGCGTCAAGACCCTGCTCGGTTGCGTCGGCGTCGCACCCCTCCGATTCCAATCCCGATGCTTCAATGACGAGGAAGCCAGCCGAGTACTCATACCCTGCCTCTCTAATCAAGTCGCAGCCGGTGTGACCGACATAGATCCCCGCGGTGCCCATGCCATCGGCGCTGACGAACGAATCCCGCTCGCCCACAAAGGTTGAGGTGAACTCGATCCATGGTTCGAGGAGGGTGTTCTCACCGACCTCGACTCCCACGCGGCGGCCACCCTCGGACCACGATTCAAGAATCCAACGGCCTTCGACGGATCCCACGACTGCGGCCGGAGCGGTCGTGGTCTCGCTACTACCCGGCAAGACGACAACGCTACCAGTACAGGATTCGTCCGTGTCACCGCCCAAACGGCCGCCAACAAGAAACGACCCCGCGCCGACAACCAGGACAACGGCCGCGACTGCCGCCGCCACCCACCATTGGGTTATCCGGCCCGAAGGTGAAAGCGCTTCGAATTGCAGCGATTCCCACTCGGGGACGGGCGGCGTTGCACTCACCACAGGCTCGAGCCCTTCGACGAGCGCCGCTCTGGTGTCGCGATCCTCACTCATCAGTGAACCTCCCGAGCTTGCCTCTCACAATGTGTAGATAACGCCGGACGGTGCCATCGCTCCAGCCCATCAGCTCGGCAGCCTCTGCCGCGGTGTAGTCACACCAGTAGACCAGGTAGGCCGCCGCCCGCTGCTGCGGCGGCAAGGCCATAACCGCATCGGTCAGGTCGGTGCGGGCGATTTCGGCCGGATCCCGAGCGTCCGGCCCCGGCCCGACCCGCACAACTGCGGCTCGATACCGACTCCGACCACGGTGAAGCTGACGAACTTCGTTCATGACGGCCTGCATCAGGTATGCCTCCGGCTTCTCGATCGATGAGAGCGGTCGCTTGGCGAGCACACGCACTACGACCGCAGACACAACATCAGCCGCGTCATCGGGCCCCACCAGAGCCGTTGCGAATCGCATCAACCCGGGTGCGAGGGATTCGTAGACAGCCCTGTCGGTGATAACCACGCCTCTCATCTCACCTGTTCAATGCCGTACACCACAAAACCGTTGTACTACTTCTGGCAGATCACGACGATGAGCTCTAGAGCGCAGGCACTCCAGGACGACCCATGACCTTGGCCAGCGGCATCAACGACAGCCACGCCTGATCCTTCGGGCGGTGCGCATCCGGCTCGATGAGATCGGGGAACTCGGTGAGCGGGGTGAACCGGATCTTCCCGTGCTGCAAACCCATGAAGGCACTCTGCGGATCATTACTCGACGCCTGATCGATGAGGTAGTTGAGAGACTTTGAAGCAAACCGGGTCGATTGGATCCGGTCGAAAGGCGACGGATCGCCACCCTGCTGAATATGACCAAGGATCGACTGCCGAACGCTGAAGAGTCCTTCGCTCTCTCGCTCGAACAGCTGCTTGATGAACCCGCTGTCGTACACCGGGTCGGCATTCTCGCTGGTGATGACCAGCCCGAGGCGCTTACCGCGACGAAAGCCCTCCTTGAGGCTGCTGACATCGGCCTCGAGGTCGCGTAGCGAGATGCCCTCTTCGGGGAGATACACCCGTTCGGCTCCGGTTGCGAGACCGCTCATTAGGGCGAGATAGCCACAGTCGCGGCCCATCACCTCGACAACGAAACATCGGCCGGAGGCGACGGCGGACTGCTTGATCTTGTCAACGTCGGCAACGATGTTGTTGAGCGCCGTGTCGGCACCAATTGCTAGCTCAGTGCCGGGCAGGTCGTTGTTGATCGCGGCGGGAAGACAGACCACCGGAATGCTGAGCGCTGGGAACTCATCCGTGTGCGCGCGCATCTCGTTTGCGATGAGGTAGCCGGCCCAGCCGCCGATCATCAGCAGACCATCAAGCTGATACTTCTCGATGCTTGCGGCGATCATGGCGAAGTGGTCGCCCCGTGGTTTGTGGCGGCTGGTTCCGAGCTCGGCACCGCCACGCGATGCCCAGCCGTTGACGCTCATCCAGTCCATCTCTTCGATGTGGCCGGCTTCGAGACCACGGAAACCGTTGCGGATTCCATACATCTGGTGGCCCTTGTCGATTCCGACTCTCACCGCAACACGAACGGCCGGGTTCATCCCCGGAGCGGGGCCACCGGCATGCAGTATGCCGAGGCGCAGACGTCGCTGCCCTGGATCGGGAGGATGCGGCTTGGCGCGCACCATTGTCTTGATCATCCGGAACGAGTCACCAAAGCTGCCGCCCCGCATCTCCATCGCGGTTTCGTAGTCGCGTTCGGCTATCCGATCGGCGACCGCACGGGTCTGCTCGACACACTCCATGAGCGGCGAACTGATGATCTGGTGTTCCTTGAGCCCGATGAGTTGTGCCTCAGCGGCGGGCGAGGTGACGATCTGTTCCACTGCCGCATAGCCGAGCACCGTGCTCAGATAGCGGTCAAAAGCGCTGGGAGCGCCGCCACGCTGTACATGACCCAGGCTGGTGACCCTGGTGTCCTCCCCAAGACGATCCTTGAGAGTGTCGGCGACGTACTGTGCGGTAATCGGATTGCCGTGCTTGTCCTGTGCACCCTCCGCAACGATGACGATGTTGAGCCGACGACCGACCGAGCGTCCCGCGCTGAGGGCGTTCATCATCGACTCTTCCCACTGGTCCTCCTCAGGCGGACTCTCGGGGATGAGCACCCAGTTGGCGCCGGCAGCAACGGCGCTCATCAGCGCCAGATATCCGCAGTTGCGTCCCATCACTTCGATGACGAAGGCACGCTGGTGGCTCGAGGCGGTGCTGTGAATGGCGTCTATTGCTTCGGTGATGCGGTGCAGCGCCGTATCGGCACCGATGGTCATGTCTGTCCCGAACATGTCGTTGTCGATGGACCCGACCATTCCGACGAGGGTGAGGCGCTTGTGGGCCTCAGCCATCTCCTTGTCGATCTCGCCGGCTTCGACCATGTCTTTGAGATGGCCGCGCCACTCCTGCTTGAACAGGTTGGCGCCGGTCAAGCTCCCATCGCCACCGATGACAACGAGGGCGTCGACGCCAAGTTCGACAAGATTGCGGGCTGCCTTGCGACGTCCCTCATGGGTCCGGAACTCGTCGCAACGAGCAGTGCCGAGGACGGTCCCGCCCTGATGGAGGATGCCGCCGACCGACTCTGATGTTGCCTTGCGAATTCTCTCGCCGCCATCGACGAGGCCCTGAAAACCTTCGTACACCGTGTACACATCCAGGTTGGCATCAAGGCCGGCCCGCACCACGGCCCGGACGGCGGCGTTCATCCCGGCAGCATCACCACCGCTGGTGAGTACGGCGAGGCTTTTCGCTCGCTGTGGCGTTCTGAGCATGTCGATCTCCTGGAGGTGCAAATGGGGAAGCTAGAGGCGTCTGGGACTCTGTCGGCCGTCGTCGTTCAAACTGAACGGGCATCATCGTCGGCGGTTGTGATCGATTGCGCAATTCCACGAACCTGCATATACATGGTATCCGGTGACAGCGACCATGCCGCAATTTCCGCACATAGCGCTATAACCATACGGGACCGTATGGTATTGTAATGAGGTGATGAACAAGACAAGCACCATGAAGCGCGGCAGACCTCGCGATCCGGCCGTTGACCGGGCAATCCTTGATGCAGCCCGATATGTGCTGGGGCAGAAGGGATATACCGGAACGTCGATGGACGCCATCGCCCGCAAAGCCGGGGTCGGCAAGGACACGTTGTATCGCCGCTGGAGGTCAAAGGAAGAGCTCGTGCTGCGGCTGCTCAAGGTTATGTCCGAGCAGAATGTCCCGGCCCCTGAGCTCGATGATCCTCGATATGCGCTGTTCGTCTTTCTCCAACACATCCGCAAGGTCAATGTGGATACTGCGCTTGGCCCCATTATTGCCGGCGTCGTCGGCGAGTCAGCCCGCAACGAACGGCTGGCCGAGGGCTTCCAACAGTTCTGGCGGGAACGCCGGGCAATCCCTGCCGACCTCGTGCGCCGTATCGCCGAGTCAACAACAACCGACGACGAGGTCGAGGTCATCCTCGACCACATCCTCGGACCGTTCTACTACCGCCTACTCCTTACGGGTGACCCGGTCGACGATGAGTATCTGTGGGATCTCATCGGAACGATTCCGTGGTCACCCCAAGACTATCTAGATCAGACATGAAGGAGAATGAAATGACTTCCCAAGAACACACAATCGCAATCGTCGAGCCGACCCTCGACGGCGAGTCGACCATCGACTTCGCCAAGCAAACCGTCGATCGGGGCGGACGGGCAACCGTCGTCGTCCTCGTTGGCCGCGGAACGCAGGATGCTGTGGCCGCGTTCGCGAGTTCAGAGGAGCTCACGCTTCCCGACGCTCGCCAGATCTACATGGAGCGACTTGCACAGACGTACGCGGAACGCTTCTCGGGCACCGAGAAGGTGAAGATCGTCGCCGACGGACACCACGCCAACCGGATCGTCTTCGCTACGGCTGCTCAGAGCAAGGCAACCTCCATCGTCATGCCACAGCATTTGGTCACGCGCCGGAAGTGGAAGACATCTGTTGCCGAATCACAGATCCCGGTACTCATCGCTCCCCCACGGGCTGCATAGAGCATCGAACAGAGGTCGGCTCAACCTCCTCCTGAGCCGCATAGGCAGCGCCGCCGATTCCCGCTCGGCGGCGCTGTCGCGTCCCTATCAGGTCTTGCTTGCGTCGCACGAACCTTGGAACCCAGCGGGCCGTACTTCACGTCATAATGGTATGAAGAACATGCGATTTCTCATTGCCCTCGTTGCCCTTGCCCTGCTGGTTGGCGCATGTGGATCCACCGACAGCGCCACGACCACTTCCGGCTCGGTGGCCACCACGACCGCTCCTCCGGCCGCCACCCCGGCCGGTTATACGCCCGGCGACGTGGTCGAGGCCGACCTTGCTCGCGCTACACCGAGTGTGAGCAACAGCGACATTGATGCAGTCGTCGCAGCCGACTCCGCTTTCGGCCTCGATCTGTTCCGAGTCGCTGCGGGTGATGACAACCTCATGCTGTCGCCATATTCGATAGCAACCGCCCTCTCGATGCTGTACCCCGGAGCACGGGGTGCCACTGCGTCCGAGATCGCCGAAGTCCTGCACCTCGCTGTCGATGACGCCACTCTCCATGCAGTCCGCAACCACATCGACACGGCACTGACGGCG
>CBDUNF010000111.1:0-11307 GCA_965368515.1 uncultured bacterium
AGTAGTCGTTCCAGGTGAATTGGCCATCGTGGAGATGGGTCTCGTCGTGATCAACAGCGATGACCATCTCCGGTCCGAATCGCAGCACCTGGCGGGTGATTTCCGATCCGATCGAGCCACCGGCTCCGGTGATCAGAACCCGCTTGCCGGCGAGCAGCTCCGATACGGGAGTCAAGTCTGTGTCAACGGTTGGGCGGGGCAGAAGGTCGGTCACCTCGAGGTCTCTCACATCTTGAAGTGCCCCATCGGAGCCAAGAACGTCCTCTAGTTGAGGAACGATCCGAAGCCGAACGTCCACCTCGACGAACAGATCGACGAGGTCGCGCAACCGGGCGGCGTCTAGTTGCGCAGCGATCAGGACTTGCTCGACCTCGTGATCGGCGACGATCTCGGTGATTTGGTCAAGCGAACCCAGGATGGGCAGGTCGGCGATCCGCTTCCGGGTGAAGCCCGGATCGATTGCGACGAACCCGATAACACGGATTGGCTGGTGGCCGCGGTTGCCGGTACGAGCTAGGTCGGCGGCGGCGCGTCCGGTGCCGATAACGATCGTTGGCTCGCTGTCGACCATACCGAGCACTCGCCGGAACGAAAACATTCGGGCTCGGAAGCGGGCGGCGCCCATGCCACCGAGGGCCAGGATGCTGCCGAGAACGATGACACCAATCGGCAGAAGCCTCAGATCGGCTCCGCTGATGCGGTGGGCGAAGATGAGACCGGACACAAGCACAGACGCCGCGCCGGCTGACGCAAAGAGGAGCCGCATCGCTTCCTCAACGGATGCATGCTCCCATTCGTGTCCGTACACACCGGCCAAGAAGTTGGCGGCAAGATGCGCAAACACGATTACGGGAATCAGCACTACGAATCCGAGGCGGTAATCGACCACCGCCGCGGGAGCGTCCATGGCACGCAACCCGAGAGCTGCCGCATACGTGACGAGAACGGTTACGGCGTCCATAGCCGCAAACGTCAGGTCTGATCGAAGCCGGGCCGAAGCTCGCGCAAAGCGCGTTCCGAGCTTGCGGCGCCCAGCACTGTCTGTCCCTACCAATCTGGTGATCCCCCGCACCAGCACCCCTGTCTGTCGTTGAGAGGGCAAATCTAACCGCAAAAAGCCCGCTATGGGGGAGGATTATTGGGTGCGCTCCGATAACTAGTCCATAACTCGCCATCTATGCGAATTGCGGAGATGTGACACTGCGTGGTCGAGCCACTACTCGGTTTCTTGGTCCCGTTTGGGTCTCGGCGTCACACTGGGACTACCAGCTGCGGGCTTCTAGCTTCTCAAGAAGCCGAGGCGTCCGAAGACGGCTAGCCCGGCACCACCGGTCAGCGCTATCGCGACGAGCGCTGCAATAGCGCTCGGAGTGGTTGTTGCGACGCCGACAAAGCCAGCGACGAACACGCCTTGCAGCATCGCGGCGGCGCCGGCAATGCGTCGTATGGCCCATCCTGCGTCACGGAGTTGGTCATAGATGTGGCTGCGGTCGCCGGCGAACAGAGCATTCCCGGATCGGGCGCGCCGCGTGATGGTCACCGTGAGGTCGGTCAGGAAGACACCCAACACCCCGACAGCCACCAACAACATGGTGCCCACGCCCGCCGGAGTTGTCGATAGGGCGGCATAGGCAAGCAGCATGCCGATTGTGTATGCGCCGTTGTCTCCAAGGAAGATGCGCGCCGGATTCCAGTTGAACACGAGGAACCCGACGAGCGCCGCGGCGAGGACCGCTCCCAATGTCGATTCTCCCAGTCCTTCGCTCCCCGCCCAGGCGAGACCGCCGGCAGCTACTAGTGCCGTCGAGCCAACGAGTCCGTCGAGCCCGTCGAGGAGGTTCACGGCGTTGATAGCGATAACAACAAGCAAGACCCCAAACGCATAGCCGGCAGGCGAATCCAGGCCTGAGTCCATCATCGCTACGAGAACAATCGCAGCTCCCAGTTCGGCACCGAGGCGAAACTTGGGCGGCAAGTCGAGCCTGTCGTCGGCGAGCCCTAGTGCCATGACCATCAATGTGCCGACAAACAGGGCAGGTGCAAAGACGTTCTCCACGGCCATGCCCAGATGAACGCCGCCAAATATCCCAACTCCGCCAAGGACCGGCGTCGGCCTGGTGTGGATCTTCAGTTCGTTGCCGGTCGGTCTGTCGACCAAACCGAGACGGGGTCCAAGCCAGATGGCAGTTGCACACCAGAGGAGAGCGAAGGCGAAAGCTACGACTACTCCGACCATGACATCACCGCCGATTCCTCGCCGGTATGCACTTCCATCGTGCCCGACGGGACAAAGCCCATCTTGAGATAGGCCGCGATCGCTTGGGCGTTGTCACTCCCGACGACCACCGTGACCTCGGACGCGCCCTTTTGTGCGAGCTCGGTGAGGAACTGCTTGCCAAGTCGGGTACCCAGCCCGCGGCCGCGTGCCTCAGCAACCAGTGCCGTAGCAAGTAGCTCAGCTGCCGCATGGTCGGCTCCCTCGTAGCGCAGGCTCTCCCAGACCCTCTTCATGACCAATGGGTGGAGAGCGCGGGGGAGAGCGGCCCACCCAGCCGCGAGTCCGTGGTGGCGGATGAAGTGCTTGTAGAAAGCCCCGGTGTCGAGCACGCCGGCAACAAAGCCGACCGGACCATTGCCGTCGTCGGCTACGAGTACAACCGCCTGCTCGTATCCGATCAGCGCTCGGTAGAGACGGCGCATGAAGCGGGGACCAAGGCTGGGTAGGAAGCCAGTACTGATGCCGTCGGTGTGAAGGTGTGCGAGCATCACGGTGTCCTCCGGCTCGGCCGGTCTGAATTCGGTCGTCGATCGGCCCGGCGCCGGAAACGCGATGCCCTTGCGGCGGGCGATCCGGCGGTAAGTGTCGACGACTCGCTCGACGACGCGGCGTTCATCGAACTCAGCGCGGGCACGAACCTGACCTGCGGTTCCCATTCTCGCTCGCAGGCCGGCGTCATCACCAAGACGTTGGATGGCGGCGGCCAGGCTTTCGGGTTGGGAGACCGGGACGAGGATGCCGTTGCTCTCAGGGACAACGACATCACGGCAACCCCTGATGTCGGTTGCGATGACGGGTAATCCCATCGCGGCGGCTTCCATCGCACTTCTCGGAAACCCCTCTCGGTGGGATGGAAGCACGAATATGTCCATCGCGCCGTAGAGCCGGTCAACGTCTGTGCGCATTCCGAGGAAACGGACTCCTGCCTCTCTAGCGGCTGCAATGACAGACCGGGGTAGGGAGTCGGCTTTGTCCTCGTCGTCCGGCCCGATGCACACGAAGATGAACCTGCCGTTGAGTTGGCTGGCCGCCGCAAAGAACTCGGGATAGCCCTTCTCGGCAACGAGGCGGCCGACCATGCCGATAACGATGTCATCGTCGGTAGCCCCCAGCTCGCGGCGCATTGTGGCCCTTTCTGCTGCATCGATCCGATTCGGGTCGAAACGCGCTAGGTCTACGCCGTTGCCAAGATGGTGAATCCGTCGGCGGGGGGCGATGCGCAGGCGGCGCATGGTCTGGGCGTCTTCCTCGCTCTGGACGAGTTCGCCATCTGAGAAGCGACTGGCGATCGCCTCCAACGCATAGACGACGGCACGCTTCAGCCATCGGTCACTTGGTGTCGCATAGAGGCCGTGGACTGTGTTGACAACGATGGGTACTCCGGCGAGGCGCCCGACCACACGTCCATAGAGCCCCGGCTTGGGATTGTGGGTGTGGAGTATGTCGGGCCGCTCCGTGCGAAGGATCTTCCAAAGCTGCCACGCGGCTTTCAGGTCTGCCAGCGGGTGCATGCCGCGTGTCGATGACGGGAGCTCAACATGCCGGATGCCGTCACTCTCCAACCCGTCGACCCATGGTCCGGCTGCGCTGATGCCAAATGTATCGAGTCCGAGATCCCGGGTTGCCGTCAGTTGTGGAAAGACCAGATAGCGCAGGCTCAGGTCGACTGTGGTGAGATGCGCGACCTTCACTGGTCGCTCTTCAAAGCCGCAGACAGCAACTCGTCGAACCGCCGGATGGCTGCTTCGAGTGAGTAGCGACTGCGCACGTAGCTCTGCTGTTCTCTCCCCATACCCTCTAGCCTCGCAGGATCGGCAGCGAGATTCCGTACGGCCTCGGTCATACCGGCAATATCGCCGACGGGCACGATCATCCCGCTCGTCCCATCCAGCATTGTCTCCCTCGTGCCCCCGACATCGAATGCGACGGTCGGTACCCCAGCCGCTCCTGCTTCGAGCACAGCACCCGGAAGCCCTTCCGTTCGTGACGGGAGTAGCAGGAGATCGGCCCACACCAGGTGGGGCATCACGTCGGCCACCGAGCCGGTCAGTTCGATTGTTGACCCCGAGGGTGCCGCGGCCGCTTTGGCGGCGATGGTCGACTCCAGGGGTCCGGCCCCTACCAAACGCAGGTGGACGGGTTGGCTTGCGCCGAGTTGCCCGAGCACTTCGACCGCCGCAAGCGGATTCTTCTCGGGGGACAGGCTGCCCAGGAAGAGCAGCCGCAATTCTGCGGAGACCGGGGTCTTGTCGATGAAGAACTCCGGCGGAACGCCGGTCGGTGCGACGTGGACTCGCTCTGGCGGGATGAGCAGATCAGATATGAGCTGACTTCTTGTCATCTCCGACACGGCAAGCACTGTGTCTGCCCGACCCTGGAAGAAACGTTGCATCCGCACATGGCGCGGTGACCGCAACCAATAGCGTGGTTCACCGATACTGCCGTATGCCAAGACCGGGGGATTGCTGAGCATGGTCTGTGCCGCTACTGCGTAGCGCAATGTTGCTCCTCCGTTTGCGAGCACAATCGCCGGCTGGGTTCTCTGAATCCGTCGCCGGAGAGCGAGGACCGTACGCGGGTTGAGCCGGCCGCCGGCGGCAGGAGAAGCCAGCGGAGTTGCAGAGACCGCTCTGTCGGTGTCCGCTGCTTGGACCGCCACGAAATCGACATCCCAGCCGAGTTGACCGAGACCCTCCTTCAAACGTTCTCCGAATACCTCGGCACCACGACGTCTATTGCTGGCGACGAGCAGTAGAAGTGTCTTGTCCCCCGGTTTCACAAGTCCCCTCACGACGACATTCGGGCGCAACGGTACCGGAAGCCAACCGGGTCCGCCTTCGGACATCCGACACGACCTAAGTTTGGGTCAAATCCTCCAGCCAACAACGGACAGGTCCGGTCCCGCAAAAGCTCTCGTGGAGTATTCTCCGCCGCCAGGCCAATCCACCGGTGGGGAGCGAATGAATACGAGGCGGGCCGTAACGGTCGTCGCATTGATCCAGATTCTCTTGGTCCTGGCGCTGCCTGCGTCCGCCCAGGAAACTGCCCGCAGTGGTGCCGACTGCTCTCTGACAACAACTGGAACAGTCCCGCTCACTGAGCTGGGCACCGCTGCCTATATGGGGGAACAGGGTGGCCTATACCCGGGTGGTAGCAACGAGATTCCTGCCGACCACGAGACCCTTGGTCTGTGGCATGCCAGCCAGATCGCCCCGCTCGACACGGCCGGTAACCCCGATCCAGACGGAAGCATCGTCCTCCTTTCGATCGGTGTGTCGAATACCCGCAGCGAGTTTGGGATGTTCCTGCGTCGCGTCGGCGATGCGGTTGACGACGATGTTGTGTTGGTCAACGGAGCGCAACCGGGTGAGGACATTTCGGCGTGGCAGAGTGTTGATGACCCGACCTGGCGAGCGATCGATGGAGCGTTGGCGCAGAACGAAGTGAGCCCTGAGCAGGTGCAGGCAGTGTGGATCAAGCTTCCCGACATTGTGGAGGGCACCTTCGAAATCCTTCCTTTCCCGGCCGACGCCGACGCCTATCGCGACCAGTTGGCGGTCGTGGTGCAAAACGCAATGGATCTGTACCCCAATCTGCGCCTCGCATATCTCTCGAGCCGTATCTACGCCGGCTACAACACCAGCGGTCGGCCCAGCCCGGAGCCCCTCGCATATGAGAACGCCTTCGGGGTGAAGTGGTTGATTGCCGACCA
The DNA here is from genome assembly GCA_965368515.1 of uncultured bacterium. GTDB lineage: Bacteria > Actinomycetota > Acidimicrobiia > Spongiisociales > UBA5794 > JAAETI01. The sequence goes on from CBDUNF010000111.1 coordinate 5,991, forward strand.
GATTGAGGGTGACATCACCCTCAATGCCGATCCGCGGCGCGGCGATGTCGAGGCGCCGTGGTTGGCGTGGGGCCCATACCTATGGGCCGATGGGACCACTCCCCGCAGCGATGGGCTCGTCTGGGAGTGCGCCGATCTCCAGGACGATGGGATTCATCCTTCACAGAGCGGAGCGGTAAAGGTAGCCGACATGCTTGTAGACCACTTCGAGACATCGTCGACCTCGTCCGCCTGGTTCTCGGGCGACGGCGTCGCTATTGGCGAGGTTGTCTTGCCAGAGCCGGTGCCAGCGCCGGCGACGACGACAACCGTTGTCGAGACGACCACAACGACATCAGCCCCCGAGTCAACTACCACTGTCGAACCTCAAACCGGTTCCGATCGTCCGGGACCTCCGGATCGAGCTGAACGAGATCAGGATCGGGCGGCGCGCCAGGCGGAAGATGTCGATGGCGGTTCCAACGAAGCGTTGCTGATAGGAACCGCCGTGGCTCTCGCGCTCATTCTCGGCGCCGTGGGCCTGGTTGGATGGCTGCGTCGGCGACCGTCACCCGAGGCCGAGGACGACACCTAGGATTTCGCCGAGCGGTGGCCCAACTCATAGTGGGCCATCGGCCATTAACCGTTGACGGTCGCTGCCAGACCTGGCACTCTAGCGCCCGCACGACTCAGGGAGACGGGGGAACAATCACGTGACAGACGTCATCATCATTGGCGGGGGGCCGGCTGGATCGGTTCTGGGCAGCTATCTGTCCAAGGCCGGCGTAAGCAACATCATTCTGGAAAAGGCAATGCACCCGCGACCGCACGTTGGCGAATCGCTCGTGTCTTCAACCGTCCGCATCTTTGACGAGATCGGGTTCTTGCAGACCATGGAGGACGAAGGTTTTACCAAGAAATACGGTGCATCGTGGCGTCCAACCAAAGCCACTGGAGAATTCAGCATCAGGTTCGCCGAGTTCCCCCAGGAGGGTGTGAACCAGGACTACACCTACCACGTCGAGCGGAGCAAGTTCGATCACCTGCTTCTTCAGCACGCTAGAGACTTGGGTTCCAAGGTCGTGCAAGGTGTCGATGTCCGCGAAGTGCTGTTCGATGAGACCGAGACGGCCTGCGGTGTACGGATCAGTATCGACGGGGCGAGTGCAGATCTTTCCGCGAAGATGGTGGTTGACTGCAGCGGTCGCAATACCGTCCTGGGCAACCAACTCGGGCTGCGACAGAAGGACCCGATCTTCAATCAGTTTGCCGTTGCCGGCTGGTTCGAGAACGTCCACCGCAGCAACAATCCTGAGACCGAAGAGTACATCCACATCTACTTCCTGCCCACGGAACGGGGCTGGGCCTGGCAAATCCCGATTAGCGACACGGTCACATCAATCGGGGTGGTCGCCGAGCGCGACGTCTTCAAGCGATCGCGGCAGCGCAAAGAGGAGTACTTCAATGACATGGTGGCGCTCAGCCCGGCGCTGGCCGAGGCGATGGAGAACGCCAAGCAGGTATCAGATCTGATTACAGAAGCCGATTACAGCTACGTCATGGAGAAGTTCGTTGGCGATGGATGGATGCTCGCCGGCGATGCGGCCCGTTTTGTCGACCCGATCTTCTCTTCAGGGATTTCGATCGCGGCCGAGAGCGCCAAGTACGCATCGAAGTCGATCGTCGCTGCGTTGGAGTCCGGTGATAGGAGCCGGGCTGCCCTGCTTCCTTATGAGGAGCGGATCAAGGCCGGCGTCGCCATTTGGTACGAGTTCATCAAGCTCTACTACAAGCTGATGCACCTCTTCACGTACTTCATCGACGCGGAAGAGCATCGTCTCCAGATTCTCCAGTTGCTGCAGGGTGAGGTCTACGACCGGGAGGACGCCCCAGTCCTCGATGCCATGCGAGACATGATCAAGACGGTCGAAGAGACCCCCGGTCACCTGTGGGCGGGACATCTCACCGACATTCCCATTGACTAGACGTCTGAGCCAGAAACCGAAAGGGATGCCATATGGCAGTTGAAGTTCGCCCCATCATCACTGAATACATCAAGAGCGAGTTCGTTCGCAACGACACCGGCGTTGACATCGACACCGCCAACCTCCTCGAGGAGGAGATCATCGACTCGCTCGGTATCTTCACCCTTGTCAGCTTCATCGAGGACAAGTTCGGCGTGTCCGTAGATCCCGAGGAAGTCAATCTCGACAACTTCGAGTCTGTAACTGCCGTTACCAAGCTGGTTGAGGGCAAGCTCTAACCCTCTCGTTTCCGAACAACAACCTGTATCCGATGGAACCCGGCCCCTTGTGGCCGGGTTCCGTTGTTTCCGCTGCGACTTGCAGCGCGACCGATCGTGCGAGAGCGGTTAGTGGCCGCAGAAGTATCGGCAGAAGATCGCGAGATTGCCGGATCGGTGCGGAATGGAGTCAGCGATATCGCGCTTGCATCGTGACTGATCTGTGCTCCAGCTGGGCGGTGCTCTTGACCAAACCGGCCCAAAGCACGTGAGGGCCGGGCCTCAAGCGCGGCCGCCCCCGCGAAGGGGGACACGTGCACGACTGACATCGGATGTCAGCGGTTGTCCTGGCCGACACCGATGATGCGCCGACATGTTTCTGCACCAAGACACCGAGCGCAGCGCGAGCTCGGAAGCAGAATTCGGTCAGAAGTAGACTTCGTCGTGATGTGACATCTGATTCGGTTGAAGCGGGCCGAGAGGCCATTGAGAAGCGAGCCTGGGCGGACGCGTACGAGGCTCTCATGGAGGCGGCCGGTTCGGTGAGCCTCGATGCTTCCGACCTGGAGCGGCTGGCCACCGCGGCCTATCTCTCCGGTCATGACAGCGAGAGTACGGACGCCTGGGCGCGCGCCCACCGGGCACGGCTGGATGCCGGCGAGTTGGAGGGTGCCGTTCGGTGCGCCTTCTGGCTCGGCTACGGGTTGATCGTCCGGGGAGAGATGGCTCGCGGCAGCGGGTGGATGGCCCGTGCCCGCACGCTGGTCGACGAGCACAAACTCGACTGTGCGGAGTCCGGCTATCTGCTGGTACCCGAGGCGCTGACGGCGCTCGGTGGAGGCGACGCCGCGCTGGCGCAGGCACTCTTCGAAGAAGTGCTCGTCACTGCCCGCCGCTTCCACGACTCGGATCTCGATGCGCTTGGCATGCTCGGTTGCGGTCAGGCGCAGGTCGGGATGGGGCGGATCGCGGACGGCGTCGGTCTCTTCGATCAAGCCATGGTGTCGGTTATGGCGGACGAGGTGTCTGCGGTGGTGGCGGGAATCGTCTACTGCGCGGTGATCGATGAATGTCAGGGCCTGTTCGACGTGCGCAGGGCACGCGAGTGGACAACGGCACTCAACCGATGGTGCGAGGAGCAGCACGGCCTCGTTCCGTACCGCGGCCAGTGCCTCGTGCATCGGTCGCAGATCCTGCAGCTTCACGGGGCGTGGTCGGAGGCGTTCGAGGAGGCGATGCTGGCACGGGACCGGCTTTCCGAGCCGTCCCACCCGGCGATCGGCATGGCGCACTATCAGCTCGGAGAGATCTCTCGGCTGCGGGGAGAGTTTGAGGAGGCGGAGAAGTCTTACGAACGAGCGAACGAGCATGGCCGGTCGCCACAACCCGGGCTCTCGCTGCTCAGGCTTGCACAGCGCCGGGTAGATGGCGCCGCAGCATCGATCGAACGGTCGATGGCGGAGAGTTCGGATCGTGCGGTGCGGGTGAGGCTGCTTCCCGCTTATGTCGAGATCATGCTCACGGCAAACCTCATTGAGAAGGCGAGAGCGGCCTCTGGTGAACTGTGCGAGATCGCCGCCGAAGCAAGGTTCGCGTACCTCGATGCCGCCGCTGCCCGGTGCGGGGGTGCGGTTCTCCTCGCTGCGGGCCAGCCGAAACCTGCGTTGAAATCGTTGCGCGAAGCGCTGTGGACATGGGAGGAGCTGGAGGCGCCGTACGAGGCGGCAAAGACCCGGGTGCTCATCGCCGTCGCATGCCAAGAGGTCGACGACCGCGACGGCGCAGATCTCGAGTACCAGACCGCACGTCGCGCCTTCGAGCAACTGGGCGCCGCCCCGGATCTGCAACAGGCCTCCCGCGTCGTGGCTGCGGCCCGCACGGGACAGCCTATGGAGGTCACTCCTCGAGAGCACGAGGTGCTGAGGCTGTTGGCGGCGGGCAATACCAACCGGGAGATAGCATCCTCGTTGATCATCAGCGAGAAGACCGTCGAACGGCACGTCAGCAACATCTTCACCAAATTCGGCGTGTCCAACCGTGCGGCTGCAACCGCCTACGCCTACAACCACGGCCTGGTCTGATCTGCGGGTTTTCCCCCAGTCGCTGTCGAGCCAGGAATGGATGATTTGCCCGAAGCGCACGGCCCGCCTCCTGTCATACAGTCCAGCGAGCGACCGAAAGGAGAGACATGACGACCCAACCAACCGCCGGCGGAATCAGCAGCCTGTACGCAAGGTACGCGGGCAACCCAGCCGAGAACTATGAACGCTATTTCGTGCCCGATATCGGAGAGCCGTTCGCCAAGCGGATCGTCGCAGCCGCCAAGTTGCGGCAGGGAGAGCGAGTGCTCGATGTCGCCTGCGGCACCGGCGTCGCTGCCCGCTTGGCTGCCGAGGCGTCGGGAGCGCCCGGCCTTATCGCCGGCATCGACTTGAACCCGGCGATGGTCGACGTCGCCCGCGCCACCGGTGCGCAAGGCTCGGAAATCGCGTGGTACGAAGGCGCCGCTGAGAAGCTGCCCTTCGATGACGAGTCATTCGAGGTCGTTGTGAGCTCCCTGGGATTCCAGTTCTTTGCCGACAAGGCGGTCGCGCTCCGGGAGATGCGTCGGGTGCTCACTCCAGGCGGGCGAATCAGCATTGGAACCACCGGGCCCACGCCGGCGCTGTTCCAAGTCATTGGCGCAGTTGTCGGCGCGCACCTAGGGCCCGAGGCTTCCAGGTTCATCGAAACTGTGTTCTCCTCTCACGACCCCGCAGAGTTGCACAACATGCTCGGTGACGCCGGGTTCATCGACGCCGATGTCGACCTCGGTCCGATCTCCCTTCGGGTGGCGCCACCTGCCGATTTCGTGTGGCAGTACGTGAACAGCACCCCGCTCGCCGCCTTGTCGGCTGATCGGGACGAAGCCGAGCGTTTCGCTTTCGAGCAGGCGGTCAGCCAGCGGTGCGAGCCATTCACCGACCGTGGGTGTCTCGTCATGGAGCCGCAGGCTCTGGTGGCGACGGCCCGACGCAAGTGACACGGGCACAATGGAGCCGGCACAGCATCGTTGACGGGAAGGCCGACCCCGATCGCCAAATACGGTGCACGAAC
>CBDUNF010000112.1:0-11301 GCA_965368515.1 uncultured bacterium
CCATCCACGGTTTGCGGGTGAAGAGGCCCCGGACGAAGTCAACCAGAATGACAAACGGCACCAGGATTGGCATCGCAATCGTGATACCCAGCCACAGCAGAACGGTTCGGGGGATTGTTACGAGGCGACGGCGAATCATGCGCCTTCCTCGGCACTGTCAATCGGGCGACCGAAGCTGCTGAGTGCTGCTGAGAGCCTTTTCTCTCCCGTTCCCGCAACGAACCACCACCAGCCGACACCGAGCGACACCGCTACCAGCAGCCCCAGAGATCCGAGGTATGCGACCGGCCACATGTGGCCATGGTCGAACAAGGCCCTCCACCCCAGCGCTAGGCCAAACGCAAACGCCGCTACTCCCGTGGTTGTATACAACAGCGTCATGAACCCGAACCAAGAGAAGGCCTTCCCCGGAGCGGCGGTGACAAGCTTCCGGGTATGCAACGGGAACAGGTAGCCATCCTCCATCTCGTGTGCAACGAGGATTATTTCGCCGACGGCTCGGTTGATGTATTGCTCCAAAGCGCACGCGTAGTGACGCGAGAAGATGAGATATGACGCGTCGAAGGCTGTTTGTGTTGCCCCGATGACCGCAATCGGTGGAATCAGGAGATACGCCAGCTCAGTCTGAGTCGCACCGAGCACGAACAACGCCACGATCGCCAATGTCGTGAAGCGCACATCTGAGAAGAATCGCTCGTGGTAGAACCGATTCATGCCGCGCATGCGGGCTAGTTGTATTGAGGCCAGCTTTGTGGTTTCGGTCATCTGACTACCAGTTCGGATCCGAATAGCGAATAGATGAGTCACCCAATGTATCGCGTGTCGTCCCTCGGACGCCCGCTCGACCCACGCTACAGATCGAATCTGAACGTAATCCTTGCCAGCGCGGTGGCGGGCTTGTCCGTTGCGATCTACAACGGAGTGGCTCGGGTGCCGCTGGACGCAAGCCCTATCGTCGCTGCCGTTACTGTCTTCCTAGCGTGGGCAATCGGTCGTGAGCTGGATCCCGATCGCTCGACCGTTGCGTCTCTTGCCATGGCATTTGCGTTTGTGGCGCTGCTTGTCGGTCCAGCCGAGCTGATGCTCGGTGCTGGTGCGTTGGCCGCCTCGCGGATCATCTCTGGCACCGTAGGAGGGTCGTTGCGTGGTATTGACCTGCTAGCCCTCGTGGGTCTGGCTGCGCTCCTCGGTGCCGGGGGTATTACTGCCGCCGCCATTCCCGGGCTCTTGCTTGCCGCCACCATCGGCACGACCAGTAGGGGCCACGGCCTGTTTCTTGCCGGCGGGCTGCTTGTGGCCGGCGCAGCCGGCGCACTGCTCGCCCGGCCCGCTGTCGTTTGGGATGCGGGCCCAGCCGCCGGGGTGATCATGCTTGCAGTGGTCCTGGCCTCGATAGTCATCCGTATGCCGATCGGATCGATTGCGGCGCAGGCCGACCTCGGCGGCGCCCTGTCACCACGTCGGATCGCCTTGTCGCGTCTAGTGGCAGCCGGTACCGTCGGCGTTGCGTTTCTGCTTGGAGGCGGAGCAGGTGTCGTCGCAGCCTTCCCGACGGCTGGAGCGGCTGTGGCCGCTGCAGGTGTAGTCGGCCTGACCAACAGGAGGGTTGCGGTATCGCGGGCGGACATAGAGGAGGCGTCGTCGCATGGATGAGGTTCCCGATCTAACAATCCGGGTGGGACTGAGCGCGTGTCTCGCGGGCGATGAGGTCCGCTTCAACGGAGGCCACTCGCGGCAGCGGTATCTCACCGACACGCTCGGCCAGTTTTTCGAGTTTGTCACCGCTTGCCCTGAGGTTGAAGCCGGGATGACCGTTCCCCGGCCAACCGTCCGTCTTGTCAACAGCGGAGGCCGGATCCGCGTCATCGATCCAAAGAACGACATCGACTGGACCGCAGCGATGGAGAGCCATGCAGTCGATCGGGCCTCCATGGTCAGCGAGCACCTTCTGAGCGGATTCATTCTCAAGAGCAAGTCACCATCCTGCGGGGTCGAAAGGGTGAAGGTTTATCACGAGAACGGTATGCCTCAGATGAACGGCCGCGGTGTCTTTGCAGCCGAACTACTGCGCCGGTACCCGTGGCTTCCCGTTGAGGAGGAAGGGCGTCTGAACGATCCATCGTTGCGTGAGAACTTCGTGGAGCGCGTCTTTGCTTACCATCGGATCCAGGGGCTGTTCAAGACTCGCTGGAGCGTTGGGTCGGTCGTCGATTTCCACACGAACGAAAAACTCTTGCTACGGGCGCACCACGAAGCGACCTATCGGGAGCTAGGGCGTCTCGTCGCACGAGCCAAGACCATGCCTCGACCTGCGTTCGCCGCTGAGTATCAGGAGGCCTTCATGAAGGCGATGAGCTACAAGACGACGGTGCGCAAGCACACAAACGTGCTCGAGCACATGTTGGGTTATCTGCGTGATACCGGTGACGATGATGCTCGTTCCCAGGCGAGGTCTGCCATCGCGGACTACCGGGCCGGTCTGGTACCGCTGATAGTGCCGATGACATTGTTCGCATACTTCGCCAAGAGGTATGAGATCTCATATCTCAACAGGCAGTCTTACCTAAGCCCGCATCCCAAAGAGCTGATGTTGCGCAACCATGTCTAGGTTCGGGTGGTTACGGTTTCTCGATGGGGAGACCGACCATGTTTCCCCACTCTGTCCACGATCCGTCGTAGTTGCGGACGTTGTCGAAACCGAGGAGACGAGTTAGGGCGAACCATGTGTGGCTGGAACGTTCGCCAATCCGGCAGTAGGTGACCACAGCATCGTCGGGCGAGAGGCCCAGCTCTTGTTGGTAGATGGCTGCAAGCTCTTCTCTGCTCTTGAATGTCCCATCCTCGTTGGCGGCACGCTTCCAGGGAACGCTGCTGGCACCGGGTATGTGCCCGCCGCGGAGGACCCCTTCTTGCGGGTAGTCCGGCATGTGGGTGCGCTCTCCAGTGAACTCTTCGGGGGAGCGCACGTCGATGAGGGGGTCGCCGTTCGTGGAATGTGCCAGCGTGTCTTGCAGCATGGCGCGGATGGCTGCGTCGTCGCGCTGCACAGTCGGATAGTCGGTTGCCTTGCGGCGAACTGGCTCGGTGGTCAGGTCTCGCCACTCGGCAAGCCACTTCTGGCGGCCGCCGTCGAGCAGGCGAACATCTTCATGGCCGAACAGCTTGAATACCCACAAGGCGTATGCCGCCCACCAGTTCGAGTTATCGCCGTAGACGACGATGGTGTCGTCCCTGGCGATTCCCTTGCTCGACATCAGCGCAGCGAAGGCAACACCGTCGACGTAATCCCGAACCAGAGTGTCGTTGAGTTCCGTGTGCCAATCGACTTTGACTGCGCCCGGTATGTGCCCGGTCTCGTAGAGCAGGATGTCCTCGTCGCTTTCCACAACGACCAAACCGTCGTCCCCGAGATGATCTGCCAGCCAGCCGGTGCTCACCAGAGCTTCGGGATGGGCGTAGTCGGCGAACTTAGGATCTGGGTCTAACGGAACCTTGGGCATGCGGACTCCTTCGTGGTTTCTGGCCGCAATCTAGACGGCGGCCGAGGCGGTCAATGGCGTTGCGGCGGTTGGCGTCGACCCGCCTGCTGCAACGCCCTATCGTGGATCCAATGACAGTCCCCGCAAAGCTCGCCCAGATAGTCGACCTGTTTGCGCAGGTGCCGCCGGACGTGAAGCTACAAGCGCTGCTCGACTACTCCCGCCGGCTCCCGCCGCTGCCTGCAGATCTTGCGGCAGACTCCGACAGATTCGAGCGGGTCGTAGAGTGCCAATCGCCCCTCTTCTTGCACGCTGCGCTTGGTGACGACGGGGTTGTAGAGCTGTACTTCGATGCACCGGCTGAGGCCCCAACGACTCGTGGTTTTGCCGGAATCCTCGCCGAAGGCTTGGTGGGTGCAACGGCCGAGGAAATCCTGGCGTTGCCAGACGACTTCTATTCCGATCTGGGCCTGGAGGATGTGGTGTCACCGTTGCGGATGCGCGGCATGGGGGCGATGGTGTTTCGAATAAAGCGTCAGGTTCGAGATCGAGTGGCCGCCTTCCAGGGAGAAGTCGCCTCCCAGGGAGAAAACGTCTCCGAGGGAGAAACCGCTTCCTAGAACTGGATCGCGGCTGCGGCCCAGTGGAATCCGGCACCGAAAGCCGTAAGCGCCACCAGGTCGCCCTGGTTGATCCGACCGGTTTGCTTCGCTTCCCACAACGCAAACGGGACTGTCGCCGACCCCGTGTTGCCGTAGTTGTGCACGTTCACGTAGACCTTGTCATCGGTGACCCCGAGTTTTGATTGCACTGCATCGATGATCCTCTTGTTCGCCTGGTGCGGGATCACCAGGGCGACGTCTGCGAGTTGCCGGTCGACTTGGGTGAGGACGTCGGACACGGCATCTGACATTCGATGAACCGCTTCGCGAAAGACGCGCCTTCCATCCATGTCGAGGCGGTGATAGGCGCCGCTGGCGAGGGACTCCTCGTTGAACGGATGTCTGGTTCCACCGGTCTTCAATGTCAGGATGTCGGTCTGGGATCCGTCGGTGCCGGCCACCACGTGTAGTAGCTCCGCCTGGCCGCCCGCGGGCCCGAGCACAACGGCCCCGGCAGCATCGCCGAACAGGACGCAGAAAGACCGGTCTTCCCAGCTCATTAGTCGAGAGATCAGCTCCACACCGACCACGAGGATGCGCTTGGGCTCCAACAGCATCCGAGCCCGGGCGACGTCCAGCGCTTGGACAAAACCCGCACATCCGCTTCCGCCGAGGTCATACGCTGGGATCTCGCGGCACCCCAGCCGATGCTGAAGGAACGATGCCGTGTCGGGGGTGTAGGCCTCCGGGGTGTCGGTAGCGACGATGATTTCGTCGATGTCGGCAGGGGTGAGGTCGGCGTCGGCAAGAGCCACCTCTGCTGCGGCGGCTGCGAGATCCACGGTGGCCTGATCATCCGCGGCAAAGTGCCGCTGTTTGATTCCGGTTCGAGTCGTTATCCACTCGTCGGACGTATCGATGAGCTCCGACCAGTCATCGTTCGTCATGACTCGATCTGGAACGTATCCGCCAAAGCCAAGGATTGCCGCCACCGGTGTGCTCCTCATCCGCAGGTGCAGGATCGTACCCGAGCGGTGGGCTCCGCTGCTACCGGTCGACCCCGGGCCACTCCGGATCGCGGAACTCCTGAATCTCGATCAGGAATCCGTCGGGATCCCGATAGAACGCGTGATAGACGTTGTATCGGGGGTACAACTGCGGCTCCTTTTCGCAAGCGATGCCGGCATCTAGGAGTTGCTGATGCCACTCGTCGACTTGGTCAGTCACCAAAGTGACCAGCACCGATCCCGGGTCGGGCCGGTCGGAACGCTCACAGATTCCGATGAATGCCGTATCGGTGACTCGAACGATTCGGCAATCACTTTGGTCGAGGACCACTTCGAGTCCGAGGACATCTCGATAGAACCGGGTGCTGATCTCCAGGTCCGCGACCAGCAGGAACGTGACCTGCTGATCGAACCCGATCATGCCCACCCTGACGGCCCGGTAGAGGCAAACAGCCGCTCGACGGTTCGGATGTTGTTGATGGCCTCGGCCCCCACATCTGGCATCGACGCCCCGTCGAGGACGGCTGCGGCAAACGCTTCGGCCTGCAAGGTGTATTGATTTGCCGGGGCAAACTCGATTACTTCTGCGGCTGGGGCGATGGGTGGGTCACCCCCATCGATCACGGAGATCCGGGTAGGGCGATCGGACGGGATGTTGAACGGGATCTCCACATTGATCCGGCCCGTGGTCCCGTAGATGTCTACCCGCTGGTCGGGCTCGGCACGTGTGGAGCACCCGAATGTTGCGACTCTGTCGCCGAATTCGAGGATTGCGGTAGTGACAGTGTCGACTTCCATCGCAGGATCACGGCGAATCGCGGCTTTGACGGCGGTCGGCTCGCCACCGAAGATCATTCTGGAGAGGTGGACTGAGTAGCAACCGATGTCCATGAGGGCCCCACCGCCGTACTCCAAGATATTGCGGATGTTCGTGGGGTCATCGTTGAAGTACGAGAACCAGCTATCAACAGCGAGAACCTCGCCGATCCTGTCGGCGGCCAGCAACTCGCGTACCCGTTGCCATGTGGGGTGGAACTGATACATGAACGCTTCACGCAGGATCACGCCGGCGTCCTCAGCTGCCGCGGTCATGGTCTCGGCCTCAGCGGCGCTCAGCGCAATTGGCTTCTCGCAGAGAATGTGTTTGCCGGCTGCGGCGGCGGCAACAGCCCAATCTGCATGCATGTGATTGGGGAGGGGGATGTACACCGCGTCGATCTCCGGGTCACGCAGCAGCTGGCCGTATGATCCATACGCGTTTGCGATGCCGAGATCAGCCGCTACCGAGTTGGCCGTGTCCAAACTGCGCGATGCGATTGCAGTGACCTCGCAACGTTCGGCCGCCTGGATAGCCGGGATCACCAGCTCCGTTCCGATATTCGCCGTGCTCAGAACGCCCCATCGAACGCTGGCCATAGCTTGCCTCCTACAGATTGCCTCTCCCGCAGCGTACAGGACACCTGCCCGTCGATGAGTCACCGGCGTGGCTGGGTGTTGTGCTGAGTCGTCGCATCGGTCACCATGTATGAGATGCGGTGGTTGGCCGAGAGATTCATGCGGTTGCGGGGCTGGCGGTTTGCCGGGGAGAAGCCGGCTTTAGCGAAGTTCGTCGCAATCGGTGCTCCACACACATCCAATTGGGACTTCATGTTGTTCTTGTCTGTTGTCTCCTATTTCCAGATGCCCGCACGCGCCATCGGCAAGAGCTCCCTAGTTCGTTGGCCGTTCGGAAGCTTGATGCGCCGTCTGGGGATCATTCCGCTCGCCCGCGACTCAGGCCAGGGGATGGTCGATCAGATGGTTGACGAGTTTGTAGCTGCCGATGCGATGGCGCTTGTGATAGCGCCGGAGGGTACGCGCCGTCGTGCGGAGTATTGGCGGTCCGGCTTCTACAGGATCGCTTTGGAGGCTCAGGTACCGATCGTCATGACCTACATCGACTTCGACGGCAAGGTCGCCGGGATCGGGCCCACTCTCTATCCCACCGGAAACATAGAGGACGACATGGAGGTCATCCGCCGGTTCTACGGGCCCATTCGGGGTTTGCGACCGGAGAACCAGGGTCCGATTCGGCTCCGACCGGATTCGCCATAACCAGGTTGAGACCCGGTCTATCGAAATCCAGGACATTGGACCCTGCTCCTGTCTTCCGTCGCTGGATAGCCTCGAAGGGAAGGAGGTCTCTAATGGACATAGAGGGACTCATTCTCGACGTTACGTCAGCCGATGGAGACTTCGACCGCACCTTCCTGGAGAGACTCGGCCACCCCGTGCTCGTTTGTCATGGTCCGGAGATCGGGCATCTTTGCCCCATCCTGAAGGATGGCTGTGAGATGGTGAGTTCAACACCGGGCGATTCTGAAGCGGTACCAGGAGGTAGTCGCCGACGACATTCCTATCGCGGTCGTGGTTGGGAAAGGGCAGAGACAGCAATTCGGCAGCCTGTTGGCGGGGGTTCATGTGTGGGAGTCGGAACCGAACGCGAGTGAGCTCGACGGGTTCGCCGCCGAGGTTGAAGCGGCGGACTGGTCTCGGTCCGGTTAACCGACGTTTGCACGGAACGGTCCGTCGAGGTCGATGATTGTTCCCCCGCTGGGCGCCGTCTCCAGCAATTGCAGCGCGGCTGCAACCACTTCCCGATGTCTCTTGACGTCGTCAGGTGCGCCGAGCGGGCGCCCCATCGGGTGTGGGGTTGTCACGACACGGGGTAGACCCATGGATTCCGCGACGTGGCGGAATGCCCGCACGTAAACGGAGACGGTGGGAATGCCCCTGGCCTCAAACTCCCGTGCGATGTGCCCGACCGACACATGACAGACCGGTCAGACGGGGACAAGGAGGAGTACGTCGACGTCTTCGTCCTTGAGCCGTTGTACCCAGTCAGGTGCCAGCTGTTTCACCCGCCCTTGAGCTGTCGCCCCAGGGAATGAGTACAACGTGGGTGCCACCTCACCGAGCCTGCCGTCCGCGGCGGCAGCCATCAGAGCGTCACGAGGAAACACCACGTTGAAGTCGCGTTGGGCGGCTCGCGTGTCGTAGCCGCCGTGACGGACCCGCAGATCGGCGCCGGCGGTGTCACGGGGGATGGGCGAAAGCACAGGCGCGGTGCGGATGAATTCGCCGATGCGGTCTTCTGCTTCCTGCTGGGTCATGTTGTCGATACCGAACGGCTGGGGGTCGTCGCCGGCCCTGAAGTGGCCGCTCGACGTGAGCATTCCTACTCGAGATTCGGAAAGTGGCTTGCTCAGCGCGGCGAAGGGTCGATCCTCGTATCGCCAACGCGAAGGGCGCTCGGGGTCAGGGGCATAGCCTTCAATCTGGGCTCGGTATGCGAGTTCGAGGATGGGGCCCACTTCGCCGGTGTCGTACGCGTCTCCGACCTCCGTGAGGAGACGTCGCAGGAATTCGCCGGCGGCCTCGTCCGACATCGACTTCAGGAACTTGAACGAGAGATCGGATCTAGATCCGTAATAGAACGAATCCTTGAACTCCTTGAATGACTCAGCCATGCAGGCACCCTAGTAACTGGTGCTACACATCACCCTCGAGAACACCGTCAACGGCGGCAATGAGGTCGGCCGCCAGCGTCACGGTTTTGGCCAAAGCAGCATCGTGTCTGGCCGACACTTCGGAGCGGGCTTCATCATCGAGACCGGGCAGGTTGATGCGGACATTGAGCGAGGCTCCGCGAGCAGCTGCTTCGGCGCAGGCGCCGGCTACACCGGCGTCGGAAACCGAGTTCGGGTTTCCTTGGGTCGCCGCATCTGTGGCGAGCTCGAGAGCCTCGACCGATCGCTCGAGGACTTCGAGTGGGACGAGTGCGGCTCCGAAGTTGGCGCGAGCCATCGCGGCGTCACGGATTTCGATGTCGTCTGCAGTCTTCTTTGGCAACCGTACGGCGGCGAGAACATCGTTGAAGGCCTGGGTATCGCGATCAATCGCGTCCTGGAACCAGTCCTGGAGAACCTGCGCCTTGCGGCCCAGGGAGTTCATTGCTCCCTGATGCTCCTCCCAGCCTTTCTTGGCGTGCGTGAGCGCAGCCACCATCGACGTCAGTGAACCGGCGAGTGCACCGCAGAGGGCGGCAACGCTGCCACCGCCCGGTGCCGGCGAATCTGATGACAACTCGCCGAGGAATTCGATGATCGACATGCCGGCGAGTTCAGCGCGGTCCACGCCCACCCGGTACTCGACAACCGTGTCTGCCGGAACGAATGGCGAGAGCTCGTCGAGACCGAGTGAGAAGACTGCGGTGCGAATGCGTTCAGCCTCTGTGACCCCGGTCGTCCGACCCTGCTTGGTGAGATAGTGGTCACCTGCGGCAAGCAGGGCCGCGCGGGGTATCAGCCCAACGATTTCGCTCCCGGTGACCCGCATTCCTCGCTTGGCGGCTTCTTCCCGACACGCATCGAATACCGCATGCATCGAGGTCACGTTGTAGTCCGTCAGATTGATCGAAACCTGGGCCCGCCCATAGTCAGCCAGGTACCAGCCGACGGCCTTGCACTCCCGGAACCGGCCGGGGATGAAGACAGTCTTGCCGTGCTCGTCTTTTACGATCTTCCCTGCATCGTCTCTCTTGGGTGTTCCCAGTTCTCGAACCGCCTGGGCCACCTGGTGAGCAAGTCGCCGGTCCGTCGTGTTGACGTTGACGTTGTAGGCAATCAGGAACTCCCGGGCTCCGATCGCAGTCGCTCCCGCCGTTGGATGCGCTCTCGGCCCAAAGTCAGGGAGATCTACCCGATCGGCAAGGCCCTCATATTCGCCGCGACGGGCGTCGGCCAGCGATCTGCGCCCGCCGGGAGCGGCGTGCTCGTACAGGTAGACGGGGATGCCGAGGTCCGATCCGACCCGCTCGGCAACTTCGCGAGCCAGCTCGGCGCACTCTTGCAGTGTGATTCCCTCAACCGGCACGAAGGGACAGACGTCGGTAGCGCCCATTCGGGGGTGAGCTCCCGTGTGCTGGCGCATGTCGATGAGTTCGGCGGCTTTTGCGATAGACCGGTAGGCGGCCTCTGCCACCGCAGTGCGGTCCCCGACGAATGTGACCACCGTGCGGTTGGTGTCCGACCCGGCGTCGACATCAAGCAGGTTGGCGCCATCCACGCCTGTGATTTCCGCGGTAATAGCATCGATGACTGCCTGGTCGCGACCCTCTGAGAAGTTGGGTACACACTCAATCAGCTGCACGATCTCTCCTTCTGCGGCGACGGTGTCGGGTCTTGGCCGCTGGTGAATACTTGCCGGTGGAGCCGGCGCTGAAGGTAAGCCTAACGAAACGCACAATATCGGCGGCTATCTCTCAATCAGGCTGACTTCGTGCCGACACTAGATACATGGCGGCTCCCGACTACAGGTCCGGTCTGCCCCCGGACGCTCCAACCGATTCGCTGCGCCGACGGCTCGATGTGTCGGAAGCGGCAACGCAGGCACTCCATGCCACGCTAGAGGGTGTTGTTCCGCAACACCTGCTTGCCGACCTGCTCACCTCGCTTCTCGACTTCAGCGCGGCCAGTGGCGGGTTCATCGGATCGGTGGTCGCAGACGAGAACGGCGAGGTGATGGTGCAGCCCTATGCCGTTGACTCACTGCCATGGGACTGTGGCGAATCAGAAATCGTCCGGCGGTCGTTGGACAACCAGTCGCTAGCGATTGATCAATCGGCCGTCGCGTGTCGGCCCCTGCTCAACAACGGCGAGATCGTTGGTGTGGTCGTGCTCGAAGGAGTGCCCGCCGAGACCCTCGCTGAGCTCGACCCACTGTTCGATGTTGCGGCAACCGTCCTGGCCTCGGTGACCGCAGAACAGGCCGAACTTCCAACGAGCGGACGAGACTCTGCACTCCTCGCGATGGTTGCGCAAGCCCCTGTAATCGTCTTTGCGATTGACAGTCGCGGGCGGTTCATCCACTCCGCCGGTCGTGATGTAGCAGCCCTCGGGGTTGAAGGCAGAGGTCTCGACGGGATGACAGTACGTGACTTTTCGGGGATCCCCGGTTGGGATGAGATGTACCGAGACGCACGGCGTGGCAGCAACGAGACGAAAGTCCTCACCGTCTTCGGTCGGCAGTGGGAAATGCGGCTGAGTCCCATGAGAGATGAGAACGGAGACGTTGCTCAAGTTGTGGGAGTCGCCTCTGATGTTACGGACCACGAACAGCTCGAGAAGGCCCTCGAGCGGAGCCGGACCCGGCTCCAAGTCAGTCTCGACGCGA
>CBDUNF010000113.1:0-11272 GCA_965368515.1 uncultured bacterium
TCGATCGGCTGCTGCGTCGGGCGCAAGATGAGCTACATCCGCGGGTCACCCGCGTTGCGCAGGATTCGCTCGACCTCCTCGTCGCTCTGCAGGACGCGGAACGGGCGTTCAATCGCCTCAACGAGGACAGACACGCTGCGGTGATCTCCGATATCGCCCAACAGGTGGGGTCACTGGTCTATCCCGGCTTTCTGACACAAGTGGGGTCGGACAGAGTCGGCGATATCGAGCGGTACCTGAAGGCGATCGCCAAGCGGGTCGACCGCCTGCAGCAGGATCCGAGTCGGGATCAGGCCGACATGGAGCTCATCCATCGTCTCGAAGCCGAACTGGACCGCATCAGCGAAGCGATCCCGGGCGACACTCGACTCATGGATGTCGCGTGGTTGATTCAGGAACTAAGGGTGAGCCTCTTTGCCCAGGCGGTGGGTACCAAGGGCAAGGTGAGCGAGATCCGCATCCGCCGCCTCCTAAACGAGATCGAGCTGGGATGAGCGGTAGGTTGACTGTCATGTCCAAGGTCGTTTCGTACATGTTCGCCGTGCTCATGGTGACGGCAGCTACCGGCACGAACGTGGCGTCGGCACAGCAGGAAATCGCAGATCGGCTCATTGGGTCCGAGTCATTCCCCGAGTTGGAGCTGAGCGATGACAGCGTTGTGGACTTCGCCGGCAACGCTGAGGATCCTGACGGCGAGTTCGAAGATATCCAGGGCTGGGCGCGGCTGTGGCGCGACCCTGTTCGCGGTGGCGGCGTGGTCGCCATGGCAGCGGAGATGGATACTGAGACGAGCAAGACCTTCCTGGCCGGCTTCCAGAGCACCGTTCCGCGAGAGGACCGTGCTGATCATCCGCTGAACCCCAACGTGGTGACGCTAGAAGGGGTCAACCCGCTCGACGAGCCGACCCTCGCCGCCATCTTTTCGGACGGGACTGCGGTCTTCATTGTGATCGCGGAGGGACCGGACCAAGCGGAGCTGCTGGATCGTGCGATCGCAGCCCAGCTGGCCCTGATCGAGACCCCGTTACTGGAGCAAAGCGCCGATCTCGCCGAAGAAGTCGGCGCAGACATCTCCGGTTCTGCAAACAACCAATTCATAGTCTGGACGGGCCTGGTACTTGCAATCATCTTCGCAGCCATCTGGGCGACGCGCCGCAGCCTCAAGAAGCGTTTCCATGCCGCGGAGCACGAATGACGAGACCTCCCAACGCTCGACCCCTCGCTTCGAGGTAGCATCGAACCAACAATCCCGAAAGGATGCGATGAACCCCGTCATCTGCTCAATTGCCCGCACCCCGATCGGCAAGTTCAACGGTTCCCTCACCCCGCTCAGCGCCAAGGACCTCGCCACTGTGGCGATGAAGGGCGCCATCGACCGAGCCCGAATCTCACCCGACGCGATCAGCGAGGTCATCTTCGGGCACGTCATCCAGGCTGGACAGGGGCAGGCGAGCGCACGGTTTGCCGCCGCCAACGCCGGCGTGCCCATGAGTGTCCCGTCAACCGTCATCAACAAGGTCTGTCTGTCGAGCTTGGCGGCAATCCAGGATGCCACCCGGCGTATCCGGCTTGGAGAGATGCAGTTTGTGCTCGCCGGCGGAATGGAGTCGATGACAAACGCTCCCCATATCCTCATGGGCGCCCGCGCCGGGTTCCGCTACGGCGACGCCGTCCTCGCCGATTCGCTCAACCAGGACGGTCTGCGCTGTGCCTTCGACCGCTGCATGATGGGTGAGACCACCGATCGCAAGAACCAGCTGCTCGGGGTGAGTCGGACTGAACAGGACGAATGGTCGGCGGCGTCTCACGAACGGGCGATCGCGGCAACCAAGAGCGGGGTCTTCAAGGACGAGATCGTCCCGGTCGCCATCCCGCAACGGCGTGGCGAGCCAATCACAATGGACGAGGATGAGGGCATGCGCCCGGGTACGACCGTCGACAGCCTGGCGAGTCTGCGTCCCGCATTCGCCGGCGACGGTACCGTGACTGCTGGTAACGCCTCTCAGATCTCGGATGGCGCTGCGGCAGTAATAGTCGCCGACCGCACCGCAGCCGAGGCCGCCGGGCTTCCGATTGTTGCCGAGATTCTCAGCTATGGGCAGACGGCGGGGCCTGATGCAACGCTGCACGAGCGACCCGCCGAAGCCATCGACAAGGCATTGGCCCTCACCGATCTCGAGCGTCGCGACCTCGACCTCATCGAAATCAACGAGGCGTTTGCCGCAGTAGCTCTGTGGTCGACCAAGATGCTCGAATTCAGCCCGGAGAAGGTCAACATCCACGGCGGTGCGGTGGCCCTCGGCCATCCCCTCGGCGCCAGCGGTGCCCGAATCACGATCACGCTCATCAACGCACTTCGGTCGCGTGGGGGCGGGATCGGCGCCGCCGCCCTCTGTGGTGGCGGCGGCCAGGGCGATGCTCTCATCGTGAAGGTTCAATAGGGGAGACGGCTATGACTGAGACACCGGACAGAAACCTTGCTCTCGAGTTAGTTCGAGTTACCGAGGTCGCCGCGATCGCGGCGGCGCGCCATCAGGGAAGAGGCAACAAAGAGTCGGTCGATCAAGCTGCCGTCGACGCGATGCGCCAGGTTCTATCAACCATCGACATGGACGGCGTTGTTGTCATCGGGGAGGGCGAGAAGGATGAAGCGCCCATGCTGTACAACGGCGAAGTCGTCGGCAACGGCAACGCCCCCCAGGTTGACGTCGCGGTCGATCCCGTGGATGGCACCCGTCTGACGGCGCGAGGAATGCCCGGCGCGCTGGCCGTGATCGCCCTCGCCCCCCGGGGCACTATGTACGCCCCGGGCAGCTTGGTCTACATGGACAAGATCGCAGTTGGGCCCGAAGCGGCGGGCACGATCGACATAGAGGCCCCCGTTGCCCACAACCTCGCACAGGTTGCCAAGGCGTACGAGAAACCCGTGTCGGATGTCACCGCGATCATTCTCGACCGTCCCCGCAACGAACCATTCATGCGCGCCGTGCGCGAGGCGGGGGCCAGGATCGCTCTGATCGGTGACGGTGATATTTCTGGCAGCATCGCCACCGCCAAGAGTGACAGTGGTGTCGACATTCTGTTTGGCATCGGCGGATCCCCCGAAGCGGTTACGTCCGCATGCGCGCTCGCGGCCCTAGACGGCGAGATGCAGGCGAAGCTATGGCCCCGTGACGACTCCGAACGCGAGTATGCCAGTCAAGAAGGGCTCGACCTCGATCAGGTGCTCACGACCCGGGACCTCGTCGACTCGGACAACACCTTCTTTGCCGCCACAGGAGTCACCTCCGGTGATCTGCTCAAGGGCGTCCGCTTCGGTAGCCACTCGGTGCGCACCCACTCCCTGGTGCTGCGCTCCAAGACGGGAACAGTCCGCTTCATGGAGGCGACCCACAGGGTGGAGCAATTGCGGGATCTGTCCGCGTTCGAGCTGTAGGCGGCTGATGAATAACAGCGGCTGATGAATAACAGCGGCTGATGAAATCAGCTTGGAGTTCGGTGCAACCGAACTCCACACTGCGGAACGACGGCAGCCGACGGACTGGCTGCCGTGCGCGTTGCAGGCCAACCGAACTCCACATGGTAGAGGCCTCGCCGCGCCCGGCTAGAGCGCCGAGAAGCCGGCTAGGAAGCTGGCCACTGTGTCTTGCAGCTGTGGTTCCTGTTCGTAGTTGCTGTGGGACTCGATGGGAAACAGCGGTTGACGTGCTTCTCTGACGAAGACGTCGGCCTCTGGATCCGGAGGACTCAAGACTCCGCCCGGCGGAATGAACACCTCGCGTCCTATGTAGTCGGTTGGGCGCCACAGGCTGCGCCACGCTTTGCCAATGCCCGGCAGGCTTGCCAGCACCTTGCGCAGATTGTGCAGCCGGTCTTGTGTCCCAAAGTGCCATGGGAACAGAGGACCGTAGAGACTGCTCAGCGGAGATCCGAAGGTCACCAGCCCAACCTTCTCGAGGGGAAGGGCGCCGGTGATTGCGGGCGAACTGACGTGCTCACGCCCTCTCGACTTCTGCACCATCGCATCGATTTCGCTGTAGGTCGGCTTCCCCGCCAATTCGGGCATCGCGACGTCAACTGGCTCGTCCTCGGCGGCAATCTGGATGAGGGCAGCAAACGCAATGACTGTGCCTTGCGAGTGAGCCGAAACCACAACATTCTTGCCGTCAGATATGTGTTCACGAATCCGGTTGCGGAACTCAGGCACCGCCCTTTCGGCGTAGCAAGGAGCCGCCAACGGGTGGAATCGGCGTGGCCAGAAGCTCAGCACGTCCCACACCTTGCCCAATTGTCGTCTGCTATCACGTGACTTGGTTGTTGCCCGGATCAGCTGCACACCAGGGAAGAGGTACAGCACCGTCGCAGTCGCCGCAGCTGTGTGGAAGAAGCGCAGGCCTTCGATCCCGAACAACGGCGCTGCAAACGCACTCTCGGGGCCGGCGGCGAAATCGAACCCCCCGACGGCGAACTGGGTCAGCGTTAGCACCACCATGACAACGGTCAGCAGTGCCAGCAACCGATCAGCGCTGCCGGGAGCAGCAGCGATTACCCGCGACCGAGCAGCAGAGTCCACCCAGCCTCGTTCGCGATCTGACAGCGAGGAGTAGTCCGCCGAGCCAAAGTGGTCCGCAACAACTGCCGCCGTCGGGTTGTCGCTGCGCCAGATTCGGATCGCCGCTACCAGCAGAGTCACCGCCGCGGAGAGAATCACTAGATCCACAATGACAATATCGAACCCGTTTTGGCCTACCCAGTCGGCACCCAGCAGGAAGCGTCCCGACAGGTTTGCGACGGCTGCGAACCCGGCACCGGTGATTATCACCGCTAGGGCGGCCGCAAAGCCCGGCATCAACGTGGTCGGCCAACTCGTCTTGTCCTTGCGCTGCCGCTTACGGAACGCAAGAAGGAACACCATGAGCCCAGCCGCCAGATACAGCACCACCGACAGGCCCCGCACTGCCCGCAGGAAGGCGAAGCCGGATGAGTCGCTCGTCGCAAGCCATTCCGTCAGCAGCCACCCGAGACCGCTGCCGACCACAGCAAGGAACGTGTGCGTCAGCAACCAGCCGATTCGATCACCTGTGTCGTTTCGGTTCGCCTCGCCGAGACCGGCCGCTTCTCGATATCGCTCCGGCCGGGTGAGAAGCCAAAGTATGATGATGACCAGCACCACGACACCGCCGATCGCGACCCAGGCGTTGCCTTCTGGAGTAGTCCAACCGACCGTAGCCAGAGCATGACCGGCCCCGATGCCGAGCAGGATCATGGTCAGTCCGAGATGCCATCGGAACAGACGCCGATGCTCCGCCCACTTGTACCAGAAGGCCTGATCGTCGAGCTGGGTGTTGCGGCGCAATCGACTCGTTTTGCCACTGCCAATGACACCCAGAAGCCGTCTTGCGCTGTCCGTCTCGTAGCCCTCGAGGCTGTCCTGGGTACGAAGGATGAACAAGAACAGGCCCAGGATGAGAAGGGCGGCCAGCCCCACGCCACATGTGATCAACCACATGTCGTTCTCTGGGCCGAAGAACGTGAGCGGCGCCGTATACCAGCGATCTGAACAGTCGGCATCGGTGCCACACCCAAACGCCACCATCTCGGTGGTGAGGGCGGTGATCCAGATTACGTAGGTGGCAGTCAGCGCCAAGCCGCCGACGGCAATGAGCAGCCGGGCGAACCACAGCGATGAACGGTGCGGCTCATCGCTTCTGTCCAGCTCGTCCTCGTTGGGGCGAAACATCCAGCCGGCAACGTTGATGAGCGTGAACGGGAACAGAATCCACCACAGGGCCGACGTTCGGCTTCCCGAGGTGAGCCGCCCCCACTCGTAGGCCTCAGTCGGCTGTGCGGTGGGCTGCGCCCTTCGATAGAAGCCGGCCTGGGCATCGCCGGCAGTCTGAACCACCGGCCCACCAAGAATCTCCTCCGCAGTGGCGCCGCCCACCCCACGGATTTCGAGAAGTACTGATTCAGCCAATCCACCCCTCCTAGCTCGGCGCCAACCAGCCTATCGATCGGGCCAACGTGTCGCAGGTCGGCCCATCGGCCGTCCCCGATCCCGGGCCGTGTCACACCTTCGGGTTATGGTTTAACCACTGTGACTATCAACCGGGAACCGACATCAACATCCTCGTTTGGGGTAGGCAGGCGTCAGAGCCACGACGCCTCGAAGTTCTATGCCCGGTTCCAGGCGCCGGTGATCTCCGATGATGAGCAACTCGGTTCAACCCCGCCGCTCGCCGAACCGTGCATTCTCGGTGACGCCCGCGACATGAGCGAGGTCGCCGACGGTTCTGTTGCCCTGGTGGTGACCTCACCCCCGTACTTTGCAGGCAAGGAATACGAAGAGAACCTGGGTGAAGACGGAGTACCCGCTTCCTACCTGGAGTATCTCGAACTGCTGCATGACGTCTTCGCCGAATGCGTTCGCAAGCTCGAACCCGGCGGTCGCATCGCGGTCAACGTCGCCAACCTTGGTAGAAAGCCTTATCGCAGCCTCGCTTCGGACGTCATCCACATCCTTCAAGATCGGCTGCAGCTGTTGCTGCGGGGCGAGGTCATCTGGAAGAAGGCCGAGGGAGCGTCTGGCTCGGTGGCATGGGGTTCCTACCGCAAGGCCACCAATCCCGTGCTGCGAGACATCACCGAGCGGGTGATCATCGCCAGCAAGGGCCGATTCGATCGGGCCAAGTCACCAAAACAACGCGAGGCCCTCGAACTCCCCTTCGACACCAAGATCACCGCCGACGAGTTCATGGAAGCCACTCTCGACATTTGGGACATCCCGTCCGAGAGCGCCCAGCGAGCCCGCCACCCGGCCCCGTTCCCGGTCGGTTTGCCGCTGCGTCTCATCAATCTCTACACCTATGAGGGCGACTTGGTGCTTGACCCCTTCATGGGCTCGGGCACAACGCTGGTCGCCGCGATCAAGCGAGGCCGCCGTCCGGTGGGTTATGACCTCGAGGTCGAATACGTCGACATCGCCCGCGAGCGAGTCGCCGCCGAGAAGGAATACCAGCGCAAGATCGCGAGCACACGACCTGCCACAGGGGAAGAGAGCCCGGAGTCGTCGGCGCCACCGTCGGTCGACCCCAGCGACCACTTCCAGGCCAGGGCGACGAAGGAGGGCAAGGCCGCCCAGCAGATCGCCCAACACACCCTCGAGGCGGCCGGGTTCACCGTCGAGAAGCGCTCGTACCGGGTAAAGGGCACCGGGGCCCAGTTCAACTTCCTGGTGGCCGATACTGCCGGCAACCCTTGGTACGTCGACGTCTCCGGCGCATTCACAACCACTCGCGGTGGGCTCCGTCGCACCGATACTGTTTGGAAAACCCTCGGGCGAGCGCTCGTGCTCCGCGAAAGCCTCCAGCAGGAGGAGCCGACCTCGCCGGCACTCGAACCGACAGCTCCCCCAATCCGCTTACTGTTGCTCACATCCCACCTCCCTCAGCCCGGCAGCGAGGGAGACAAGGCCCTGCGTGCTGCCGGCAAAGGCCGGGCCTTCTGGGATGCGGTTGAGATGTACGACGACGCCGGCCGGAGCCGTCTCGCCGCCTATGCGAGCGGAGCAACCGACCGTCCTTTGCCAGGATTCTGGACTGAGGACGAAGCGGCGGACTTCTCATGAGCCATCCCACCGTTGCCGTAGCCGTCATCCGGGACAATCCTCCGTCTGTGCTAGTCGCCGAGGACTTTGGAGTACTGCATCGGGCTCTGGCAGTTCGGCTGGTGGCTCGCGCCGATCAGAGCATTTTCTCCCCCGAACTCCTCCAGCAGCTCCAGGACGCACTTCTGGAAGAGAAGTGGAGCGACGCCGTTGCGATGTGGATCAAGAACACAGGTATCCCGATCGACGTCTACACCGAAGATGTGCTCACCTCTGATCACTTCCCGGTTGCCCTGCTGAGCGCACAGATGCAGCTCTCTCCTCTCTTCGCCGAGAGGTAGCGCCCAGTGCCGGCACCACGGACAGAGGTAACCGAGATCGTCACCGGGCTTGCCACGATGGGATTTCCGCACGTTGCTCGCGCACTCGAGGTCCGACCTCGCAACTTCCTCAACGTTGGCGATCACCATTACGAAGCGCTCAGTGAGTCTTTCGCCGCTGGTGACTTCGCCAACGAGTTCGGGCGCGCCTGGGACAACGGGGTTGCCTTCGCCAGAGCCGCCGACGGACTGCGGGGCCGACCGCCATGGTCGGTGGAGTGGAAAGGCAACCAGCGTCCGCCCGGCTACGAGCAGATTCCCGCCGATCTCAGGATCGACCACGTCTACCTGATCTCATGCAAGTACGGCTCGAACATCTTGCACAACCCATCACCGGGCAACTTGTTCGTCAACCTTCTCCTCGACCGTGAGTATCGGGGGGTCACCGGCTGGTATCAGGAAGTCGCCCCAGCCGCCTACCAATCCTTCTACAGCGCCTGCCGCACCGTCGCCGGGAAAGCCGATCTGCCGCCCATGGTCACCCAACTCTCCGAAACCGATATTCGCCTGGTGCGCGAGCGCCTGCCCAAGCGTCTCGGCGGTGCACTTGGGGAGGCTTACACGGAGTTCTCGCACGTTGTCGCGACCGAGACTGCGTTGCGTTGGGCCAGCAACATGAAGACCACCAGAAGGCGAGAGACCATGTTGTGGCGGCTGCTCCGCCTCGAAGCGGCCCCCTACTTCGTTCTCGGCGAGTCGGCGGATCGGCGCCCGTTGCGGTTCCGCGTTGCGACGCCGTGGGACTTCAGACTTCGCTACACGTTCCGTGATCTGTTTGTCTCGCCAAACCGCGACGCCCAGCAACCAGTTGTCCACTGGAAGGCCGTGGTCCGCAACAACGCAACCGATCTCGAGGAGGCCGTCGAGGGACACGTCGAGATCAGATGGTCACATGGCAGATTCGGCCCGTCGCCCGAGGCGAAGGTCTATCTCGACACGCCACATCATCAAGTGCCCGGCTACATCCCGCTAGACGAGCCGGCATCGAAGGCCCAACCCGACCTGAGGCTGTTCGACTAGGTCGGGGTCAAGCAAACGCCTTGTCGTACTGCGGGGCAACGATGCCCCAGTCGGCGACGGCCATCACCCGCTTGAGCGCAGCTGCGATCTCCGCGATCGCTCCGTCGTGGGTCACCGCCCACTCGAGCTTGTCGACAAGATCATTGTGTTCTTCGTATAGACAGCGGGCGTGATATTGCGTCGGAATCCGTTCCGGGTAGACGACTCGATCGGGCAGCACCGGAAATGCACCTGCATAGATAGCTTCGGTTATTGAGATACCGAAGAACTCGTGATGAGCCGTCGACACGACCACGTTGCTCGACGCAAGCAGCGACACGTAGTCATCGGGCTTGGCCCAGCCGTAGTGGACCATGCGGTCGCCGAGCAGGTCCTGTAGCTCGACAAACTCGTACGGATCGGTGGGAAACTGCTCGCCGGCCAGGACCAACTCGAAGTCGGCCCCGCGATGTCGCAGGCTGGTCAGCGCCCGAGCGAGCTCGGCGGGACCCTTGTCGTACTCCCATCGCTGGTTCCATACAATCCGTGGCGCGACACCTGCATCGTGGGTCGCCTGGTCGAATCGCCGTAGGTCTACTCCGACGGGGAGCACCATCGATCGGGCCACGACCTCGGCAATCAACGGGTGTTGCTGATAATCGGGGAACTGACGCAGAAAACGTGGGATCGCCTCAAACCACTGGTCGTAGTGGTACTGCGAGTTGAACACCACCAGGTCGGCAGCCAGCATCGACGTCCAGTTGATCATCGGATAGGTCAGGTCGACCTTGTCGCGTGGCGACAATGGGTAACCCAACTGGTTCTCATGCATGAAGAGCACAACCCGTGCTGTACCCACCGCAGCTCTGGCGAGGCCGAGGAAGCCGGGCGTGTTGAGCATGCTCGAGCAAACGACGATGTCGAAAGCACCGTTGGCCGCAACCTCATCGACAAAATCGCCGGCGAGGGTCACATGCGATCCGTGCATCCGCCATTTCCAGAATCGGTCGGTGTGCGAAATCACCACGACGTCGTGGGCCGAGTGGTGTCGGTACCCGTCCGCCCAAGCGGCATGGGATCCCCCGAAGTACGGCTCCACAATGGCAATTCTCATGAGAAGAACCATAGAGGGGTACCGAACGCAAAGGTCTCGCAGTGTCGCATCCCCTCGTCCGGTCTGAGGGTCGGCCAATCCCCACCATCAGGGGGGACTGAATGAAGCAGCCGGACGTTCGGCGAAGCCAGACTCACCCTGCCCTCAGGGCCGGCCCTGCCTACGGGGCAGGCTAGATCTCCTTGCGGCCGGAGAGAGCACGGCCGAGCGTTATCTCGTCGGCGTAGTCGAGGTCGCCACCGACGGGTAGACCGCTGGCGAGGCGGGAGACCTTCACGCCGAGTGGCTTGAGCAGCCGGGCGATGTAGAGCGCGGTAGTGTCGCCTTCGACGGTGGGGTTGGTGGCAACGATTACCTCGGTGATCGCTTCGGGGTCGATCCGAGCGACGAGTTCCTTCATCCGCAGCTGGTCGGGACCAACCCCGGCGATTGGGGAGATAGCTCCGCCGAGCACGTGGTAGCGCCCGCTGAACTCCTGGGTTCGCTCGAGAACCGAGATGTCTTGGGCCCGCTCGACCACACACACAGACCGCGAATCACGTCTTAGGTCCTGGCAGATCGTGCACTCGATCTCGGCGGTGATGTTGAAGCAGCGGTCACAAAGCCGGACCTGCTTGCGCATGTCCATGATGGCGTTCCCCAGACGCTCCGCATCGGCTTCTTCAACGTTGAGCAGATGGAACGCAAGACGCTGGGCACTCTTCCGGCCCACCCCCGGCAGGCGCGCTAATTCATCGACGAGTCGTTGGACCGGGGGCTCAAACATCAGCCGAGCAAACCGCCGAGGTCAAGACCTCCGGCCAGTCCCCCCATTGCCGCACCGGCGTCATCCGAGGCCATTTTGAGCGCAGAGTTCACAGCAGCAACAACCAGGTCTCCTGCCATCTCCGGATCATCCGGATCAAGCACTGCCGCATCGAACTCGACGGAGACAAGCTCCCCCGAGCCACGCACTACGGCCTTGACGACACCACCACCGGCGGTTGCCTCGTAGGTCCGCTCCGACAGATCGGATTGCGCCTGCTGCATTTGTTCTTGCATCTTTTGCGCCTGCTGCATGAGCTGGCGCATGTCTTTTGGCATTCTTCCCATGCGCAAAGGGTAGAGCAAACCTGCGCCTTCGGCGCAGGTTTGAGTTCGCCACGCCTATCAGTCCCCCCATCGGGGGGAAGG
>CBDUNF010000114.1:0-11246 GCA_965368515.1 uncultured bacterium
GGGGGTGAAGGCGGCGGGGGCGGGGGTGGAGGCGGTGGGGGCGTTCCCCCTCCGTCGGCCACCACAACGGTGGCGACCATTTCGGGATGGATCACACAGAAGTATTCAACGGTCCCGGCACTGTTGAATGTCCGAGTGTAGGTTTGCCCGGCATCGAAGACCCCGCTGTCAAACGAACCATCGCGTGCGGTAACCGTGTGCTCCCGGTCTTGGTTGGACCATGTGACCGAGCCGCCAAGGCTCACCGAGATGGACCCGGGTTGGAAGGTGTCATCGACGATCACCACGTCGCCAGCCGGAGGCGGCGGGGGCGGCGGGTCACCAGGGTCTCCTGGGTCTCCTGGGTCTCCCGGGTCCTCAGCCGTGACGATGATCGTGCCGTAATACGATGCGTTCTCCCGATTGCGGTCATCGACATACAGGTAGGTGCCCGCGAGATCAAAGGTGTGCGCAAATGTTTCACCGCTATCCAGATTGCCTGAATCGAATTCAACCGGGCCGGAGGTGGTCCGCATTCGATGTCGATCGCTGTCGTTGTTGGTCCAGGTGACCACAGTGCCAACGGCGACCGTCAGGTCGCGCGGTTCGAGAGTGGTTGTGATCGAAACCGACGCCGTAGCTGCGGCAGCCGCTGGGGGAAACAGGGCTACTGCAACGAGGATTGCAAGGACCGCTCGTGGCAACCGCCGGCGCGGTGTAGTTCCAGTAGACCGCCGTGCGGTCTCCCGTCTTGATCTCATCGTGGCTGACCTCATGTGTCCATCGCGGCTGGCGCGTTGTTGCTACTTGACCAATGCATTGTCAGCCAGCCCGGCTTCGAGGGTCCTCTGGCGATGGTTAGAGAAAGGTAAAGCGGAAGGGAGGACCTAGGGGCAGGCGTCTGCCAGCGGATCAATGCCCAGCAAGTCGCGTGCCGCAGCGGGCGACAGAGTCGTCGCGATCTCCGCATGCTCGCGGATCAACTCGCTGTCGGGGATATTGAACCCGTCTGCCGTGAGACCGTCGACGTATGTCGGTGGAACGAGCCGCAGCGAGATGGCGTCGTCAGTGTCAACTACCCCCACCAGATCGAGCAGATCGGGGACAGCGTCGAGCGGAATGTCCGTTTCGACACTGCTCTTGGTGACATCGGCAAGTGCGGGAAAGCTGCGGAGCAAGCTGAACGGATCCGCCTGCTCAACCACGGCCTCGATGACGCAGCGCTGTCGGCCCATCCGGCTGTAGTCGTCAGAGTTGTAGCGGGTTCGTGCAAACGCCAAAGCCTCGTGGCCGTCGAAGTCGTAGGTGCCCGGTTGGATGTCGACGACTTCTGTGCCGCCTCCCTCACTCGGATAGCGCGGGTCGTACACCCGCTCGGTAACTGTGATGGTTACGCCGCCGATAACATCAACCACATCGACGAAGCCTTCGAGCGCGACGAGGGCATAGAAGTGCACCGGTAAGCCCGTCAGTTCGGAGACGGCACCCTTGATGGCGTTTGCGCCGGGTGTGGCCGGTCCAGGGAACCGATCGGGATGGTCTTCGCCGTACTGGTACAGCTCGTTGAGGATCGGTGGAAAGCAATCGCACGACCAGATATCGACCGTCTCTGGAAGCGGCACCCGGGCGAAGTTCCGCGGGATGCCGATCAGCGCCATGTCGCCGGATTCGGGGTCGATGCTGGCCAGGATCATCGTGTCGGTTCGTACCCCGGTTCTCCCCACCCCGGCGTCGCTGCCTAGGAACAGGATGTTGAGCCTTCCCAGGCCGTCCCAGACCGGTGGCTGCGTGGTCGTGGTCGGCGCCAGCGTCGTTGTCACGGCCGTCGAAGTGGAGGAGTCGCTCGGCGGCTGCGTTACCGAAGGCAATGGCTGCAGGACCGGAGCCGCCGTCGAGGTCGTCGTGCTCGGGGTCGGGGCGGCAAAGACAGTGTTGATGAGGTCGTATTGGACGGCGTCGTAATAGGCGAATACAGCATGAGGTGCGACCAACATGATGCCAAGACCCAGGGCGGCGCTGCGCACTGCCCAAGGCCGGTTATCACCACCGGCCGACTTGAACGCGTCGACCACCGCCGCGGTGCGAAAGACAAACACCACGGCGTTGACCGCGAGCAGAGCGATTAACACCTCAGGGTCGAAGGCCAACTTCAGCAATCGTGTGGAATCGGCAAGGAGTGCCGCCACGACCAGGGCAACGAGGGCCAGGCTCCCGCACAAGAACCAGATGCCCTTGCGTCGAGCCCCGAGATAGATTTGGCCGCTGCCGGGCAGCAAGGCAGACAGCGCCGCGGCGCCTAACGCCCGCTTGGAGCCTGCCATCCGAATTCTCCTCGATCGTGCATCGGTCCAGGCTACGACCTGGCTGGTATATGCAGGCTCAACCCGCTGACTAGACATTCTGGCATCCCCAGCAATGGGCTGGTTCCGGCGTTTACGAATTCGCCGTTATTGCCGACAGGTAACGGGTTCCAAAGATGTGGTGGTGATGGCCAGAAATCCGAAACCATCCAGCCAGAGCGGGGGCCGAATCAGCAGGCCTGCGCTCGGAGCTGTAATCAGTGCCGCGGTGGCAGTGCTGCTCGCGGCCTTCCTGCATGCCAACTCAGTCGCCATCGGAAGCTTCATCGACGACTCCACCGAGCTGGCTCAAGCTGAAGCTGCCCTCGTATCAACGCAACTGAGCTTGCGCACACTCAGCCAAGCCGTCGTCCTGGCCGAGGATGCGGAACTCGGCGTCGCCGATCGTGCGACAGCAGCCACCGCCCGGGAGGAGGCCGAGCGGGTCGTAGCGGACCTGGAAAAAAGGCTCGGTGAGCTAGATCCCGAACTCGCCACCGATGCTGCGCTCGACAGCGCACGCCAGACGATCGCGTCGCTGGAAGCGGGTGAGGTAGCCGAAGCAGGCGATCTGCTGGCTGGGCCGACCCTCGACGCATACCAAACGCTCCACGGTGCAGTCGAAGTCATCCGGAACTCCGCCCTGCAAACACTCAATGACGCACAGAGCTTGACCCAGCGGATCGGAACCATCGCCGGTTTCCTGATCGTGCTGCTGGCCCCGGCCCTGGCGATCTACGCCTACTGGCGGATAGCTCGCCGACAACTGAACTCGGCGCGCACCGAAATGGACACCAAGCTCTCCGCAGAGCGGCGCGTCATTCAGGCGAAAGACGAGTTCATCTCCAACATCTCACACGAGCTGCGAACCCCACTGACCAGCATCTATGGATTCTCCGAGGTACTGATTGATCAGGGGCTCATCGACCCCGACGAAGCACACACGCTGATCTCTGTGATCAATGAGGAATCAGCCGAGCTCAACAGAATGGTCGAAGACCTGCTCACCGTGGCCCGCGACGACGCAGGTGACATCGCATACAACCCGTCCGATTTCGACATCACCACCGAAATCGACACCGTCATCAGGCCGCTGCAACGTTCTGGAGCCACGATCGAGCTCGCCTGCCCGCCGACCATGATCCACGCCGATCAGCTGCGGGTGCGCCAGATCCTGCGCAATCTGCTCTCCAATGTGCAGAAGTGGGGCGGCACCGACGTCTATGTGACATGTCACGCCAGCGCTGATCGTGCCGTTATCACTGTTGCCGACAACGGGGATGGCATCACTCCCGACGTAGAACGGCGTCTGTTCAGCCGTTACATGCACGAGGGCGACGCCGCTCTGACCACAGGGACGATTGGTCTCGGCCTGGCCGTCGCCAAGATTCTGGCTGCTGGGATGGCCGGCGATATTCGCTACGAGCGCGACGAGGGCTGGACACGTTTCGTTCTGGATCTGCCGTTAGCAGCCGGCTCATCGCAAGAGTGGACGTCTGGAATGGCGACGCAGGAACGCCCCGTCGAGGTCTCATGAGAACCGCGGCAAACCGTCGGTTCACGTTGACGACACCGCTGGTGGCATTCATGGTGCTGCTCACCTCATTGGCATTCCCCTTCTCCCCAGCTGGGGCTGCCCCCGACGAGACCTTCGCCGACGATTTCCAGAGCGACGACTTCGGCGGAAGCACCGGGACACTGCCGTGGACCGGGCCGTGGGTCGAGAACGGCGAGTCCGACGGTCCCGGCACTGGGCTTGTTCAGGTCGACGACGAAGCCCAATGCACGGACGACGTGTGCCTCGTCCTGGGCAAGGATTCTGGCCCCGACGCGTCAATCGAGCGACAGGCAGACCTGGCCGGCTTCGCAACCGCCACGCTCGCCTTCGACTACACAGTGCACAAACATGGCGGCGGTGCTGGCGTCGTCGCCGTGATGGTCTCCAGCAACGGCGGTTCCGACTGGACAGCTCTCGAGTCGTGGCCGCTCGGAACCGAAGTGTCGTCGGCAGCAACTTACGACATCACAGCTCACCTGGCTACGGATACTCGGATCAAGTTCGCTGTCAACGGCAGTACAGACGACTCTCACCTGAACATCGACAATCTTGCGGTCGAGGTCACCTACTGGTCACAGCAGACGACGCCAACCAGCGAAGACCTGCACGCGGTGCAGTTTCCCGTAGATGATCAGATCGGGTATGCAGCCGGAGACAACGGAACTGTGATCAAGACCAACAATGGCGGAGAGCTGTGGACCTTGCAGACGACGCCAACCGCCAACGATCTCAGGGACGTTGTCTTCCCAACCGATCCGCTCACGGGTTATGTCGTCGGACTCAACGACACCCTCCTCAAGACGGCTAATGGAACCAGCTGGTCCCCGCAAGTTACGCCGACCGATGTCTCGTTGCGTGGCATCGACTTCTTTGACTCGTCGATCGGGTTTGCAGTTGGTGATTTTGGGACCATTCTGAAGACCGCGGACGGGGGCGACACCTGGATCCAGAAACCAAGCGGCACCGGAGAGATTCTACGAGACGTGACGTTCGGGACTGATTCGCAAACTGCATGGGCCGTCGGAGCCAGCGGGACCATCGTCAAGACCACCGATGGCGGAGACTCATGGGCTCCCCAGGTTTCCGGAACCGGCGAGAGCATCAACGGCATCCAGTTCCCGGTCGATTCGAACAACGGGTTTGCGGTCGCTGCCGCGGGTGTTCTCCTCACTACGAACGACGGAGGTGGCCTATGGCTAAAGCAGACGATCAGCGGCGAGAAACTGCGCGGGCTCCACTTCCCACAAGATGCTCAGCACGGACACATCTCTGCTTTTGGCGGCTACGTCCTGGCCACCGAAGCGAGTGGATCGACCTGGCTCAACGAGCCCATCCCGACAACCGAGGATCTATTGGCCATTTGGTCCGTCGACCTCAATCGCGGCTGGGTTGTCGGCCGCAACGGAGTCATCTTTGTGACCGGTGCGGCAGGCAATCCGCCCCCAACGAATAACCCGCCGGGCTTCTGGTGGAACACGCCCGACCAGAGCAACAGCGAAGGATCAGCCGTTTGGATGCCGGCACCGGCGTCGGACCCAGACGGCGACGATCTGACGTTCTCGGCTACAGGACTCCCAGAGGGAATATCGATAAGTGCGACGACGGGAACCATCACAGGGGCGCTCGGCCCCAACTCGGCGGGCACCCACAACGTCACCCTCATCGTCACCGACGACGGCACCCCCAACATGCAAGACACCGACACGTTCACCTGGACGGTCGCCCAGGGCGAGGCCACCTATCTGATTGCCAATTCAGGCGGCGGCAACGGAGGAGATGACTTGCTGACCGTGGTTAATCGAGCCGATACCAACCGATTCACCAACGAGACCAGCATTGGAACCGGCACCGGCACGACGGGCATCCAGGCTGCGGCACTCCAGCCCGGCACCAACACCCTGTTTGCCATCGAGGGCGATCAGCTGGGAACCGTTGATGTGACGACAGGCGAGTTCACACCAAAGGCATCGATTGCTGGGGCTGGAAGCGGATCAGCCGGCCTCATCGCATTCGACAAGGTCGAAGGGCTCGCATTCAACCCATTTAGTGGCGAGCTGTTTGCCACGCACCGCCGCGGTGGTTCCCAGGAAGATCTGCTGTTCAAGCTCAACCCCGTCAGCGGGGCCCACGTACCCGGTGCGTTTGGTGGTGACGACTACATCGCTATACAGGCGCAGAGCGTGTACTACCACGCAGCCGATCTTGCATTCGACCCGACCGACGGCCAGCTCTACATAGTGCACACAGCCGCCGAGGGTCTCTGGTCACTGGCCACTTTGGACCCAGAAACGGGCGCGACGAGCACTCTGGGGTCGACGCTCGGGGACATAGCCAGCCTTGCATTCGATACCACAGGAGATCTCTACACCTCCACAGCCGCCGGGAGCCTGGAGCACGTCTACGAGCTCGACACGTCGGACGGATCCGTCGTCAGCTCCTTGGTCATCGACAACGGCAGCGGATACGAGGCGATGGCAATCTCGCTGTCATCGCTGCCAAACCAGATGCCGGTGTTCGATCAGAATCTCCTCAACCGCTCCGACATCGAAGGAGCGGCCATCTCGCTGTCCGCGGCCGCCACCGACCCGGATGGCGGCGACGTCGTTACGTATGCGGCGACCGGCTTGCCTCCGGGTCTGAGTATCGACACTGGATCTGGGCTCATCAGTGGAACCATCGGATTCGCAGCTTCAGCGGGAAGCCCGTACTCGGTGATCGTTACCGCAACCGACAACGGCAGCCCGAACCTCAGCGTCGACGACACCTTCACGTGGACGGTCACGGAAATCAACCGGCCGCCCGTGTTCGATCAGGATCTCCTCGACCGCAGCGATGTCGAAGGAGCCGTCATCTCGCTGTCCGCGGCAGCCACCGACCCTGATGGCGGCGACACGCTCACCTACGGCGCCACCGGTCTTCCCTTTGGCCTGACCATCGATGCTGGATCGGGTTTGATCAGCGGAACTATCGACTACGACGCCTCCGTCGGCAGTCCCTACTCGGTCACTGTGACTGCTACCGACGATGGCGTACCGAATGAAGGCGCGGTGCCGGATACGTTCGCCTGGACCGTCAGCAATACCAATCGGCCACCGGTCGCCACCAACCCCGGTCCACAGACAACACCAGAACTCGCCCCGTTCAGCATCATCGTCAGTGCCACCGACCCAGACGGCACGGTGCCGACTCTCGGAGATGGTGGAACGTTGCCGGCCTGGGCGGTGCTCACCGACCACGGCGACGGAACCGCAACCATCGCGGGCACGCCCGGCATCGGGGACTCCGGAACGACCACTGTGACCGTCACCGCTTCCGACGGCTCGCTCACCGACGATGCGGTCTTCGACCTGACCGTGACCAACACCAACCAACCACCCGCAATCACCAACCCTGGCAACCAGACGACAGGCGAGGGGACATCATTCAATCTGCCCATCGCCGGTTCCGACCCCGACGGGACAACTGTCAGCTTCAGCGATGCCGGCTCGCTGCCTGCCTGGGCGTCGCTGACCGACAACGGTGATGACACTGCAACCGTCACCGGCACGCCCGGGTTTGGAGACAGCGGAACCACGACGGTGACCATCACCGTTTCCGATGGGTCGCTCACCGCCGATGCGGTTTTCGACATCACGGTCACCAACACCAACCAGGCTCCGGTAGTCGCTCCGATCGCCGATGTCAGCGTGGCCGAAGCGACCGCACTGACCCCTGCGGGGGTTACCGCGACGGACCCGGACGGCACCACCCCCGCCCTCGCCGCTCTCGGCCTCCCCGGCTGGGCCACCTTCACGGACAACGGTGATGGCACCGGCACTATCACCGGCACCCCTGGGTACACCGACGCCGCGATAACCACCGTCACTGTTACCGCCAACGACGGCGCCCTCACCGGCTTCGCAACGTTTGACCTAACGGTCACCAACACCAACCAGCCCCCTGCAATCGACCCGATCACCGATGTCACCGTGGCCGAAGCGACCGCACTGACCCCTGTGGTCGTCACTGCCACCGACCCGGACGGCACCACCCCCGCCCTCGCCGCACTCGGCCTCCCCGGCTGGGCCACCTTCACCGACAACGGAGACGGAACCGGCACCATCACCGGCACCCCCGGCTACACCGACGCAGCCACCACAACCATCACCATCAACGCTGAGGACGGAGGACTTCCGAACCTGACCGCTGCAACGACCTTTGATGTCACGGTTACCAACACCAACCAGCCACCGACTGTGGACCCGATCGCCGACGCCACCGGCGCCGAAGCCACAGCGCTGCCCCCGATCAACGTCACCGCTACCGACCCGGACGGCACCACCCCCGCCCTCGCCGCACTCGGCCTCCCCGGCTGGGCCACCTTCACCGACAACGGAGACGGCACCGGCACCATCATCGGCTCCCCGGGATATGGCGACGCCGCAGTAACCACCGTCACCATTACCGCTTCGGACGGCGGCCTCTCGGGCTCGAACAGCTTTGATCTGACAGTCACCGACTCGAATCAAACACCGGTCTTCGACATCGACCTCGGAAACCGAACCGATGCCGAGGGCGTCAGCATCACGCTGGCGGCAGGCGCAACAGACCCCGATGGGGACTCGCTTGGCTACGGCGCTTCGGGGCTGCCACCCGGCCTCGCTATCGATCCGATATCGGGTGACATCTCCGGAACGATCACATACGACGCTGCGGGCGACCATGCGGTGCAGATCACGGTGATGGACGATGGAGTTCCCGCCCTCACTGCCACCGACTCCTTCGTTTGGTCGGTGACCAACACCAACCAACCACCGAAGCTCGAGCCGATTCCTGACATCCTGGGCGAGGAGGAAGCAACGATCACGTTTGTGGCGGATGCGACTGATCCCGACGGGGACGATGTCGTGTTCGCCCTCGCAGGAGCGCCCTCCGGAGCAACAATTGATCCGAGCACAGGCGCCTTCGCTTGGACACCGGGAGAGGTTCACGGCACCGGTAGCTACCCCGTAACGGTGATTGCCACGGACAACGGCACCCCGCCGGAATCGAGCTCCGTTGTGGCGACGATCACCGTCACTGAGGTCAATCAAGCACCTGCGATCCTCCCGTTGACCGACCAGCACAACAATGAAGGGGACTCCGTCAGCGTCAGCATCACCGCCACCGACCCCGACATTCCAACCAACGACATCACCTACGCAGCCAGCGGCCTTCCCACCGGGCTGAGCATCGACTCCGCCAGCGGCCTCATCACCGGCACGGTCGGTCTCGACACCGATGGTGAGCACACGGTGACCATTGTGGCTACCGACGACGGCTCACCTGCCGCCGCAGCCACAGCCTCGTTCAAATGGATGATCGGCAACACCAACCGCCCACCAACCGTCGGCCCGGTGGCTCCGATTCGCGCAGCCGAGCACAGCTTGATCACCTTTGCAGTAGACGCCACCGATCCCGACGGAGACGATCTGGTATTCACCATGAGTGGAGCACCCGACGGAGCCAGTATCGACGCGGGGCTTGGCACGTTCGTGTGGCGCCCGAGCGAGAAACAGGGTCCGGGCACATATAGCTTCTCAGTCATCGTCCGCGACGACGGCAAGCCGCAACTGGGTGCGGCGCGTACGGTGACCATCTCTGTTACCGAACTCAACGAGGCGCCGAGGATTGTTGCGATGGGTGACCGTGCCGATGACGAGGAAACCGCCGTTGTTGTGACGGTCATCGCAACTGACCCCGACCTGCCCGCAAATGCGCTGACGTATTCTGCAACGGGACTGCCGGGCGGAATCACCATCAATCCGATCAGCGGTGTGATCAGCGGCACAATCGAGGCCGGTGATGAGACGGTCACCCACCATGAAGTCAGCGTCACCGTCACCGATAACGGCGTTCCGGCGCAGCAAGCCACAACGGCGTTCACCTGGACGTTGATCGCGGCCAATGTGGAGCCAACAAACTTCCCACCTTCCGTCGATGCCATAGCGGATCAGTACTCCGACCTGGGCACAACGGTCGAATTGCAGGTCACAGCAAATGACACCGAGACAATCGAATACTCGGCGGTGGGTTTGCCACCGGGCCTTTCGATCGACCCAGAGACTGGGAGGATCACCGGGATTCTGGGCGATGCCGCCATCGGAAAGCACGATGTCGTGATCACCGTCACCGACACCGGCTCTCCGCCGCTGCGGTCCGCCGTCAGCTTCTCGTGGACCACCACAGATCGCACGGCGGCCGACGAGAAAGTGGATCTCGTTGTCACGTTGGACGATCTGCGCCCACCCGATGAGTCAGCCGAAGAGTCAGCTCCGGCGCGTCCGATTCGACGTGGGCTAGTCGTCATGAGCAGCGCCGCTGCGGCCACCACCGAGTCCATGCAACTGCCGTTGGCCCTTCTCCTTGCCCTGATGGCCGGGTTCGCCACAGTCGGCCGGATCGGTCTCTATCCGCTGCTCATCCGGGGGGAACGCCACAGCGGAACGATCACTCTCTACGACGATGAGCTCGGTTTTGGCTTGGTTGAACCCGACGGCGGCGGCGAACAGATCTTCGTTCATGCACACGCTTTCCCTCGCCGACAGCGCGCCGACCTCGGCGTCGGGACGCGGCTTCGGTATAGGCTGCTCGCCAGTGACAATCGGGCCAGCGCCTGGGGTGCCACGATGGAGAGCACAAGTGAGTAAGCGAAAGATCCTCGTCGTCGAAGATGATGCGAACGCCGGCCGGCTCATCGCCAGCCTCGTTTCGTCGCCTGACGTCGAGGTAGAGCTTGTGGTAGATGGGCTGTATGCGCTGGAAAGTCTGCGCCAGGCGACGCCGGACCTTGTCATCCTTGATATTGCCCTACCCCGTATCGATGGTTGGGAGGTCCTCAACACCCTCCGGCAGGCGCAACGAGATGTCGCGGTCATCGTGGTGACCGCCCATGGCCAGGGTTCTAGCGCCGAGCGCGCCATCGCCGCTGGTGCCGACCGATTCTTCGAAAAGCCGTTTCTTCCGACGGAGCTGGCCACCGCTGTCGCCGAGTTACTTGCGTCGCAGGACGATGCCGAGGAACCCAGCTGAGCAGCAACGGGACACTGGTAACGTTTCTTCCTCTCTGCGAGCGATGGTGACCAGATGACGAATCGGCAATCTGAACCACTCCTTCGGGTTCTGGCTGTTGATGGCGGCGGAGTCCGGGGCATTCTGCCTGTTCGAGTTCTCGTCGCACTCGAGGAGATGACCGGGAAGCCCAGCGCCGAGCTGTTCGACATCCTGGTCGGCACCTCGATCGGAGGCATCGGCATCCTCGGGCTGATGTGCCCCGACGACGAGGCGAACCCGCGGTGGAGAGCCCGCGATCTGCTCGACACCTACTCGAGCCGGGCTGCAGAAATCTTTCC
>CBDUNF010000115.1:0-11017 GCA_965368515.1 uncultured bacterium
AGGCTACGGCCAAGAAGGCTACGGCCAAGGAGGCTACGGCTACAAAGGCTGCGGCCAAGAAACCTGCGGCGAAGAAGCCTGCCAAGAAGGCTGCAGCCAAAAAGGCGCCTGCCAAGAAACCTGCGGCGAAGAAGCCTGCCAAGAAGGCGCCTGCTGCGAAGGCGCAGACTCCAAAAAAGGCACCGACTCGACGAGCCAAGAAGGTGGAGAGCCCCTTCTCGGTCGGGGACTATGTCGTCTATCCGCACCATGGTGCTGCGACCATCATCAAACGGGAAAAGATCGAATTTGCGGGAGAGAAGTCCGAGTATTTCGTACTCGAAATCGCAACCGACCAATTGACCGTGCGGGTTCCCGTCGGCAAAGCGGTTGATCTCGGAGTACGTCCGGTTATCTCCCAGAACAAGGCTCGCCAGGTCTTCCGAACATTCAAGGATGAACCACAGGAAGCCGGCAAGAATTGGAGCCGTTGGTACAAGCTGCTCACAGAGAAGATCAACTCCGGCGACATATTCCAGGTGGCCGAGGTAGTCCGTGACCTGACCTACGCACAGCAGGTCAAAGGGATTTCCCCGGCGCTGAAGAGGATGTTGGCGAAGGCTCGTCTGATCATTATCTCTGAGCTTCGTTTTGCCCTCGACCTCGATGAGGAAGAGGCCGTCAAACGACTTGATCGGGCCCTGCCCAAAGTCGAGATTCCAGAGGAAGTGTGAGCGTTCCCCCTGATTCAGCGTCCGTTTGGGGCATCGTCGTCGCCGGCGGATCGGGACTGCGTTTCGGCGGTCCAAAGCATTCGATGGAACTCGAAGGCAAGCCGTTGTGGTCGTGGGGCCGTGACATGCTTGTTGATGCGGGTGTCAGTCACGTGGTGGTTGTCGGCCCGGTTCCGGGCGGAATCCCCGGTGGCAACCGTCGCCGCGACTCCGTAGCCGCCGGTCTTGCTGAGATTCCCGAAGATGTCGATTACGTCATCGTCCACGATGCGGCTCGTCCGCTTGCTACGACGACAATGGTCGCGACGATCATCGATACTTTGCTGACTCGTGACGTCGATGGAGTGGCTCCGGCCGTTCCGGTCCGTGACACCCTCAAAGAAGTCGACGACAAGGACATCGTCTCCGGCACCTTGCCCCGCGACCACCTCGTTGCGGTGCAGACCCCACAAGGCTTCGTCGCTCACGCCTTGCGTGAGGCCCACGCGGCCCTCGAGGGCAGCTACACCGACGATGCAGGCATGGTTGAAGAAAACGGTGGGCGGGTCATCGTCGTGCCGGGTGATCCTCGCAACCTCAAGGTTACGTTCCCCGAAGACCTTGCCGTTGTCCGGGCGCTTGTTGCCGCCGCCGACAACCAGTGAGAGTCGGTTGGGGCTTCGATGCTCACCGGATTGGTGGCGCTGGTCCAATGCGCATCTGCGGCGTGGTTGTCGACGATGAGCGTGGGCTGATCGGAACGTCTGACGCCGACGTCGCACTTCACGCCGTGGCGGATGCTGTTCTTGGGGCAGCGGCGCTCGGCGATATCGGCATGTACTTCCCATCAAGCGACCCGCAGTGGGAAGGGGCTGACTCTGGCGACCTCCTGGCGCAGGTGTTCAGAATGGTCGACGACCGGGGAATCTCTGTTGCCAGTGTCGATGTCACGATCATCGCCGAGACCGTTCGTATCTCGCCCCACCGTGCAGCGATGCGGCAGCGAATTTCCGAGCTATTACGCATGTCAATCAGCCACGTGTCGGTGAAGGCGACGACAACCGACGGCATGGGTTACCTCGGCCGCGACGAAGGGATCGCCGCCACCGCGGTCGTATCGCTCGATCGCTAGAGAGCGCTGAGGACTTCTAGCGCCGCTCGCGGGTCGTTGGAGATGATGCCGTCGATGCCTGCGTTGGCGATGGCCGCGATGTCAGCCGGATCGTCGACCGTCCAGGCGATTATCCGCAGGCCAGCTGCATGCGCCGTCTCGATGACGCCACCTGCATCGGTGGTCACCGTCGAGATATGCGGAGCTATCCAGCTATGGCCGGCGGTGGCAATGGCCTCGGCACCGCGGGCGATATCGAAGCCCACATCGACCAGCTGACCGGTGACGACGCCCGAGTCCGCTAGCCGCACCGCCGCAATGGTTCCCGGATTGAACGATGTTACGACCACCCGGTCGTGGATGTCATGGCGGGCGACCCAACGGGCCACAACCCCGGCCATCTTGTGGCTGGGGTCGAAGTCTGCATCCATCGGGGAGTTTTTGATCTCGACGTTGACGATGAGGTCACCCAGCGCCTCGAGCGCTTCGTCGAGAGTGGGGAGTTCGGGGTGGGTACGACGAATCGTCTCGAAATCGTGATAGACAAGCGGGCCCATCTCTCCAACGTCGGCGTCGTGGTGGAGGACCACCACCTCGTCGGCAGTGAATCGGACGTCGAGTTCGACTCCATCGGCCCCATGCGCCAGGGCTAGCTCAAAGGCTTCGATCGAGTTGTCGGCTGCGTGCGCCGATGCGCCGCGATGTCCAAGAACTAGCGGTCGCTGGGACCGTTTTGGTGAGATCACCATCTACCCCCGGGTTGTTCCACCCAACGGTAGTTGAGCGCTGATACCATCCCGCCCATGCGCATCTTCAATACTCTCGGACGTACCCTTCAAGACTTCGAACCGCGTGACGCGGGCAAGGTCTCGATGTACGTCTGTGGAGCCACCGTGCAGTCGCATCCCCACGTCGGCCACGGGCGTTTCGCCGTGGTGTTCGACGTGGTGCGTCGTTACTTCGAATGGCTGGGTTACGAAGTGACGTATGTTCAGAATGTGACCGATGTTGATGACAAGATCATCAACGCAGCCAACGAGATGGGCCTCACCATCGAGGAAGTCGTTGCGATCGCCGACAGCGCGTTCCGTTCCGCCTTTGAGTCGCTGCGTATTGCTCCACCCGACATTGAACCGCGGGCGACCGAGCACATCCCTGAGATGATCGAGATGATCGAACAGCTGATCGAGCGGGGCCACGCATACGCCGCCGGCGGCGACGTGTACTTCAGCGTTCGCAGCTTCCCCGAGTACGGCAAGCTTTCGGGGCGCAACATTGACGACCTCCGCAGCGGCGAGCGTATTGAGCCGGGGGAGCACAAGCGTGACCCGCTTGATTTCGCCGTGTGGAAGGGCGCCAAGCCCGGTGAGCCCGAATGGGACTCGCCGTGGGGGCCGGGTCGGCCGGGATGGCATATCGAGTGCTCGGCGATGGCTAACAAGTATCTGGGCGACGGTTTTGATATCCACGGCGGCGGTCACGACCTTGTTTTCCCTCATCATGAGAACGAAATCGCCCAGGCCGAGGCCGCCGGCCACGTTCCATTTGTGCGCTATTGGATGCACAACGGGTTGTTGAACCTTTCCGGCGAGAAGATGTCCAAGTCAACCGGTCACGTTGTTGACCTGGTCGAGGGCATCGAGAAGTACACGCCGGGCGCGGTGCGTCTCTTCTATCTGCGGACCCACTATCGCAAGCCGGTCGAGTTCAGTGAGGATGCGCTGGTAGATGCGAGGGGATCGCTCGATCGCATTTGGGCCTTCCGGCGGCGTGTCGACGGTCCCGTAGAGGATGAGCCTTTGGAGTCAGCGATCGACTTGTTCAAAGGTGCGATGGACAATGATCTCGACAACGCCGGTGCGCTCGCTGTCCTCTTCGACGTGATCCGGGAGGGAAACCGTCGTCTCGATGGTGGCGAGGACGCGGGACCATGGGTGGCCGCCTACGACGAGATCACCGAGGTACTCGGCCTAGCCGAGGCGGCGGTGGCCCTCGACGATATCAATGATGCGATTGGCGCCCTGGCCGCCGAACTGGGTGCGCCGGGAGTGAGCGGTGAGAGCGCTGTCAACGCGCTCATCGAATTGCGAGCGACCGCAAGAGCTAATCGTGATTGGGCATTGGCCGACCAGATTCGGGACGGTCTCGCCGAAGTTGACATCGTATTGGAGGACACGTCTGATGGCGTCCGCTGGCATAGGAGATAGCCTCGAGGGCTTTCACGCGGTCAGGGCCGCTCTGGACGCCGGCAGAGTAACCAGTATCCGAATCGAGAATTCTCGGATTCGTCGCAACGACTACGGCCAGTTGGTCCACGATGCCGTAGCTGCCGGGATCCCGGTCAAGCGAGTCCAAGATGTACGTGACGGTGCCGTTACCGCGGCGCCGCAGGGGATCGTGGCGCGGGCCCGGCCGATTCCGTTCACGCCGATCGAAAAAGCAGTCAAAGCATCAAAGCCGCCGGCAGTCCTAGTTCTCGATCATCTGGAGGATCCGCGCAATATTGGTGCGATTGCGCGCACGATGGTGGCTGCCGGTTGGAAGACTCTCGTCCTGCCGGAACGGCGTTCGGCGCCTTTGGGCCCGACGGCCTTCAAGGCTGCGGTCGGGGCTTTCGAGCATCTGGTCATAACCGAGGTCAAGTCAACCGCTGATGCGCTGCGCCGGTTGCGCAAGATGGGAATCTGGCTCGTAGGTCTCGATGGTGAGGGCGAGCGCTCTCTGTTCCGTCTAGACCTACTGACCGAGCCAGTCGCCCTCGTGATCGGCGCCGAGGGCAAAGGGGTGACCCGCCTGGCCAAGGACCTGGTGGATGTCCTCGTCCACATCCCCATCAGTCCCGACATCGAGAGCCTCAATGCGTCGGTTGC
Source organism: uncultured bacterium (assembly GCA_965368515.1). Classification (GTDB taxonomy): domain Bacteria; phylum Actinomycetota; class Acidimicrobiia; order Spongiisociales; family UBA5794; genus JAAETI01. The sequence goes on from CBDUNF010000115.1 coordinate 4,674, forward strand.
AGCGTCGCTGGGTTTGTACGAAGTTAGCCGGATGCGAGGCACTAAACTCAGCGGCCCGCTGGCGTAGCTCAGTCCGGCAGAGCAGCTGATTTGTAATCAGCAGGTCATGGGTTCGAATCCCTTCGCCAGCTCCACAGGACCCCCCTTTCTCTTGGGGGGCTCGTGGGCATTTTGCCCGGTCCCCTCCAGGTCTTCATTGATCAGCGTCCATCGGCCTACGGGGCATTGCCAGAACCCCCGATACATGATACTGTTCTCGTGTATTGGACATCGTACGTGGACCGACCTGTGGGGACGCCGGTTACTGCCTGCTCTCGACCGGCTCGTGCCGCTGGACCGGAGGTACGGGATGCCTGCCACCAAGGAATCGGCCGTTCCGCTTGGGACATCGGGTCTTGGTCGCGTGGCCTGGACTCGGGGCCTCGGCTGTCTGCCGCTAGCGGAGCGTCTCGACGACGGACCTCCGATCGCGATCAGTGGGGATCTCCAGCGCAGTTGTGTCACTGATCGTGTAGACCTGCTGGTAGCGCGACGTTTTGGCAGCTTTGATCTCGTGCCTGTGGCGGTCCCGCACCAAGTCGACTTCGGCAACGTGTGTGCGGTCACCGCCGCGGTGGGGGAGGGTCCGCACGCGCCGCTTGCAGCTGCGGTAGCTGCTCGGCTGGCACTCGCCCTGGGTGTGCCTGGAGAGCTCGCCACGGTGTACCGCTCCTATGAGGAGATGCCTTTGGCATTGGATCGTCTAGAACGGCTCTCGCGTGACTATCCCCATCTTGGGCACCGCGCTACCAAGGAATCGACGGCGGTCAAGCTCATCGACAGTCTTGCCCCGTCCACGCTGCTCATCGTTGGCGCCCCGGGAGGATCGTGGTTTCAGCGACAGATCTATGGCCCCGGACACCGGCTGCTCGTCGCGGCTCCAGCCGGTGCCATTGCAGTACGGAGCGCCCCGCGTCGCTGCTATCACGAAGCCGTCGAGCCCGCCGGGATCGCCGTTGGTCCTCGACTCACCGTAGGCGACGCCCTCAGGGTCGTCGCCCACCAAGTTGTGCCGGTCGCCGATAACGGTCACCTCGTCGGGATGCTGCGAGCCACCGCCATGACAGAAGTACCGTCCGAGACACGCGTGGCCCACGTGATGGAACCCGCCGTTGCGGTTACCTCCACCGAACGGGTCAGCGCTGCCGGAGAACTCGCTGAGTTCCTCGAACACAGTCCGGTCCCGGTGGTTGATCCCGACGGCCGACTGATCGGCGTCATACCCAGCGGCACGGACCAGGTTGCCGCTGGACCGGAGGCTGTCTGATGTACGATCGAAATAGCCGCACTCGCACCGGGTTGCGTAGCCGAGATGCCTCGGACCTGATACGACGCTTGGTCAGAGATGTGCGGCAACCAAGGAGTGACACGCTATGACTCCGAAACCCCGAAACCCGGGCGCGATCCGACGGATCAAACCGGACCTTCCCACTCGCCGAGAAAGCATCCGCGACATGACTCGGGTGGCCATGATTCTGGTCGCGCTGATCGTCGCGCTCATCGCATACGGAGCTATCTTCCCCGAGCCAGCCTTCTGACGGCACGGTACTTCCTCGATGCCGGAGGCCCCTGCCTGTGCCAGGCAGTCTTTGTTCTAGAGTTCGACGGTCCTGTCGGCCCGGGCCTCCGGGAGGCGACTGGCTGATTGCGGGCCGGCCCTTGCCCAGCCATCTCGAGGGCCGTCAACTCGCCACCCGGCCCCCGCTATCGTCAGGTGTTCCTCGCGGCCGACAGTCTGTCGACCCCACCGCAACCCTTGAAGGATCCGCTATGACCAACTCGATCGTACGCGTCGAAGATGTCGTCAAGGTATTCGGAAAGACGACTCGCGCTCTCGACGGCGTGAGCCTGGAATTCGAGCCGGGCATCGTCTACGGATTGCTTGGCCCAAACGGTGCCGGGAAGACCACGCTGATTCGTGTGCTAACGACCTTACTGAAGCCTGACTCGGGATATGCGGAGGTCGCCGGAATCGACGTCGTCGCCGACCCGGTGGCTGCACGCACCCACATCGGACTCGCAGGACAATTCGCCGCGGTCGACGACTATCTGACAGGGCGCGAGAACGTCGAGATGGTGGGCCGGCTCTACAACCTCTCGGCTGCCGAATCGCGGGAACGGGCTGGTGAGCTGTTGGAGCGGATTCATCTTGACGAGGCCGCCGACCGCACCGTGCGCACGTACTCCGGGGGAATGCGGCGGCGACTCGACCTGGCTGCCTCGCTGATCGGAAGGCCAGAAGTGCTGTTCCTGGATGAGCCGACGACGGGCATCGACCCGCAAAGCCGTCTCGACCTGTGGGAGCTGATCCGTGACCTGGTCGCCAGCGGAACCACCGTCTTGTTGACGACGCAATACCTCGACGAAGCGGATCAACTCGCCAATCGGATCGCGGTCATCGACCGCGGCAAGCTCATCGCCCAGGGCACCGGTGACGAATTGAAGGACAAGATGGGCGGCTCGGTAATCGAGCTACACATCAACGACGACGCCAAGACCCAGGCGTTGGAGGCGATGCGATCGATCTCGGACGACGTCACCTACGAGGAAGCCCGCAAGATCGTGCGTCTGCCCGCTCGCGAAGGTTCACAGACGCTTGTCGATGTCGTTCGTCGACTCGACGAGACCGGGGTCACGGCTCAGGACGTGGCGCTGCGCAAGCCGAGCCTCGATGACGTATTCCTGACCCTCACGGGAAGGGGAGCTGCGGCCGCGGAAGCAGAGAGCGAGGCGCCGACCAAGCAGGCCAAACGAGGACGACGACAGAGGAGGACTGGCTGATGGCAACCGCCACGCATACCTCAGAACACACCAGGATCAGCCCCGCACACGCCGTCAAGGACATCAGAGTCATCACCCGACGCAACCTGCTTCGCAATCTGCGTCTACCTCAGCTATTGATATTCGCCACCGTCCAGCCGGTGATGTTTCTTCTCCTTTTCAACTACGTGTTTGGGGGAGCGATCGGCGGGGCCATTCCTCCAATCGCACAGGGCGAGTACATCAACTGGCTGCTCCCGGGTTTGTTGATCCAGGTTGCTGCGTTTGGCGCCGGGCAGACCGCCCTCGGCCTGACCGAAGATCTGTCCAAGGGCGTCATCGATCGCTTCCGCTCTCTGCCGATGGCTCGGTCGGCTGTGCTCGCCGGCCGGACTCTCTCCGATCTCATCCGCAATGGCTTCGTCATCGGCTTGATGGTTGTGATGGGCTTCATCATGGGATTCCGCTATCAGACCAATCCCGTGATGTTTGTGGCAGGTCTCGGCGTCGCCATGGTGTTCTCTTTTGCGCTGTCGTGGATCATGGCCACGATCGGTCTTGCGGTAAAAAGCCCGGAGGCGGCGCAATCGGCGGTCTTTCTTCCGGTCTTCCCGCTCGTGTTCGCCAGCTCCGTGTTTGTGCCGACCGAGACAATGCCCGCGTGGCTACAAGGCTTCGCCGTCAACCAGCCCATCACTGTGACGGTGAACGCGCTGCGGGGCTTGATGCTGGGTCGGGAGGCTCTTGCAGATTTTCAGCCCGGAATGAGCGCAAGCCAACTGGCTGATGCCGTTGCGGCAGCACCGACGGTCCAGGGCCAGGTCCTGTTGTCGCTCTTCTGGTCGGTGGCCATCATGGCGGTATTCGTACCCCTCGCCATCCGGGTCTACCGCAAGACGGTCACCTGAGCAGTCGTAGCACCGTCCACCGCAGCTGCTGCGGTGGTCAGTCGGCGTCGGCTTCCTCGTCCAGGACTCCATGTCGAGTTGCCCAGATGATCGCTTCGGTTCGGTTGCGGACACCGATCCGAACATACAGATCATGCAGCATGCGAAACATCTCTCGCTCGGAGTAGCCGACGTTGTCGGCCAAATCGGATATCGGCTCACCTCTAGATAGATGCCTAAGCCAATCGGCCTGGCCCGGTTCAAGCCAGGCTTCGGGTTTCGGACTGATCGGGATGCGAGCCGCCATCGCCCTAACCAACGGCTCGGGCACGGCGGCCCGACCGCGTAGCGCCGTCTCCAGCACCAGGACCAATTCCTCGGCGGGCTCTTGCTCGCCAAGGGCCGCAGTGGCTCCCGCATGGACCGCATTGGCGTAGGCGCTCACGGTCAGCTCGGCGAGGACTGCAACAACAGGTATTTTGGGGTGTTCGTCGCAGAACCGGCGGATGTGATCAAGCACCAGCGGCTCAGAGACTGCTGCGATGACTGCCTTGCCGCCGCGCCCCCGTTTCCACTCAGACAGGTTCCCCAATTCGACGGGGACAAAACCAGAATCGCTGAGTATCGCGGCGACGCCCCGTCGCCACGTTGGCGTGTCGCCGACGATCGCCACTCTGCTTTGCATCGTTGCAGCGTACCTGGCCGTATCTGCACATGCCCTCCACCGCTGGCAGTCGACTGCCAGATCGGGCATCTTCATGCCAAACAGAAGGCGCCCGGGTGACTCGACATGTCATGGACCTGGAGCCATCAACCGACCGATGATGGCGTCACAGCAAGCAGCCAGAGTGGCTGCGAATGATGAAGGGAGCTGGAGTGAACGAGGGAAGCACAGAGGGTCGGGTAAAGCGGAGCATCACCGCGCTACTGAAGGGCACCGGGGGGATTGTCGGCGGAGCCGCCGATGTTGCCAAGGATGCCACCGTCACAACTCTGAAGGACGCCGGTGACGTAGCTACGACGGTTACGGGCACGGCATCTGACATCGTCAACGGAGCGCTCACGGCAGTGAGTGACGTTGGAACTGGGCTGGTGCGAACAGTCAAAGGTGTCGTCGTTGGCATCCTCGAAGGTGTCGGCGAGATCGCTACGGTTACCGTCGGTGTCGTTTCCGACACGGTGCGGGCCGCACTCAAGGGTACGGACGCTATCGGTGCTGACGTGACCAAGACGGCAAGCGGGATCGCGGAGGGTCTGATCACTGCGACCAAGGACACGGGCATTGGCCTAGCCGAAGCCGCAGTCGCTCTTGGCAAATCGACTGTGGCTGGGGTAAAGGCTCTTGGTGCCGACGTTTCGGAAACTGCAGCAAGCACTGTTTCTGGTGCCATTGCGGGTGCCGGTGAGATTGGCGGCGACGCACTCAAGGTGATCAAGAACACAGCCAAGGGACTGGTCCAAGGCGCCGGCGAGGTCGGCGTAGACGTCGTCGAGGTGACCAAGGGTGCGATCTCTGGTGCCATCTCGGGCGCCAAGGATGTGGGCCTCAGCCTCGAGGATGCTGCATCAGCAGCGGCAACCGGAGCCTTTGAGGCAGCGGAAGAGATCGGCGAGTCAGCGGTTCACGCTGTTAGCGATGTCGCAGCAAGCGGTGTCGGTGGCGTGAAGGCCGTGATTGTGGGTCGGAAGGACACCTAGGTCCTGCGCAGGCGATGCGATCACTACAAGTAAGAAGGGGCCGGCACTTGTGCCGGCCCCTTCTCCTATGGACTGAGGATCGGTAATCACCGCCTGCGGCCGAATTCGTTGATATCGAGACTGAAGCTACCGCCGTCGGTGACGGTCAGCCGGCCCTCGTCAGAAACCACGTAGCTGACATCCGCGACCTTCGTGTCGTTCGGGAGTACGTTGATGATGAACCCGCTCACCGCCAGGGGCAGAATGCGGACACGTTCACCGTCGCTTCGAACGTATTGCGAAAGCGACGAATCGAACGTGAACACAAAGCCGCGGGCACGGATTGCGTCGTCTCCGCACCGCTCCACTTCGCCACAGAAGTGTCTTCTCACGTCAGATTCGAACAAGCGGCGTTCGATAACGTGCACTTTCTCGCCTACCTCGATGAGCATGAATCTGTCCTATCTGTCGGGAAAAGCGGGAATGACGGTCTTGGCTCTCGCCGTCGGGGTCACGGTACAGACCGTCCGGCCCCAGGTGGGCAGTTTGCGGAGTGGTTGGCCGGAAGCGGACACACGGTGGCCGGGATACCCGACTGAGGCTGTGGTTTGGTGACTGCGTTTGGTGCAATGCTGGCGGCCTGTACTCCAACTACTGCTCACGACCTCGAGTCCATTGGAATGGCCGTTGACACAGAGCTGCAGGCGGGCACCGAGTTCGTCTTCACCTTCTTGGCACCGTATGAGGTGAGCCTCCAGGTCGCGTTGGCACCCACAGGGGTGGAAGCGCAACTTCAGCCCACGACCGGGGAGGGCTAATACCAGCTAACAGTATTCGTCGCTGCCGACACCCCTCGGGGTGCGTACAACCTGGGGATCACTGTCGAAGAGGACGGCGAAACGACCTTGCTCGGATGGCCGTTTGATGTGGTCGACTACTAGGCCCTGCGTGGTCGAGTTCGGGGGCGAGCGCCTTGGCGCT
>CBDUNF010000116.1:0-10936 GCA_965368515.1 uncultured bacterium
GAAGCCAAGTCGCAGCAGCGGCGGCAGCGAGCCATGAAGCGTCTCAAGGTTGTCAGTCCCTTTGCTGGTGGCAAGAACGATCCTGCCGGCATGATTCTTGAAGCCGTTCCGGTCATCCCGCCTGACCTGCGTCCGATGGTGCAGCTCGACGGTGGCCGCTTTGCGACATCGGATCTCAACGATCTCTATCGCCGAGTGATCAACCGCAATAACCGTCTCAAGAGGTTGTTGGACCTGGGCGCTCCCGAGATCATCGTCAACAACGAGAAGCGCATGCTTCAGGAGGCTGTTGACGCCCTATTCGACAACGGACGTCGTGGTCGTGCGGTAACGGGCCCGGGCAGTCGCCCGCTCAAGTCGCTGTCCGACATGCTCAAGGGCAAGCAAGGTCGCTTCCGTCAGAACCTGCTCGGCAAGCGCGTCGACTACTCGGGCCGTTCGGTCATCGTGGTCGGTCCGCAGTTGCGACTCCATCAGTGTGGCCTACCGCGCATGATGGCACTCGAATTGTTCAAGCCTTTCGTGATGAAGCGTCTTGTCGACCTCGATCACGCTCAGAACATCAAAGCTGCCAAGCGCATGGTGGAGCGTCGTCGGCCGCAGGTCTGGGACGTTCTCTCCGAGGTTGTTCAGGAGCATCCTGTCTTCCTCAACCGGGCACCTACTTTGCACCGTCTCGGCATCCAGGCTTTCGAGCCTGTGCTGGTCGAGGGCAAGGCCATTCAGATCCATCCGCTCGTTTGTGAGGCGTTCAACGCCGACTTCGACGGTGACCAGATGGCCGTTCACTTGCCCCTCTCCGCAGAGGCGCAGGCTGAGGCCCGGGTACTGATGCTGTCCACGAACAACATGCTGTCGCCTGCATCCGGCAGGCCGATCGTGACACCGTCGCAGGACATGGTCATCGGTATGTTCTACCTCTCGGAAGAGGTCGAAGGTGGCAAGGGTGAGGGTCGGTCCTTCACCGACATCGATGAAGCAGCGATGGCCTACGAACTCGGTGACATCGAAGTTCACTCCAAGATCAAGCTGCGGGTTGGTGCCCTGGCAGGCGACCCCAAGCGTCATCATGCGCTGAGACGCCACATTGGTCACCTGCTCACCGAAGAGCCTGTTGATGGCGACGCGTTGTACGAGACGACCTACGGTCGGGCATTGTTGAACACTGCCTTCCCCGAGTCATTCCCGTACATCAACGCGCCTGTGATCAAGTCCGACATCAGAACGCTTGTGGCGGAGGTCATCAATGACTACGACAAGCCGGATGTCGCAGCAACCCTCGACTCGATCAAGAGCCTCGGGTTCAGTTTCGCCACCAAGGCTGGTCTTACGATTGGTCTCGAGGACGTGAAGACACCGCCAGAGAAAGAAGCGATTCTCGACAGGTACGACGAACGTGCGTCGAAGGTCGAATCGCTTTATCTAAAGGGCGTCATCACCGACGACGAGCGTCGTCAGGAGCTGATCGAGATCTGGACCGAAGCCACCGATGAGGTGAAGGACGCCATGCAGGCGACCCTCGAGGCTGAGAAATTCAACCCGATTGACATGATGGTTCGCTCGGGCGCTCGTGGAAACATGATGCAGCTGCGGCAGATCGCCGGTATGCGTGGTCTGGTGGCCAACCCGAAGGGTGACATCATCCCGCAGCCGATCAAGTCCAACTTCCGTGAAGGTCTGTCGGTGCTCGAGTACTTCATCTCGACGCACGGCGCCCGGAAGGGTCTTGCCGATACTGCGCTCCGTACTGCCGACTCCGGGTATCTGACCCGTCGATTGGTAGACGTCTCGCAGGAGATCATCATCCACGATGAGGAGACGGACGACACCGGCCTCGTCATCAAGATCCGTGAAGACGGCAAATCGATCCGCAACCTGCGCAATCGTGTGTTTGGTCGCATCCTCGCTGAGGACGCCAAAGTGGGTCGCAAGCTTGTCGAGACCGCTCTCGGCACCAAACTGCGGGCAGGCGAGGTCATCGACCGTGAGGCGCTCAAGGCGCTTGGCGACGAAGCCGAGCTCGAAGAAGTTCGAGTGCGTTCCCCGCTGACCGACCAGTCCCGTTATGGCATCTCCAAGGCGTCATACGGTCTGAGCCTGGCTACCGGGCTCATGGTCGAGTCCGGCGAGGCAGTCGGCATCATGGCCGCCCAGTCCATTGGCGAGCCTGGTACCCAGCTGACTATGCGTACGTTCCACACCGGCGGTGTGGCCGGTGAGGACATCACTCACGGTCTGCCTCGTGTAGTTGAGCTCTTCGAGGCGCGGACGCCAAAGGGCAAAGCGCTGCTCGCCGAGCACGGTGGTGTGATCCAACTGCTTGATGACGAAGAAGGTCGTCGGGTCCTCGTCGCCGACAAGGAAATGGAGACCGAGTACCCATTGCCACGCCGTGCCCGTTTGCGTGTCGCCGAAGGCGACATCATCGAGCCGGGAACCCAGCTCACCGAAGGTCCGTTGGACCCGAAAGAGGTGCTGGAGATCCGAGGCGTTCGTGCCGCACAGCGGTACCTGGTTGACCAGGTGCAAGAGGTGTACCGGAGCCAGGGTGTTGACATTCACGACAAGCACATCGAGCTGATCGTTCGGCAGATGCTGCGCAAGGTCCGTGTCGTCAACTCCGGTGACTCGCACTTCCTGCCGGCCGAGCTCATTGATGAGCAGGAGTTCCGTGATGTGAACCGCTCGCTTGTCGAGGAGAACAAGGCACCCGCCGAGGGTCGCCCCGAGCTCATGGGTATCACCAAGGCATCGCTGGCTACGGATTCGTGGCTGTCGGCGGCTTCGTTCCAGGAGACGACTCGGGTACTTACCGAGGCATCGCTCCAGGGCAAGTCGGACTTCATGCGAGGTCTCAAGGAGAATGTCATCATCGGCAAGCTCATTCCGGCCGGAACCGGGAGCACGAACTACCAGGCCATCCAGCCTTCGCTGCCGGATGCCACTGTGGTGTCTGCGCTGGGCTTGTTCCCCGATGCGAATCTCGAGGGATCATCCGAAGAAGAGGCGTTGCCGGCAGACCCGGCACAGTGGCTGGCCAGCCTCGGTGCTCAGTCGGGCGACGACGAAGGCGACGAATAGCCACAGATTCGCCAAGGGCGAGTCATTTAGAGGAAGGCCCCCACCTGGGGGCCTTCCTCTTGTTCTTGCGTACATTTCTCCGGCTTTTCGGTGCCAGATCTACGCAAGAACGAAGATGTGGTCCCCACTTGATGGGATTCGGGGTATCGTTCGTTCCATGCAGCCGACGTTGAACAGCCGACTTCTCCTCATGTAGGCGAACCCGACTTCCGGGTTCGCTTCCCAACCTCCTGTGCCAAAAGCCGGGAGGTTTCTCATTTGCCGAGGAGGCAGACATGACACGAAAGACCAGAACGGAGGGACCGCTCGCATGGCTCCCTACGACATTCAAGAGATCGAGACGCGTTGGCGCCGACGGTGGGAGACCGAAGGAATAGGCAAGGTCGATCTGGCCGCAGTTGATCCAAGTGCGGTCTTTGTCAACCAAGTCGAATTCCCATACCCCTCGGCCGAAGGGTTACACGTCGGCCACATATTCAGGTATGCCGGGGTCGATACCTACGGTCGCTACCGCAGGATGACCGGCAAGCAGGTGTTCCAACCAATCGGGTTCGATGCGTTTGGGATTCATACCGAGAACTATGCGCTGCGAGTCGAGCGGCACCCGGAGGAATTGACGGCGGAGACCACGAGCCGGTTCCGCGAACAGCTCTCTCGAACCGGTATGGCTTGGGATTGGGATCGTGCGGTCAACACCAGCGATCCAAGCTACTACCGCTGGACCCAGTGGATCCTGGCCCGGCTATTCGAAGCTGGCCTCATGTACCAAGCGCACGCGGCCGTCATCTGGTGCCCATCGTGCCTGACGGTTCTGGCTCGAGAGCAGACTGCGAACGACGGCACGGTGTGTGAACGCTGCGACAACACTGTTGTTGAGAAGATGATGAACCAATGGTTCCTGCGTATCACAGAGTATGCCGATCGTCTGCTCGATGGGCTGGAGGATCTCGATTGGCCCGATTGGGCGAAGCGACTGCAACGACAGTGGATCGGTCGGGAAACGACCGCATCCGGGTCGACCAGCTACCAACTACATGATTGGCTCATCTCCCGACAGCGATACTGGGGCCCGCCGATCCCGATCGTGCATTGTCCAGATTGTGGGCCGGTGGTCGTCCCCGACGCACAGCTTCCGGTGCTGCTGCCAAGGATCGATGACGTGCGACCCACCGGCACGAGTGAGTCGCCGCTGGCTGCTGTCGATGACTGGGTGGAAACCCGGTGCCCCGCGTGTCTGGGTCCGGCGCGTCGCGAGACAGATGTGAGCGACACGTTTGTCGATTCGGCTTGGTACTTCCTTCGCTACCCGTCGACGGAGTTCGATGATCGGGCGTGGGACCGGGAGCGTACGAACCGGGTTTTGCCTGTGGATTTCTACGCCGGTGGGCCCGAACACGTGCAGCGTCACCACCTCTATGCGAGGTTTGTGACGATGGCGTTGAGCGACCTCGGGCTGGTTGGTTTCGAGGAACCATTCCCCCGTGTCCGCATCGGCGGCATGATCGTCAAGGACGGCAGCAAGATGTCGAAGAGCAGAGGCAATGTCATTGGCCCCGATGAGTACATCGACACGGTGGGTGCCGACGCGTTGCGATGCGGTTTGTTGTTCTCGGCACCGTGGGAGCAGGGAGGCGAGTTCACCGACGCTGCCATCGCCGGGATCGAGCGCTTCTTCGCCAAGGTCTGGCGAACCGTCACGGACCCGGTTCAGACGACGACAGACGAGGTTGCCGTTGCCAATGCGACTTGCGCGGTCGAAGCTGCCATCGAGCGGTTGGCGTTCAACGTTGCCATCGCTCGTCTGATGGAGTTGCGATCGAAGATTGGCTCACCCGAGTCGAAGCGGGTTTTTGTGAAGCTGCTTGCCCCGTTCGCTCCGCATCTGGCCGAGGAACTCTGGCACCGGTTGGGTGAGTCGTTTTCGGTGCACACCCAACCGTGGCCGGTGCCGGCGGACTCGGATGCGCGCAGCGAAGCTGTGGAGATTTCGGTCCAGGTTGACGGACGGCTGGTAGGCCGAGTCACCGTGCCCAGCCACGCCTCCTCGCACGAGGTCCACGACATTGCGGAGAGTGAGATGGCGGTAGTGCCGGCCACCGCGGCGCGAGTCATCTATGTTCCGGGGCGAATCATCAGCTTTGTGACCGGCAACGCGTAGAGATCCCGGCTTGAACTCTGACTGACGTCAGAGTTCAAGCTTCGTCACGATCTCGTCGTCATCGACCTCGCCTGTCTCGACGAAGCCGAAGTCCTTATAGAACTGCATCGGGCCGCCCTCGGCGGGGACATAGCTCGTGAGCAGTTCTGAAGAGTTGGGACGGCTGCGCACGTACTCCACGAGTAGTTCGAGAGCCCGCCGACCGTATCCCTTCCGCTGGTGCCCATCGGCAACCATCAGCCGCCAGAGGTAGTACTCAGGCTTGTCGGGGTCGTCGAACAGCATGATGAAACCAACAGGTTCGCCCGCAGCGTAGATGGCTCGGAACCATGCCTTTGGCTCGAAGTATGCCTGGGCGATCGAAACGGCGTTGGGAGCAACGAACTGGTTCTGGTCTGCGGCCACCTCCAGCTTGATGATCTGCGCAACGGTGTCCTCGGTGATTTCCCGGAGTTCGACCTCGGGCACCTCAGCTGTCCCCAAGCGCGCTGTCCTGACGTTCCTCTTCCCTGGCCAGGAAGCGGCGGTAGACCTTGTCTTCGAACCCGGAATCGTCGAATGCGTATGCGGCGAGATGGAACAGCAAACCGATACCCCACGCCAGCGTGACCCAGTACGCCCACTCCACGCCATTGCCGGTGACGATGTCGAGACCCCACAAGAAAGCATTGACGATGACGAATGACGCGATGTGCCACAGTAATCCGACGAACTCTTGCGCTCGCTTGCGAGCCCGCTCCTCGGGTGTGCTCATACTTGAGTTGACCACTTCTACCTCCTCGGAGAATGCCGACCTGGCGGGCGTGTGCACAGACACAGAACTCTGCCCGCACCCTTAATCCTACGGAATTGGCCGGAGGCGGAATCTTAGCTCGGCACCGGGATCGACGGCAGTGTCCCTATGGACTCCACCATTGCACGGCCCTGGCCAGTAGCGTCGCGGCCTGGTCACGGAGCACCGATTCGGTGGGACAGAAGCGATCCGTGGTGTCGTGGCATCCCTTTGTTATCCCGATGGCGGCGATGGCGTTGATATCCGCTTCGAACAAGCCTCCGTCGTCATCGACGAAATGGTCTATCGGCGAGTGGGGTATCTCCAACGCTCTTCTCAGCAAGGCGGCGAATTGTCCGCGCGTGACCGGTTCATCCGGACATGCCGCCTCGGGGCCGCAGCCGCGGAGGACGTCGGCAGCCGCCAACCTGTTGAGCGCACCCTCGGCCCAATGGCCCGCGTCATCGGCGAAGAAGTCAGTCGAGGTGGCCGCAGGCTTGATGATCCGGTCCAGCAGAGCCGCAGTAGCGGCCCGGGTCAGCTTCTGTTTGGGGCAGTACAGCTCGGTGGCACAGCCGTAGATGAGTTCCTGTTGGAACATCCACTCGATGTCGTTCTCATGCTGGTTACCGTCGTCATCCCGGAACCGGTTCGGGCAGCCGAGGCGCCCGGTTTCGCTGAGAGCAAGATCATCGATCCGCATCGTCAGATCTCGGTCGTTGGGGATGGTCGATCCCCCGAAGTAGACGTTGAGCCAGAACGTGCGCACGTCCAGCCAATCCTCCGTCTCCCGGCGGAAGCGCAGCCCGTCCTGGCTGAAGGCAAGGTCGTTGTCGACCCAGCCCTGGAGTATTCCGTCGGCCTGACCAGGGGTGTTGAGCGCGACCCTGCCCTCGATGCAGTACCAGTGGTCCTGTTCGAGCACTCCGTCGTCGTCCCACAACATGAATTCGCCACATGTGCCCGGCTGATCGAGGTGGTACGTGTAGTAGCCGATCTGGATCTGATCGGATTCGAGGTCGCCGAATCCGGCTGGCTCAAACAACATGCGGGCCGACCAGCCGGGGTAGGTCTCGGTCGATGGGTTGCAGCCCCGGGCTGTGAAGTTGGGCATGCCGGCAAACCCGGGCAGCTTGCCGCTGGTGATCGGCTCGAAGTCGTCGAGCCGGATTCGGTAGCGGAACCAGGCTTCGTCGACATCCTCAGGTAGCTTCCACAACGGGCCGGTGCCGCGCCGCTGGTTGGGTGGGATGTTCACTTCGAGGCCGTCCTCTTGGTAGGCCCGTGTAATGGATGTGTTCTGGTCGTCGGCGAACCGCCAGTCGATCCACGTGTCGTGCCAGTCCTCTTGTTCGAACTGCTCGAGGTAGGGGAGAGTCGGTGGTGGCACCGTCGTTGTTGTGGTCGTCGTGGTCGGCTCCTGGGCCGTGCCGGATGCAGGGGTGAGCAGGGCGGGGATGACAACGACCAGGAGGCCGAGGGCGACGGTGACTATGTGACGGACTGCTCGCATGGGAGCGGAGGCTACCCATCAATGGGGCCTATCTGTTTCGTTCGGAGGGTTCACTCACCGGGCCGCCGATTGGCGGGTCGTTCAGTAAGCCAACGTTTGGCTCCGCCAGACTCGAAGGTCGGTGCACCCGGCCGACCTTAGGTGGTCGAGCACTAGGCCGACGTTTGGCGGAGCCGTTCTCGTACGTCGGTGCACCCGGCCGACCTCTGGCGGGTCGCGCACTAGGGCGACGTTTGGCGGAGCCGTTCTCGTACGTCGGTGCACCCGGCCGACCTCCGGCGGGTATCGCATTAGGCCGACGTTTGGCGGAGCCGTTCTCGTACGTCGGTGCACCCGGCCGACCTCTGGCGGGTCGCGCGTTAGGCCGACGTTTGGCTCCGCCAAACTCGAACCTCGCCGAAGGCGAGGCCCTCCCCGAAGGCGAGGCTTGCAGCCGCCGTATCCCCAGGATCGGATCCGCCGTACAATCGGGGTATGAAGATGTTCGTGATGTGTAGGAACTGCGGGCGGTCCCTTTCCGGGACTCATGGGCTGTGCCGATTGTGCGCCCTTCGTCAGGTTCCGTCACGGCGTGTCCAAACCAAGCTCTCCACACCCAAGAAGTTGCGCTGATGCTGCGCGGCTCTGTCCTGGGGATACCGATTGCCGTCCACTGGAGCTTTGCGTTCATCGGGATTCTGGCGATAGATGCGTATTCGATCGACCTGGTCGTTGCTTTCGTTGTCGGTGTGTTCATCGCCGTGTTGTCTCATGAGATGGGGCATGCCCTCACTGCCCGCGCCTTTGGTGCGAAGTCGGTGACCGTCACCCTGTTCGGGCTTGGCGGTCTCACCCAGTATCCGGCTAACACGCCGCTCACCCCCGGCCGCCGCTTCCTGATCGCCGCCAGCGGTTCTGCGGTCGGCATGACCTTGGGCGGGGCTGTGTTCATGGTCCGCAACACCCAGTTCGCCGCGGACCTATTCGACTTCGGTCGGGTTATCGGCTTGGGCATCGTCATCGCCGGCCTTCTGTGGGGCGCACTCAATTGGTTGCCGATCCTTCCTCTCGATGGTGGCAACATGACCTGGCACGCTCTCGAGGCGGTGACCCCGAAGTATGCGCTGCGCATCGCCAAGGCTCTCACGGTGGTTACCACGGGTGTTGTCATCTACCTCGCTCTCAATGTGTGGGACAACACCTTTGGAGCTGTCTTCATTGGCATCATTGCTCTCCAGGGTCTGCAGATCCCCGAACGTGATGCGCCCGCCCGGCGGCGCCCCCCGCCGTCACCCGCAGACGAAGAGTCGTTGCTCTCGATCTTCGATGAGCAGCCACCCCAGAACTGAGGACTCATGCTGGTCGAGACACCAAAATCCCCGATTCAGCAGGCGATCCAGCTGATCGTGGTGATTGCGGCATTGATGTGGCTCCTCGAGGTGGCCGATGCGCTCATCTTCGATAACGGGCTGGATCGACATGGGATTGTGCCTCGCACGTGGAGTGGTCTCGACGGGATCCTGTGGGCTCCACTCCTTCATGGCGGATTCGGGCATCTCCTTGCCAATACGCTTCCCTTCCTTGTCCTGGGAGGCTTTATCGCGATCGAAGGACCTCGCCGGTGGGCTGTGGTGACTCTTTTCGTGATGGTGGTCGGTGGCCTGGCCACGTGGTTGCTGGCCAGGTCTGCCACGCATATCGGTGCCAGCGGTTTGGTATTCGGATACGCCGGGTTCCTGCTGGTCGCCGGTTTTGTCGAGAAGTCCCTGAAGGGAATCGCGGTAGCGATCGTCGTCGGGGTGTTGTTCGGCGGCATGGTCTTGCGGGGGATTACCCCGGTGTCGAGCTGGGTGTCCTGGGAATCCCACCTGTTTGGTTTGGTCGTAGGCGTTCTTGCCGCTTTTGTCTTTGCCACTCCCGAGAGCGAACGAATCGCGGCTTAAGGGTGCGTATCTGGCTAGCCTTTGGCCTACGGTCGGATTTGGGGGTGGAGTGAAGAAGCTGTTGTCCGTCATAATTCTGCTCGGAGCCCTGGTTGCCATTGGTATCAAGACCGGGGTAATCCAGATCGATCACCCAATCGATGCATAGCGTCGGCCCTGTCGAGGTCGCCGACTATCACACGGCCGGCGAGCCGTTTCGGATTGTCGTCTCAGGGGCTCCTCAGCTTGTAGGTGCGACTGCCCTGGATCGGCGCTCCTATGCGGCGCAGTACGCCGACGACGTGCGGCGTCTGGTCGTCAATGAACCCCGGGGCCATGCGGACATGTACGGGGGTTTCGTGACGGCTCCCGATGATGACGAGGCTGACCTGGGTGTTGTGTTTTTTCACAAGGATGGGTACAGCACGGCCTGCGGCCACGGAACCATTGCTCTGGTCACGTGGGCGATCGAGTCCGGCTATCTACCGGGAGAGGGAAGCAGCCGGCGGGTCGTGGTGGATACGCCTTCCGGAAGGCTGGAGGCAGCGGCCGACGTCGGCGAAGGCAAGGTCACTTCTGTTTCCTTTGTGAACGTCCCCAGCTACGTCTCAGGCCGCTATATCCCGCTTCAGCTTGCGGAGGATGTGGTTGGTGTCGACATCGCATACGGGGGCGCCTACTACGCCTCAGTGGATGCCGCTGAGCTCGGGTTGGCGGTGACCCCCGAGAACGTAGCCCGGTTTATCGACCTTGGAAGAGAGATCAAGACGGTCCTGGGAGAGAACGAGGCCGTCGAGCACCCGACCGACCATCGGCTTTCCGGGTTGTACGGCACGGTGTTCTTTGAGGACCGTGACCATGCGGAAGCCGGAATCAGACAGCGAAACATCACAGTGTTTGCCGACGGCGAGGTCGACCGATCTCCTTGCGGCAGTGGAACTTCCGCCAGATTGGCGCTGCTCGATTCGTCCGCTCAGCTGGCTCGTGGCGAAACCCTGATCCATGAGAGTGTCATTGGAACCATCTTCACGGGAAGAGTTGTGGGAGATGCTGCGGTTGGTGGGATACACGGTGTCCTCACCGAGGTGCGGGGAGCCGCCTATCGCACCGGCACGGCGGTGTTCTCCCTGGAGAAAAGCGACCCCATCGGTCTCGGCTTCCAGCTACGATGACGTAGTCGACAGGACGTCGGCCGTGCTGTTGTCCGAGAGTGGAGTTTGATTGCATCAAACTCCAAGCGGATTTCATCCGCCGCCGTCTTGCGTTCCGATGCGGACTCTATCTATACTCCCGCACCGGTTTTCCCGATGGATTCCCACTTACCCTGAGGCGTCTCGGCGCTGTTGTGAGTGGAGCAATCCCACAAGGGGTCGGCGGCCCCCGCTTATGCGGTGGCGCCGATTTTTGTCTGTAAGTACCCGCTCCACAAAACAGGGGTCGGGGTGCGCCGAAGAGAGAAGAGAAGGCACTGTGCCGACTGTGCAGCAACTGATTCGACAAGGCCGTAAGCC
>CBDUNF010000117.1:0-10899 GCA_965368515.1 uncultured bacterium
GTGGTCATCTCGCTCCCCAGGCATCGATGCCTCCGCCATCACCACTGAGGCCCCACGGCACAACCCGGGGAAACCACCACCGGGGCCGGTGTCGGCGGAGTACACCAACGATCGCCCCCCCGCCTCAAAACGTGTGGCGACAGTTGGCACCGAGTGCGCCGTTACCGCAAACCTGAGATCGATGGACCCAACGGTGACGTGGTTCTCTGCCCCGACTTCGTGAAAGTCGAACGTGTCGAATAGGACATGCCCCTCACCTGCGCCGAGAAAGTCGGCGATCCGATCGGCCACTCCCGGTGCGGCAAAAACCGGAATGCCTTTGGCCGACATGGGACCGTAGGCAAGAGCGTGATGCAGAGCCAGGAAGTCTGCGCAGTGGTCGGGATGGCGATGGGAGAGAACCACGGCGTCCAGTCGATCCGGAGACATGCGTCGCATCAGCTCGCCAAAGACCCCAAAACCTATGTCACACAGGATGTGTGTCGACAGGTTGCTCACTAGATAGCCGGAGGATGGTCGATCCGGCATCGGGTAGGTGCCCGAGCTGCCCAGAACATCGAGTTGCATCGTTTCACCTACTCCCGAAGAACACGCTCATCCACAGTGCCGACAGCACGATCGAGGCCAGCAGGGGAATCCACACCGTTCTGCGCCACATTGCGGCACCCAGGCCTGTTGCTATCAGCCACATACCCACGAGCGTAATCAGCCACCCTGACGAGATCACAGAGAACGACGCAACGATCAGCACGCCAACAATCAAGTGCATGGCAACGCCGACCAGGCCGTACATCATCAGATGGGCCGACCGTCCGGTCACGGCAGCTCCCGCAGTGCTACCTCGTCCACCATGTACTCGCGAATCCGAAAACCGCGTAGCTCGGGGTAACCGTTGCTCATTCCAACCACCAGGTACAACCACTCCGGATCGAGTGCACCTTCGATGTCGCGGGCGGAGGGAAACGCGGCCGAGTCCGGGTGCGAGTGAAACGATCCACCAATCGACCATCCGTGGCGCTCGGCGTGACGAATCGCCGCGAAGTGCTCCTTTGGCGAAACCGTGAACCTCACCCGCGACCTTTCGACGTTGGTCGTTGGATAGGCCATCCGGAGCCGGCCTGCGGCGTCGAAGGCAACCAGGCCGCATGCCTCTTCCGGTGCACAGAAGCGAGCATGAGCGATCATGGCCTCGTGAATCTGGCCGGGAATGGCAACCTGCTCCACCGTCAAACCAATCGATCGCGCAGGATGGGTTGGGTCATGCACCTGCTCCCCCCACGCCCGCGACAGAGTTCGCTCGCATCCAATTCGAGTACCTCGATGCCTGCTTCGCGCAGCCTTCGGTTGGTCTCCTGGTTGCGGGCGTAGGCGATTACGACACCCGGCGCAATCGCCAGCGTGTTGTTGCCGTCGTCCCATTGCTCTCGCAACTGACCGATCGCGTCTCCTCCCGTGGCAACAAACGTGACCTCATCGAGACCCAGCGCGTCGCGCAGGGCGTCTTCCAGCGAATCTGCTCTGGCGACTTCAACCCCACCGACGCCGCCTGTGATGACGTGAACGTCGATGCGCTCGAGCAATCCCGGGAACACATTGAATACCGACCGATCGACCATCGTAAAGACCGTGTCGAGATGCATCACGGCTCTCTCCCGGCGCAGATGCACCACGATGATCTTCTCGATCGGCGAATCCGCAAACAAGCGTCTCGCCAACAGCTCAACAGCGGCAGGGGCCGTGCGCTCCCCCAGACCGATTATCAATGTGTCCTCGGCCAGCACCAGTACATCGCCACCCTCGATGCTTGCCGGGTAGTGGTCGTCTTCACCGTTTCCGAACCACACCGGGAACCTGTCGTGCTTGAACCGTGGATGGTGCTTGTAGATCTCTCGCATATAGAGGGACTCGCGCTCCCGGGCAGGCGTGGCCAATACGTTGAGCATGAGCCCATCACCAACCCATGCCGCGTTGTCTCGCATGAAGAGAAGGTTGGGCAAGGGGCGGAGCACGTAGTGGAATCGATCGGCAACCAGATCGGCAAAGAGAGCGTCAACACCCCACTCGACCAACTCTCGCTCTAGGAGCCCTCCCAACAGGACATCGACCACCCGGTCGCACTCGGCCTCGCGCAGGCTGGCTCGGAGTCGATCCGCTACGCCGGCGCCGCATCGAGCGGGAGTGATGATGTCGTCGATGATTTGGCCCTTGATCTCATCGATATCCAGAACATCCCGAAGCAGATCCTCGAAGTAGAGCACCTCGATAGCTCGGTCGGTCATCAACTGGGTGAAGCGATCGTGCTCCTCTTGGGCCCGTTCCAGCCACAGGAGGTCATCAAACAGCAAGGCTTCCTTGTTGTCAGGGGTGATTCGAGCAATCTCGATGCCGGGGCGGTGCACCATCACTGTGCGGAGCCGTCCGATTTCGCTGCTGATATGCGTCATGGAATCGACCATAGCCGGGCGACTGAGGTCGCTGCATCGTGCGCCGTTCCGGACGCGGAAGAACCCGGAGCATCTTCGGTCTCAACCCTCTATGGGCTACTACCGCTGCGAAAGGACCAATTCGCAGATCTCCGGGTTCCGGTGGTCCGAGTTGGAGTCGCCACCTCAAATGGAGCGGCTACTCCGAAATAACCGAGTAGCTGCTAGCGCTCGGCCACCTCCAGGGTCCTATAAAGACTTTCAGACATTGTGTGGACCACCTCCTCTCTCTGGTGAGAGCATTCTGCCACACGAATCCGATCTGTCCAGCGAATTGCCAGACCATGGGTAGTAGGCGGCGGAGCCAATCAATTGCTGCGGCCGCCAAAACTGGCGGGTATGCTCCCAGCCACGCAGGGTGCCTACACCACTCTGCATAACGGGAGGTAACAATCCAATGACTATCACGAAGCGGTATCGCTTCTTGTTGACTCTGCTCGCCGCGTTCGCACTTTTGGCTGCGGCATGTGGCGATGATGCAGATTCAACAACAACGGCCGCACCCGCGACCGAGGCGCCTGCAACCACTGCGGCGCCCGAGACAACGGCAGCACCCGAGACAACGGCAGCACCCGAGACAACGGCGGCACCGACCGAAACAACGGTCGCGCTGCCGGACAACGCCGACGGCGAGTTGAAGATCGGCTACCTGCTTCCACAGACCGGTGGCCTATCTGCCATCATCGACGCATTGGTCAAGCCAATTGAGATGGCTCTCGCCGAAATGGACGCCGCCGGCTTCCCGGTGACACTCGTACCCGCCGACTCCGGCACCGACCCCGCCATTGCATCGACATCAGTCGATGGGCTGCTCAACGATGGTGTTGACGCCATCATTGGTGCGGCGGGATCCGGTGTATCGCTGTCCGTCCTCGACAAGGTGACGGGCTCCGAGGTTGCGATGTGCTCCGGTTCCAACACTGCTGCCACGTTCACAACTATCGAAGACGGAGGTTTCTACTTCCGTACCGCACCGTCCGACACCCTCCAGGGTCCGGCGCTTGCCGATGTCATCACTGACGATGGCGCTTCGAGCGTTGCAATCGTGTTCCGTAACGATGAGTACGGCGCAGGGTTTGCCGAGGTGCTCGCTGCGGCGCTCGACTCCAACGGTGTCAACGTCGCGACGCAGGTCTCCTATGACCCGAACGCAACATCATTCGATGCTGAGGTTGCACAGGTGACCGGCGCCGAAGGCGGCGTTGACGCAGTTGCGATCATCACATTCGGTGAGGGCGCTCAGCTGCTCCAGGCGATGATCGAGGCGGGCGCAGGCCCAGCCGATCTGCCGGTCTACGTTGCTGACGGGTTCAAGGACACCGTGAGTGCTGAGGATGTCGATCCGAGCAACCCGGCTGTCCTCGAAGGCATCAGGGGTACCGCACCGTCGGCCGCTCCGCCCAACGGGGAAGCCACTTTCCTGGACCGTCTCGAAGCGTTTGCTCCGGGGACACCGACCATCTTCTCGGCCCACAAGCATGACTGCATGGTTGTGTTCGCTCTGGCATCCGCCGTTGCGGGCACCGATGACACGTCCGTTTGGGTCAACGAGATCAACGGCGTCACCTCAGGTGGCACCAAGTGCTCGACCTTCACCGAGTGCTATGCACTCGTGCAGGCAGGCGACGATATCGATTACGACGGCGCCTCAGGGCCGCTCGAGTTCATCGACGTCGGCGAGCCAGCCGGTGGTGTCTACGACGTATACGAGTACGACGCTGAAGGCAGCGCGGTCACCGAATCGCAGGTTGAGGTCTAGACCTCAGATCTAGCTAGACAAGCAGAAGGGGCCCGGCGAACCGGGCCCCTTCTTTGTCCGAATGCTGCCCTACTCCGCTCGTCCGAGCGTGCCCAGGTAGAGATCGATCACCTTCGGGTCGTGCAACAACTCGAGTCCCGGGCCGGTGTAAGCGTTCTTGCCTTGATCGAGCACGTAGCCACGGTCGCAGATCTGGAGACAACGCCGTGCGTTCTGCTCGACCATCACGATCGAAACCCCGGTATCGGCGATCTGTCGGATTCGATCGAAAATCATGTCCTGGTTGGCCGGCGACAAGCCGGCTGAGGGCTCATCGAGGAGAAGCACCGAGGGGTCCATCATCAGCGCCCGGCCCATCGCAAGCATCTGCCTTTCGCCACCGGACATGAAGCCAGCGCGCTGGCTACGCCGGTCGACCAGGATTGGAAACAGCTCCGAGACCACCGCAAAACGTTCGCTCCAGCGTTGCGGTGCCAAGTACAGGCCCATCTTCAGGTTCTCTTCTACCGTCAAGGAAGGGAAGATGTTCTCGCGCTGGGGAACATATCCGACACCCATCGCAACCAGAGTGTGTGCGGCCAGGTTCGTGATGTCGTCGCCGCGTAGCGTGACCAAGCCACCTCGTATGTCTACCAAGCCAAAAAGCGCCTTGATGAACGTGGACTTCCCCGCCCCATTCGGGCCGATGATCCCGACCAACTCCCCTTCCGACAGCGTCAGGTTGCAGCCGGTGAGGATGTCGACACCCGGCAGGTAGCCGGCGATGACGTCGGTGGCTTCAACGAGGTGGGCAGATTCGCCGGTGCTCATGGGACCTCCCCATGCTGGCGGCCGAGGTAGGCGTCGATAACCTCGTCATTGGCAGCGATGTGAGACGGCGGACCTTCGGCGATCAGCGCACCTTGTGCGAGTACGACAACCCAGTCGCTGATCTCTTGCACCACGTCCATGTCATGCTCGATGAAGATGACCGTCTTCCCGTCGTCGCGCAGCGCAGTGATGTGATGCAGCAAGGACTGTGTCAGTGCCGGGTTAACCCCTGCCATTGGTTCATCGAGCATGATCAGCTCAGGATTGACCATCAGGGCTCGCGCCATCTCGAGGAGCTTGCGCTGGCCGCCGGATAGGCTCCCGGCGAACTCGTCGCGCATATGAGTGAGACCGAACCGCTCGAGGAGCTCCAATGCCTTCTCCGTATTGGTCGCCTCGATGCTTCGCCAAGATGTGAACAGCCCGCCGAGTAGCGATTCGCCGCGCTGATCTGAAGCGGCCAATAGGACATTCTCTAGAACCGTGAGCCGTGCCAGCGATCGAGTCAGCTGGAAAGTGCGCACCACGCCTTTGCGTGCGATCTGGTAGGCAGAGATACCAACCAGAGCACCGCCGTCAAGGTGCCAGCGCCCTTCGTCCGGACGGTCGAATCCAGTGAGGAGATTGAACAACGTCGTCTTGCCGGCTCCGTTTGGGCCGATCAAAGATGTGATTGTGTTCCGCTGGACCTCGAGATGGCCGAGGTCGACCGCCTGCAGCCCGCCAAACGAGCGGCGCAGATGATCGACCACCAGGATCGGGTCGGGCTTCGCCACCCCCGGGTCGGGAGCGACATCGGCGAGGGGTGACTTAGGTGTCGCCAACGAGCATCTCCTCCTTGCTGCCGAAGATCCCCTGCGGCCGGAAAGCCATCAGGGCCATCAGACCAAGACCAACCAGCACAAGCTTGACCTGGGCGGCGTCGGTGGCATCAAAGCCCGCCCAATCGAGCCATCCCTGCTGCTGTGCGCTAGACATGAGGCTGTCGAAGAAAAAGAACAGGAACTGGAAGATCAGGCTGCCAACGACGGGCCCAACGATGGTGCCGGCACCACCGATGATCACGATGACGTATAGGAAGAATGTGACCTTGGGCTCAAAGGAATTCGGAGTGACATTCTGTTGCTCGATAGCGAGCAGCAAACCGGCGAAGGCGCCGAACGCACCGCCCAGCATCAGTGCCTGCAGCTTGTAGAAGAACACGTTCTTGCCGAGGCTGCGGACCGCGTCCTCATCTTCCCGCACTGCCCGGATGACACGACCCCAGGGACTGCGGATTAGCTTCCAAGTGACGAGAACTCCAATACCAACAAGCGCCCAGCCCACCAGGGACACGAACAGAGCCCTGCCCTGGAAGACGAATTCGCCCCAACCGTATCGGTCACCAGCCGCAAAAGGATTGAGCTCGAAGAACTCATCGGCGAACGACTGGATACCAAAGACGCCGTTGGTTAGCGGCTCGGCGAAACTCGACCTGGCAACGAGACGCATGATCTCCCCGATCGAGATCGTCACGATGGCGAGGTAGTCGGTTCTGAGCCGCAGGGTCGGAATTCCCAGCAGCAGCCCGAGCAGAGCACCACACGTCACGCCGATCACAACACCGAGCCACAGCGAACCGCCGAGCTCAACAGTGATCGCGGTCCCATAGGCCCCGGCCATCATGAACGCGACGTGGCCGAAGTTGAGCAAACCGGTGTATCCGAACTGAAGGTTCAGACCGATCGCGGACAGCGCGTACGCCGCACCGACCGGCCCAAGGGCCGCCAGAACGCCATCGAAGAAGATGTCAGCCCAATCCATCAACCGATCCGTTCGCTAGTACCCAGCAGACCTTGCGGCCGCACCAGCAACATCAGTACGAGTACCCCCAGGGCAACAGCGTTCTTCACGTTTGCATCAATCCAGAACGTACTCATCTCGACAGTGACGCCGACGATGAAGGCACCAACCATCGCACCGAAGGCTGTCCCCAGCCCGCCCAGGACGACGGCCGCAAAGATCAGAAGAAGTAGCTTGAAACCCATATCCCACTGCACGGTCTCCGACGCTCCCTGCAAGACGCCGCCAAGCCCGGCGAGACCGGCGCCGACGACCCAGGTGACGAGGATGACGCGCTCGACGTTGATACCCGACGACTCAGCCAGGTCGCGGTTGTCGGCTACCGCACGCATCGCCGTTCCCATCTTGGTGCGTTGGAGGAACAGGCCGACGGCGATCAGCACCACGATGCTGAAGACGATGATGAAGATGTTCTTCGGCACCGTCTGGACGCCGGCAATCTCGATCGGCTGCTGGACCGCAAAGTCACCGTAGGTCCTCGGTTCACCGCCGAAGATGATGTTGATGACGTTCCGCACGGCGAACGACAGACCGATCGAAATCACCAGCATCGCGATGAGCCCGACGCGTCGGCGCCGCAGCGGACGCCACAGCCCGGTCTCATTGAGCCACCCAAAAGCAGCAGTGAGCAGCACGGCAGGGACAGCGGCAACAAGCAACGGCCATTGCGGGCCAAGCGGAGACAGGTGGAAGAAGTAGGCGACAACAGCGCCCATCGTCACCATCTCACCATGAGCGAAGTTGACGAGTCCGGTAACGCCAAAGATCAGGGAAAGGCCGATCGAAGCCATTGCGATAATCGCACCGAGTTTGAGCCCAATGACAAGCAGTTCGAGAAGCCGGTCCAGGGTGGACACCGCATCTGTAGCAAGACCGGGACCGAGATTGAACCGAGTGGTCTTGTTCTGGTTCTCACGGACGGCTACCGCGGGCAGCTCAGCCCGGGTGGGGTCGGTGAGGGCGACACCCTCGGGAAGCGTGTCTACCTCCAACCGCACCAGGTATTCGCCTGCCCCGGGGACCGGTATCTCCCAGGCGCCATCGGGTGCAGACTCCACGGTCCCGACGATTTCGCCGTCGGCCTCAACTGTGATCGTCACGCCACCGACGGGCTCCCGCACCTCTCCGTCGATCTTCTCGAGGGTTCCCTTGAGTGTCTCGCCTTCAGCCAGGGCGGCGACCGGCATGGCAAATATCGCCAGCACGGCGATCACCATAAGAATCAGCGAACGTGATGTATTGCTCAAGGTGCGGGGAGTTTAGGTCCTGGCTTCCGTCGCCGCACAAACACTGCCGACCAGCACCGATTCGTGCGCCCTATGCAACCCTGAGAACGCGCTCGTCAGTCGATGGCGGTCTCCGCTGGAAGCGACTCTGCGAGCATCGGACGAAGCCGGTCAAGCGCCGCTACCAACGTTCCCCATAGCTCATCGATGCCGTCGGCTTGCTCAGCCTTGCCGGCCATCTCGACTGCATAGGCTGCCTGCTGCGACTCCTCTGCAGTCATCTGGCCGCTGGCACCCTTGAGACGATGAGCGACCCTGGCCAGCGCCGCAAGATCCCCCTGGGCGAGAGCCTCCTCACCCTCGAGAACGAGGGCGGCTGCTTCTTCGAGGAAGATGTTGATGATCTCACCAAGGAAGTCCGGGTCATCGCCGAACTGGGCAATCGCCTGGTCTCTGTCGAATACGGTCATTTCGTTCTCCGGCTCCTCTCCGGTCGGCAACTCTGGTGGCGCCGCTCCACTCGCAAGCTGTTCAACGGCAACAAACAGTTCCTCGGGCCGGAATGGCTTGGACACATAGGCATCCATCCCTCCTTCGAGGCAGCGGGCCTCGTCGCCGGCCATTGCGTGGGCGGTGAGGGCAACAATCGGCACATGGCCGCCGGTCCCCTGCTCGAAGGCACGAATCTCTGCGGTTGCCCCAAACCCGTCGAGTTCAGGCATCTGGATATCCATCAGGACGATGTCGAACTCACCGTTGCGGAAAGCGTCGACTGCCTTGCGACCATCATCAACGACTGTGACTTCGTGGCCCCGTCTCGCCAGCAGGCGGACCGCAAGCTTCTGGTTGATCGGGGAATCCTCCGCAAGCAGCACTCGGAGTTCCCGACGCCGCTCTCGGAGCCAGTGACGCGTGATCATCTCGTCGTTCGCGACACCCTCGGCGGAGACCAGCAACAGCGCCTCGGCGAGGCTGCCGGGCGCCAGCGGCTCGGCGAGGTAGGCCTTGAATCCAAGTTGGCGGTACAGGCTGGCGCTGCCACGATGCCCGACTGCCGTGAGAGCGATGACAGGCAGCCGCTGCAGGATTCCGGTGCGACCCAGATCCTCGGCGACAGCGGTGGACGTGCCGCTTGTAGCCAGAACGACCGCGTCGAAGACGAGGGTGTCCTCCTCGATCAATCTCACGGCTTCAGCAACGCTATTGACGACGGTTGTGGACATACCGGAACGGTTGATAGTGGTCGCCACCTGAAGGCCACGAGTCTCCGCATCCGTAACCACCAGGATCTCGGCGTCACCGGTATCGCCGTGGTGTACCGGACCGATCGCATCGGCATCGACATAACTGAGCAAGATTTCGAACGAGAACGTGCTGCCTTCGCCGACGACGCTCGACGCCTGCAGTTTGCCCCCCATCATCTCAACGAGTTCGGATGTGATTGCAAGGCCAAGCCCGGTTCCTCCGTACTTGCGCGACGTGCTCGAATCAGCCTGCGAAAACGCCTCGAATATCGCGTCGAGCCGCTCTTCGGGAACTCCGATACCTGTGTCCTGGACCTCGAACCGAACCGTGTAGTTGGGGTCATCCGCAGCAACCGCGCTAACCCGCACCGTGACCCCGCCCACATGGGTGAACTTGACCGCGTTGCCAATCAGATTGAACAGAATCTGTCGCAGTCGTCCTGGGTCTCCAACGAAGCCGTGCGGCAAGTCAGGGTCGATGTCTGCTTTCAGTGTGATCCCCTGCTCGCGGGCACGAACCGACATGGTGCCGACCGTGTCTGCAACCGTGTCGCGCAGACTGAACGGACTTGACTCGAGCGACAATCGCCCGGATTCGATCTTGGCTAGATCGAGGATGTCATTGAGCAGGTCGAGGAGGGCGTTGGACGCTTGCCCGACGGTTGTCAGGTAGTCGCGCTGCTCAACGGTGAGCTCGGTGAGAAGCGCCAAGTCCGTCATGCCGAGGATTGCGTTCATAGGAGTGCGGATCTCATGACTCATGTTGGCCAGGAACTGAGACTTGGCGACATTGGCAACCTCGGCGGCCTCCTTAGCGGACTGCAGCTCCGCCGCAGCCTTCTGCCGATCGGTCACATCCCGCGAGGTAACTTGGTACTCGAGCGGCCGACCCGATTCGGGGTCACGCACTAGCCGCGCTGTCCCTTCGAGCCAGACATAGTGGCCGTCTGCGTGCAACATCCGATACGTGGCCTGCGATGGGACGTCACCTGTCGGGGTGAGGAACTGTTTGTACATCTCGTAGTCTTCAGAGTGGACAAGGTCCGTCGTGTCCATGCCCACAAAGTCGTCAGGGTCATAGCCCAGGACCGTCCGAACCGCCGGCGAGATGTAGGTGATATACCCGTAGGGGCCGCGCCGCGATATCACGTCGGTGGAGTTCTCCGCGAGGAGACGGAACCTCTCCTCGCTGGATCGAAGGGCCTCTTCGGCCTCCCGCCGCTCATCTATGGGCCGGGACGTGATGACGAACGCGCCCACCTGAGGGTCTGCCAATCGATTCGTCCCAACCGATTCAAAGAATCGCCAGGTTCCGTCCTTGTGACGGATTCTGTGCTGGATCGTGCCGGTTGTGTCCCCGGGGGCTGTGGCCGCCGCCCCTTCGAAGACGTACTTCAGATCCTCCGGGTGCATGAACTCGACGGCCTCCCGGCCCATGATCTCGTCAATGGTCCACCCCAGCTGCTCTGTTATGGAAGGGCTGGTGAATCGGAACACTGCCTTGGAATCGAGTGTGAAGATGAGGTCTGAGGTCG
>CBDUNF010000118.1:0-10898 GCA_965368515.1 uncultured bacterium
CCCGCGGCCGCGACCGCGAGCCAGATGCCGACCGCGGCGTCCGGCCGTGAGGTGCTCGCGCTCAAGAAGTAGCTGAACGACAAGGAGCGAGAGTCGCTCGACCTGAAGGACGAGCTGCAGAAGAAGAGCAAGGATCTCCTCGAAGCTCGCGACGGGGTGCAGGCCATGCTCGATGGCAGGTTCGCCGGCAAGATAGTGCTCTTCCCCAACTTGAGTGGCCTTCCGCTTATGGGTCTCGAGGAACTCGGGGAGACGTATCCGGAGATCGGGGCAGCGATGGAGGAGGGTTCCATCTGGACCAATGAGGCTGAAGAACTCCTGATCAAGACGTTCTGGGTTCAGCAGTCGTGATCGTTACGCTCACGCCCAACCCGAGCCTCGACCGGACCATGGTTGTCGACAATCTGGTCAGAGGCGCCGTCAATCGCGCAAAGCAGAACTGGGCCGAGCCTGCCGGCAAGGGGGTCAACATCTCCCGGGCTCTTGCTGCCAGCGGAATCGCGACAACTGCCGTCTTCCCTTCTGGCGGAAGCAACGGAGCCGAGATCGCCCGGCTTCTGGATGCGGGGGGCGTTGAGTTCATCGCCGTGCCGATTGCCGGTGCAGTGCGTTCCAATGTTTCGGTGGTTGAACCAAACGGGACCACTACCAAGCTGAACGAAGCCGGTCCGACCCTGGCCCAAGATGAGGTCGATGCCCTGATCGAAGCTGCCCTCGGCGCAAGTTCTTCGGGAGGTTGGGTGGCGGCGAGTGGAAGTCTCGCTCCCGGGATGGCGGCGGATTTCTACTATTGGCTGGCGCAGCGCCTCGGAGCCGTTGGCGTGAAGCTGGCGGTTGACACCAGCGGCGATGCACTGCGCGCCGCCCTGGCGGGAGGACCGGCATTGGTGAAACCGAACCGTCACGAGCTCAGCGAACTGCTCGACCGTCCCATCGGGACGCTGGGGCATGTCGTTGATGCCGCGATCGAGGTTCTGCAGCTGGGAGCGGAACAGGTGCTGGTGAGCCTGGGCCCTGATGGTGCCCTCCTCGCAACGGGAGCCGGGGTAGTCCACGGTGAGGTTGGAGTTGACCAGGTCCGCAACACGGTTGGTGCGGGAGATGCGCTGCTCGCCGGTTTCCTGGCGGGCGGGGCCAACGACAGTGGCGCACTCGCCAACTCTCTGGCTTGGGCTCGTGCTGCGGTGCGCTCGCCTTTGACGTCGATGGCGCCTCCCAGCGAGTCCGACACGGGGGCAGTGGTGATCCACGATCGTGTGGACCGGTCCCGCTTGCTCGAAGATGACGAAGCTGTGGCCAGCTCGACGCCGCCTTCGGTGTCGGGAGTACGCTCGGCGGGGTCGAGCGGCGGAACCGAATCGCAAACGGAGAATCAATGACGACGGAGCAGTCCACCTTCGGGGCCAGTTTCGGGAGCATCTTCCTCTCGGGGGTGCGCGGATACTTCGCCAACATCGTCCCCCTGACCCTGGCCGGGGCATTGACCATTGGCACGTACTTTGTCTTCCGAGTCCCTGCCCAGGCCGCCTTTGTCGAAGACCGGATCCTCTCGTCGCTCGGTCTGGACATGATCGGCCTGCTCCTGGCAAGCATCCTCGCCTACCCGTGGTATTGCTATGCGTTGAACGCAGCCGACGGCGAGAAGGTGGACGTCGCTTTCCCAATGCGTACCGCCGACCGGTTTGGAGCGCAGATTGTTGCCTCGTTCTGGTTCTGGGCAGCGGTCTTGCTTGGCCTCCGCTATTTGTTCGGCATCCCATCCCTTCTTGCGCTGCTGTTCTACGCCTTCTATGGATTTGCGATAGCCGACGGTGCCGAAGAGAGCGGATTGCGAGCCCTTGGGTACAGCGTGCGGCTGGGTGAAGGAAAGAGAATCGGGTTGGCCGCCCTCGCCGGCGTCTTCCTCATCTTCAATATCTTCGGCGCCATCGCGGTTGGCTACGACGTCAACGCTCTCACCATCGGACTCGCCATAGCCGGGGTCGTAATCACGACCAACATCACACTCGTCGCCGGGGCACGTGTCTATCGACTGTTGCAACCGGGGCTCAAGCGCAGTCGCTGACGGCTGGGAGGAATCATGAAGAAACTGACTGCTACGGGAGCGTCGACCGGGATTGCCGCCGGACCGGTGTTTGTCGTCAATACGACCGAGCCGGTCGTACCCGAGTTTGCTGAGCCCGGTCGCGCCTACACCGCCGCGGCGAATGTCGTCGTTGACGACCTCAATGCACTGCGGCTGGCTGCCGAGCAGAGCGGTCGGACCGAAGCCGCTGAGATTCTTGGAGCCCAAGCGCTGATGGCGGAGGATCCAATGCTGGCCGGAGCTGTGACCGACGCCCTGGCGGGAGGAGCCTCGCTGGGGGCGGCGATCGACGAGGCCGCGACCGCAATCTCGGATGTGCTCGCAGGGATGGCGGACGAATACCTCGCTGCTCGCTCCGCCGATGTCCTGGAGATCGCGCAACGCATTCGGCACAAGCTGGCCGGCACAGAGGATCCGGGTCTCTCGGATATCACGAGCCAGGTTGTAGTCGTGGCCGAGACGCTGACCGCGGCGGACACTGCGCAACTCGACCCCGCTCTGGTGCTTGGATTCGTTACCGAGCAGGGGGGCCCAACTAGCCACGTCGCCGTGATCGCCCGGGCCCTTGGGATTCCGGCCGTCGTTGGAGCCGGCGGAGCCACGGATTCCGCCGAAGACGCATCCACGCTTGTTCTCGACGGCGATTCCGGTGAGGTCGTTTTCGACCCAACCGATGACGTAGCTGCCGACTACGAGGCGCGAGCGCGACGTGCTGCAGCCAAGGCTGAGATCGCAGCCCGCTACCGAGGCAAGCAGGTTGACTTTGGCGGGCGGACCGTCCGGGTTGCGGCCAACGTAGGTAGCTCTGACGACATCAGTCGTGGGGTTGAGGTCGGGGCCGACGGAATCGGGCTTTTCCGAACCGAGTTCTTGTTCCTGGGCAGGGACAAGCCGCCGTCGGAAGATGAACAGTACGAGGCTTACGTCGAGGCAGTGGCGGCTTTTGCCGATCCGGTCGTGATCCGAACGCTCGACATCGGCGGCGACAAACCCGCCCCATATCTGGACACCCCTGAAGAGGAGAATCCTTTCCTGGGCGAGCGTGGCGTTCGCATCTACAGCCAGTTCCCGGATCTCTTCATGTCTCAGGCGAAGGCACTGTTGCGGGCGGCGACATCCGGAGACTTGTGGGTGATGCTGCCGATGGTGGCAACGGTCGCAGATCTGCTTGCTGCGAAGTCCATGATCAACACAGCGCGTGACGAACTGGTCGCGGCCGGCGTCGAAATGCGCATGCCGAAAGTCGGAGTGATGATCGAGGTGCCGTCGGCAGCCGTCGGGGCTCGCGGCTTGGCTCGTCACGCTGACTTCTTCTCAATCGGCACTAATGATCTGACCCAATACACCCTCGCTGCCGATCGGACCAACGGCAGGCTGTCCGCCTATGCCGATGCCGCCAACCCTGCGGTTCTGGGCCTGTGCAGGCTGGCGGCACAAGGTGCTGCAGAGGCCGGAATCTCCATCTCCGTATGTGGCGAGGCCGCGGCAGATCCGGTCACCGCTGCCATGTTCGTTGCCATGGGCGTGGACAAACTGTCGGTTTCGCCACCAAGCGTCAATCGGGTCAAAGCGCTGCTCGATGATCTGAACGAAGTCGCCACCGGTCGTGCGTTAGAAGACGCGCTTGGCACCGACTCAGCCGATGAGGTGCGCAGCGTTGTCGGTGAACTCCTTGGAGAGTCTCTGCTGTGAGCGTGTTCCTCGACAGTCGCGTGATTCGCATCCTGCGCTGGCTGCTCGAGCAGGACCGTCCTCGCAGCACCGGCGACCTCGCTGCAGACCTCGGGTTGAGCCAGCGGGTGGTTCGTTATCGGCTTGGAGCTGCCGAGGCATACCTCAAGTCAAAGGGTGCGAAGCTGACCCGCCGTCGCGGATCCGGCCTCTGGCTGGAAGTCGACGACGACACCCGCAGTTTGATTCTGTCTGATCTTGCTGAGACATCCGAAGCACCCCGGGTCTATGCACCCGAGGAGCGGGTTCGCGTTGTGTTGGCACACTTGCTGACCGCGGCGCCAGAGTCGACCTCGGTTGACGACCTGGAGCGAATTCTCGAAGTATCGAAGGCCTCTGCCCGCCGTGATCTACAACGTGCCGAGCCGTGGCTCACTACCCGCGGGCTGTCGGTTGTCAGGAGGCCGGGAGTCGGCATAAGAGTTGTGGGTACGGAGTCGGCGATTCGGCAGGCATTGGTGCAGCTGATGCTCGAGGCTGTTCCCGAGGAGGTACTCCGCGAGCTGTGTTCCGCCGGCTTCGATGAGTCGGCGTTGGCCCGGGTGCGACTCCCAGCTGGGATCAGGGATCACATACGCATGCTGCCACTCCAAACGTGTTGGCAACTGGTTTCGGGCAGTCCCATCTCGTGGACTGTTGCGCAAGGCAACAGTGAGCTGGTGTTTTCGCTGTACCTGGCGGTGACCGCATCAAGGCTTGCGGCGGGAGACGAGATTTCGCTCGAGACCGGCCAGCACCGTTCCTTGGTTGATCATCCTGTTGCCGCCACGGCGGCCGGGATCGCCCTGCAGTTCTCGACATTGGTGGGGATCCCGCTACCTGATCAGGAGGTGGCAGGCATCACCGAGTATCTACTTGGTCTAGCGACGCTGAGCTCGGCTCCGCCCGAGAATGAGGTGGAGCGGGAGGGGCTGCTCGACGATCTGCTCAAGGCGGCCGCCGAGCAGTTGCACCCGACACTCGAAGCAGACCCCGAACTTCGCCGCGGGCTGTCCCTGCACCTCGAACGGCTTGCGGTCCGGCTCCGGTATGGCTTGCCGGTGCACAATCCGCTGCTCAAGGAAGTCGTGACTCGATACCCCGATGTTCACCATGTGTCGGCGCGACTTGGTGAGATGATCGGTGCTGCGATGCAGTCACCGATCGCCGAAGACGAGATCGGCTATATCACGATGTACCTGTCGGGCGCATTGGAGAGATCGCGACTCGCACCCCGGCGGAGGGCGCTTGTTGTCTGTCCGAGCGGTATGGCCACCGCCTGGGTCTTGGTGTCGAGGATTCAGGCCGAGTTCCCGCAACTGGAGCTCGTCAGCGTGATTGCGGCCCGCGACTACGAAGGCAGCCTCTCCGATGACATCGATGTTGTGATCTCGACGGTCGATCTGGTCGCACACTCGGTACCGGTCGTGGTTGTGAGCCCGCTGCTCACGCCCGACGATGTGCGCCACATCTCCAGCCTCGTCTGAGCGATCCGACGCTGGATTCTCTACATCGTCACAGTTTTGTCACATCTCGCAAACGCCGTATTGGCAGTGGTCCCGGGCCCCATGAACGGTGATGCTGGGGTCCACCTGAGGAGAAAGGGAAGGTAAGTATGAGAGAGAGGTTCCAACGCTTAGGCGGCTGGTTGGCCGGGATGGTTATCCCGAACATCGGCGCGTTTATCGCATGGGGTCTGATCACGGCACTGTTTATCCCGACCGGTTGGCTGGCGAAGACCAGCCTCGGCTGGGACTGGCAACTGATCACGGACAACATGGTCGGCCCGATGATCAAGTACCTATTGCCGCTGCTGATCGCGTACACGGGTGGCAAGATGGTTCACGGACACCGCGGTGGCGTCCTTGGTGCCGTTGCTGCCATGGGTGTCATCGGTGGAGCATCATTCGAGCTGGCCTCGGGTGCTGCAGGAGACCCACCGCAGTTCCTCGGTGCGATGATCATCGGTCCATTGGGTGGCTGGGTGATGCGCGAGGTCGACAATTGGCTGGAGGATCGAACCCCGGCCGGCTTCGAGATGTTGTACAACAACTTCTCGCAAGGAATCGCCGGTCTGTTCCTAGCCATGGTCGGCTACGTGATCATCGGACCTGTGATGTCCGGCGTCGCTGAAGCCTTCGGCAATGTCGTCGAGGGGATCACCGATGCAGGGCTGCTGCCGCTGGCCGACATTCCGATCGAAGTCGGAAAGGTTCTGTTCCTCAACAACGCGATCAACCACGGTGTGTTGACGCCGCTGGGGACCGTCGACGTCACTGAGACAGGCCGTTCGATCTACTTCATGCTCGAGTCGAATCCCGGTCCGGGTCTTGGCCTTCTGGGTTCATACTGGTTCGCCGGCAAGGGCTTGGCCAAGCTGTCGGCGCCTGGTGCGATGATCGTGCATTTCCTGGGTGGTATCCACGAGGTCTACTTCCCATACGTGCTGATGAATCCTGTCATGATTGGCGCCATGTGGGCAGGTGGCATCTCTGCCGACATTGTGTTTGTCGCATTCGATGCCGGGTTGGTCGGTCCGCCGTCTCCCGGAAGCATCTTCGCCTACATAACGCTGTTGCCTTCGAACGCATCGGCCGTGATAGGTGTGTTCCTGGGGATAGCCGTGGGGGCGGTCGTTGCCTTCTTCGTAGGGTCGATCCTCTTGAGACTGTTCCCGGTGAAGGACATGAAGGACACCGACGCCGACGCCGAGATCGGCGATGCCATGGCGCACGTGCCTGGCATGGGCGGAACGGCGTAGTAAGTGATGGTGGGTGCCTCGGTGTAGGCCGAGGCACCCACTCTCTAAGGGGGTCGTAGCCCGCAGGGGTGGACCCAAGTTGAAGGAGTCGGACGACATGACCGATCGAATTACAAAGAATGCCGACGAGGTCAAGCTGATCGTCTTCGCTTGCGAGGCGGGGATGGGTAGCAGCTTGATGGGTGCGAACCAGCTGAAGAAGATGGTGAAGAAGGCCAAGCTGGACATCACTGTGATCCACGCCCCGGTGTCACAGATGCCGGAGAATGTTGACGTGGTTGTGACCCACAAGGGTCTTGCCGGGCAAGCGAAGGCCAACAGGCCCGGAGCGGCCATCATTCCTTTCACGATGTTCTTCAACGATCCATCCGTTAAGGGTGTCGTGGAGACTCTGAAGGCCGGCCAGCCGATAGTCTCGGAGCTCTAGCTATGGCCGAGGCGACATCAAACGTTGTTCTGGCTCGTGACTCAATTGTTCTCGGGCAAACCGCATCTGACATGGAAGAGGTCATCGAATTCGTCGGCGGAATGCTCGTAGACCGCGGAATAGTGAAGCCCGGCTACATCGCCGGCATGAAGCAGCGCGAGGTGACGGTCTCGACGTACCTGGGCAACGGAGTCGCACTGCCCCACGGGACGTTGGACGTCGCCGACCAGATCAAGGGCACCGGTATTGTCGTCGCCCAGTATCCAGATGGGATTGCCTGGGGTGACGGCGTGGCCCGGCTCGTAATCGGACTCGCCGCAATCGGCGATGATCACATCGAGGTTCTTTCGCAGCTCGCTGAGGTGCTCCAGGACGAAGAGCTTTGTGAGAAGCTCTGGGCAACCGACGATGTGGACTTTGTTCTCGAGACCCTCTTGTCTGTTGCCGAGTCCGACGAGGGAGAGTTCGACACCGAGCTAAGTGCCGAGGTCACGATCCTCAACCCATCGGGGCTGCACGCCCGTCCCGCCGCTCTGGTTGTCGAGCTGGCCAAAGGGTTTGAGTCTGAGGTGACAATCGCAGCTAACGGCAAGACGGCCAACGCGAAGAGCATCCTCAGCGTGCTTGCGCTCGGCGGTACGACCGGCGATGTGGTCGGTCTGACTGCGGTTGGAAGCGATGCCGAGTCGGCGATGGAGCAGATCTCGGCGATCTTGACCGCAACTGAAGAGGAGTTGTAATGGCCCGTCTCGACCAGGAACAGTTGCTTGCAGCAGCCGCATCGGCTCTGCAGGCGGAGCCTGATCAGTCCGGAAAAGCAGATTTGGTTGGTGAGAAAGGGTCGATTGTTGTTGCGGCCGACCCGGCGGACTTCAAGGCCGCCTTCAAGCGCATCAAGAAAGTTGATGGCTATCGCTGGGTTGTCATCAATCGTGAGGACATGTTTGCT
Organism: uncultured bacterium; assembly: GCA_965368515.1. GTDB lineage: Bacteria > Actinomycetota > Acidimicrobiia > Spongiisociales > UBA5794 > JAAETI01. Next base: position 7,934 of record CBDUNF010000118.1, read on the forward strand.
GCGAATGCACTGTCGCTTGGCTCCAAGGCGGGGATCATTGACGCCGACGGCGCGGTGATGAAGGGTGCCGACATGCCTCGCAAGAAGATGTAGGAATCCTCGGCGCCGCTCTATCCCAACACCCAGGCGCCATTCGTGAACAGGGCGGGCCACTGCGGTGGTCCGCCCTGTTTGCGTCGGTGAGCGGCCGTCAGCTCTAGCCGGCTTCGCTGGAACTCGCCCATAAGTTGATGCCGCCTTCGACCGCATGTAGGTCGATCTGGGAGAGCTCCTCCTGACTGAACTCGAGGTTGTCGAGCGCGCCGAGGCTGTCTTCGATCTGGGTCCACCGGCTGGCTCCGATGAGTGCCGTAGTGACTCGTGCGTCACGCAGCACCCAGGCGAGAGCCATCTGCGCCAGCGTCTGTCCGCGTTGATTTGCGATCTCGTTGAGAGCCCGAATGTTGGCGAGGTTGGTTTCGCTCAGGAGACTCTGGTCCAGCGTCCCCTCAGCTTCGGCGGCCCGGGCGTTCGCCGGCACGCCACCGAGGTACTTGGTCGTCAGCATTCCCTGGGCGAGGGGAGAGAAGACAATACATCCGATGCCCTCTGTTTCGAGCACGTCGAGCAGGCCGTCCTCGATCCAGCGATTGATCATCGAGTATGACGGCTGGTGGATCAGGCATGGCGTGCCGAGGTCGCGCAGGATTGCAGCGGCTTCGGTTGTCTTCTCCGGGCCGTAGGACGAGATGCCGACGTACAAGGCCTTGCCTTGCTGCACAGCCGTGGCCAATGCACCCATAGTTTCTTCGAGCGGTGTTGTTGGGTCGAACCGGTGCGAATAGAAGATGTCGACAAAGTCGAGATTCATCCTCGCCAGGCTTTGGTCGAGGCTGGCCAGCATGTATTTCCGGCCTCCACCGCCCTGACCGTACGGACCCGGCCACATGTCGTATCCGGCCTTGGTCGAGACGATGATCTCGTCGCGGTACGGGGCCAGGTCTGCCTTGATGATCTGTCCGAAGTTCTCCTCGGCCGATCCGTACGGTGGCCCGTAGTTGTTGGCGAGGTCGAAATGAGTCACGCCGCGATCGAACGAGTTCAGCACCATCTCCCGAGCCGTCTCGAGCGGTGCTTCTGTCCCAAAGTTCTGCCACAGCCCGAGCGCGATTTTGGGAAGGTCGAGCCCGCTATTCCCGCTCCGTGCGTAGGGCATTGTGTCGTAGCGATCTTCAGCTGCTTTGTACATGGTGGCCTTCCTTCTGATGAGCCGGATGGTAATTGCCACCACGGGGCCGAAACCGTTTGGTCAATCCCTAGATTGGTTTCATGGATATGGATTTCTCGTTCTCGTCTTCGCTGTGGGAGCACGGAGGGGAGGCGTCCTGGGTGTTCCTAACAGTGCCTGTCGCCGAGTCTGACGTGATTGCAGAGCTGGTCCGGCCCAAACCGGGGTTCGGATCCGTTCGGGTGGAGGTGCGAATCGGATCGACTCAGTGGTCGACCTCGCTGTTTCCTTCAAAAGAGCTAGCCGCTTATGTGCTCCCTGTGAAACGTGCGGTTCGAGATGCCGAATCTCTGGTGATCGGAGACACGGTCTCCGTCTCGATTCGGATCCTTCCCGAGTGACCACCTACGGGGGGTTCAACCGCCCCGCGTCGCTCGAGCGCGATACTGTCCCGAGTACAAAATGCCTGCGGACTAGAAGGTTGATGGATGGCTGAATCTCTTCGCACGATGCTGCGTCCGCCGCGCCCGTCAACGCGTGACCTGGTCGCAGGGATCAGCGTCGCGATGATCCTCATCCCGCAGTCGCTCGCCTACGCCGAGATCGCCGGTGTCCCCGACTACATCGGGCTGTACGCTGCCGCGCTTCCGCCACTGGCCGCAGCTGTTATTGCCTCTTCGCCGTATCTGCAAACCGGCCCTGTGGCCATGACGGCACTACTCACGTTTGGGGTTCTAGCGCCCATTGCGGATCCAGGAACTTCGGAGTACGTGCTTCTGGCGGCGCTGTTGGCGCTGATGGTTGGGGTGGTACGGATCGCGTTTGGGCTGCTTCGAGCCGGCGTCGTCGCCTTCTTCATGTCTCAGCCAGTGTTACTGGGGTTCACCTCCGGCGCTGCGATCTTGATCGTCGCCTCGCAGATTCCAAATGCATTGGGAGCGACGACCGGGGAGCGAGGTCTTCTCGGCGAATCGTTCGACGCGCTCTTGCACCCCGGCGAGTGGCACATCGGCGCGATCGGACTGTCTGTGGCGACCGCCGTGATTGTTCTTGCCGGACGGCGCATCTCGCAGTTGTTCCCAGGTGTTCTCGTTGCGGTCGTGGTCGGCATCGTCTACAGCATCTCGGTTGGGTTCGACGGTGCCATCGTGGGTGAGATCCCGGCCGGTCTCCCACCGTTCTCGCTTGATCTTCCGTGGGGGGAGACGGGTGCCCTGCTAGTTGGCGCAGTTGTAATTGCCCTCGTCGGGTTCGCCGAGCCCGCCGCAATCTCGCGCACATTCGCTGCTCAGGATCGCACCACCTGGAACCCGGACCAGGAGTTCATCAGCCAGGGATTGGCGAACCTTGCCTCCGGCGTTTCTGGAGGATTCCCTGTCGGTGGGTCTTTCTCTCGGAGTTCCGTGAACAGACTCGCCGGGGGGCGGACGAGGTGGAGCGGGGCGATCACCGGGCTGGCTGTGCTTGCTTTCCTACCGGTTGCTGGTGTGCTCTCGGACCTGCCCCGTGCGGTGCTCGGCGCCATCGTCATCGTTGCGGTGGCAAAGTTGATTCGCGTCGATCAGATCGTTCACATCTGGGCATTCTCTCGGTCACAATCGCTTGTGGCGGGTGCCACATTTGTCGCGACGCTGGTCTTCTCACCGCGAATCGATATCGCGGTCCTATTCGGAATCGGTCTTGGTGTTGCCGTCCACCTTGCGAACGAGCTCGATACGTCAGTTGTCAGTAGTTACGTAAACGGCAAGCTGACGGTCC
>CBDUNF010000119.1:0-10823 GCA_965368515.1 uncultured bacterium
ACAGGAAGTGGCTGCTGGAGCGTCGCCGTCGGGCTCTAGCGACCGGCTCTGCGGTTCTCGGGTTCTATTGGGGCGTGTGGTCGATCGTGTACGTTCTGCCGGATGCGCTCGACGGGTTCGATGAGGTGTATCCGGTGATGAACCCAAGCGACTTTGCGATCTACGCCATGATCGTTGGCGCAGTGTTTGGCACAGCACAGTTCCTAATTGGATTTGTCTGGCCAGACGGATTCCGGCCCGGGAAGTGGGGCCGGCGCGGCATCGTTGCACTTCTCCTCGGCTACGCGTCACTGGCCGTCCTCCCCGTCGTTCCCTGGGCGCCTGTCAAGTTTGCGGTTCTCGTCGGCGGCGCTCTGTGGCTATTGCGTAGGAGCCGAGAAGCCGATCCGGAGGAACCAACGATATTTGCCGCCCTCGCGGGACGTGTGCAACTCGGCGATGTTGTCATCGTGATGGTCGGTCCAGCAGTGGCCGCGCTCACCTACGCATCTGTGTGGTCAATGGAGCTCAGTGAGGAAGCCATCCAGGGCGTCTTTGCGGCGTTCTCTGGTCTTCAGGTGCTGGCCGGCCTCGTGGCATTCGGATGGGCGGCATGGCGTTCGCTGCGACGAGAGGCGACCGATTTGGCAGCATCGATGGACGGCTAGTCGCGGGCGTGCTGCGCTTTCAGTGTTGGTATCCGAGGCGCTCGAGTAGCGGCGTCGTGGGATACTCAGACAATGCGGTTTGTTGTTTTTGGAGCAGGTGCAGTCGGGGGCGTAGTCGGTGCGCAGTTGCATAGGGCCAACCATGATGTGACATTGGTGGCGCGGGGTGACCACTTTGCGGCGATTCGTGACCGCGGCCTCGGGTTCGAGAGCCCCGCAGAGAGCGTACGTCTCGATATCCCTGTCGTCGCCGATGTTGCCGACGCCGGAGTGTCGCCGGAGACGGTGGTGCTGCTCACAGTGAAGACCCAGGACACTGCGGAGGCGATTCGGGCATTACGCGCTGTCGCCGGGTCGGATACACCTGTGGTGTGTGTCCAGAACGGGGTGGAGAGCGAGCGGGTCGTCACCCGTGGTTTCGCCAACGTCTACGGCGTTCCGGTGATGTGCCCGTGCTTGTTCTTGGAGCCCGGTGCCGTCCGCGCCTATTCAGCTCCGATCACCGGGATCCTCGATCTCGGCAGATATCCCGAGGGGGTCGACGACACAGCTGCCGAGATAGCCGCCGCATTCACCAGCGCGTCCTTCGTGTCCGAGGTTCGCCCCGACGTCATGCGCTGGAAGTATCGCAAGCTGATCCGCAACCTCCGCAACGGCATCGAGGCTGTCTGTGGCAGAGAGGCCAGTCGGGGTCGTATCGGAGAAATGACGACTCGGGAGGCGGAGCACGTCTTGGACGTTGCCGGGATCGATGTAGCTCCGCTGGCTGAAGATGAAGCACGTCGCGGCAGCATCCTCCAGACCGGGCCGGTTGGCGGCACGCCCCGACCCGGAGGTTCGGTGTGGCAGAGCCTCACCCGGCAGGTCGGGACAGTCGAGACCGACTATCTCAGCGGCGAGATAGTGCAACTGGGACGTTTGCACGGGGTCGGTACGCCGGTGAATGCGCTCTTGCAGCGACTTGCATTCGACATGGCAAGCAAGCGAACGCCCCCGGCAACGGTGACCGAGGCCGAGTTCCTGGCGATGCTCGGCTAGGACCGACGCAGCTCTAGGGCTGCACCCGAAGTACTTCCGGTACACCACCGACGGTGACCACGATCGGCGCTATTCCCAACTCGCTGAGCAGAGTTCCGGCGATCGAAGCCCGCCCTCCGCTCTGGCAGACCACCCAGACCGGCCGAGATCGATCGAGATCCTCTGGCAACCCGTCGCGAAGATCCGGTAGGTAGCGATGAATTGATCCTTTGATGTGGCCCGCTGCCCACTCCAGTGGGTCCCGGACGTCGAGTATCTGCAGGTCGTTGGCGTTCGTAGCCAATGCTTGAGTCAGGTCGGCGTGGGAGGCGGTCTCGAACGTGGCGACGGTATGCCCCGCGGCGACCCATGACTCGAGATTACGGAGAACACCGCAAACGTTCGTAAAGCCGATTCGCGACAGTTCCGTTGCAGCCATCCGGGCATCATCTGCAGTGTCGAGTACGAGAACGAGGGGAGCGTTGTACTCGAGTAGCCAACCTGCCCACGCTGCATAGGAGTCACCGATCTCGATACCAACTGACCCTGCGATACGACCTGCGGCCACGGCATCGCGTTTCCGGCCGTCCAGCACCACCGCACCATCTGCGATGGCCTCCGCAGCATCGTCCGGAGAGAGCTCAGGCGGAGCTGCCACATCGAGAGCGGTCGGGTTCTGCTTGTTGGTCGGACCCATGTGTGCGTAGTAGCTGGGGTACGGAACAAGGCTGCTCAGCTGATCGTCGGCGAACGCCTCCGGGTCATCGAAGCGATACAGGGCGTTCTCGGCCTTTTCCCGGCCGATCGTCGACGTGGTCCTGCCGGCCCCGGAGGCCGTGCAGAATGAGCCCTCGCCATGCGTGGGGAACACGCCCGTCTCGTCGGGAAGGCTCCCAAGTAGCTGCAGGCTGCCGTATTGAAGCCGTGACAGTTGCCGGGCGTACTCAAACCCGAGCAGGTCGGACCGTCCTGCGGCACCGACGAGGAGGCTCCCGCCGGTGAAGACTGCCTGTTCCTCACCATCGACGAGTATGAGGTAGCTGGTGTGCTCTGGGGTGTGGCCCGGAGTGTGGAGCGGGCGGATCGCCAGGCCATTGCCGCCGGTCAGCTCTTCGTTGTGGAAGGCGGGCCGGAATGCGAAAGCGGCGCCCGACGCTGCTGGGAGCACGAGGTCAGCACCGCGAGCTCTGGCGAGGTCACGGCCACCGGAGATGTAGTCGTTGTGCAGATGCGTCTCGAGCACATGGGTGAGCGTGACTCCTCGGTCATCGAGGACCTCGGTGAACCGACCGGTGTCCCGCTGCGGGTCGATGACGAGAGCGCTGTCTCCGTGGATGGCGATGTAGGTGGCGTCGCCGAGGCTGGCGGTGCGGACCAAGATCACTTCCATGACGGCTCCTTCTGGACGGGGACTCGATTGACAACCTTCTCCGCCACCCTATACATGGGGAATCGGCTGTCTGCGGACCATGCCGTGGCTTTGGCTCGCGGTCAAGCTGCGAGGAGCCACCGGGCGGTCTCGATGTGGTCGGGCAGAACCTGACCGTTCTCGAATCCCCAGGCAATCGCTTGCCCGGCCGCCCACAGCCGAGCTCGATCCCGATCGATGCCCAGCTCGTGCGTGAGCCGGTCGAGGCGGTACAGCACGTGCTCTTTGCTGTGGCCGAACTCGGCAGAGCGGATGATCGGGCTGAGCCCGTACTCGCGCTCACCAACTAGGGGCTTGGGATCGATAGCGAGCCAAGGTTCGCGTTGTGCGCTGAGTACGTTGTCGGCGTGGAGGTCTTGGTGTAACAGAACCTGCTCGCCCTGAGTTGCTTTGAGAACGCGAAGGATCGCGATGACGTCATCGAGCAGGCTCTTCTCAAACGGTTCGCCTGCTTTCTCAAACTCGAGCGGCAGGTTGGTGATCCACCGATCGACCTCGTCCGCAAGCAGATTGAAGGAAGCGGATGGGGGTACCCATAGCCGAGGGAGCAGGTCAATCATCACCCGTAGCCCTGTTTCGGGACCTGTCGTTGACAGGCGGCTGCCCGGCGTGCACCTCTCGAGCAGTAGCGCATGACGCTCGGGGTCATGGGCGAGGAGCCGGATCGCTCCGTTGCCATCCCAGTTGGTCAGGGCATCCGCTTCGGCGTCGCTCTCCCGATGGGGCCACTGGATCTTGAGCACCAGCTCGCTGCCATGTCTGTCGATGACCGGCGCGACGTATGACACGTATGAGCCCGCATACGGTTCGCCCGGCCGGAGTTCCCAGTCCGCCAGACAAGCAGCCAATGTGTTTGGTAGCTCGGTGAGCCAGAGGCGCCCTTGCTCCGAGTCTTCGAGCCAGCCGAGCGTGGCCGGTATGTCCATAGCCCGAGGTTAGGTGACCGCGAGACTCGTTGCAGGTTGTCTAGTGGTCCCAGGATCACGTCTCATTCGCCGACCATTGCAGTTACCGGGTTGTCGTGAGCGAGCCATTGTCGCCATATCTGGACTCGGTTGCGCTGGCACCCGGCACATCGATCAAGGCGCGGGCGGCACTACGCACGGCGGCATCGAGCTCTTCGGCCGGGGTGGGAGGTGGCGACGCGACCGTTTGGATGTCGCTGTTGCCGCTGCAAGCGCCGGCAAGGAGAATCGTGCCGCGGAGGGCGATCCTTAGCTGCTTCATTGTTCTCGCCTGGATATGCCGCTGCAGGCTATTGGCGGACGCGGGCGACAGATTCGATGAGGGACTGGGCGCCGAGCACGATGCCGGCTGCCAGCGCCGGTCCGGAGCTGTGACCGACTCGGATCAGTCCAAGATGGCTGGCGCGGATGTCGCCGCGTCCCGTGAGCGACCGCAGAAGCGCTCCGGCTGGTTCAGCGACCTGGCCCCGCAACGCCGATTGGATGAGCGCGGCCGAGAACGTTGTGGTGCGCGCCTCGGCAAGGCGGGCTAGCGGTACCGAGATTCCGGCCATCATCGACACGGTTCGCTCCATGCCCAAAGACTCGGCAAGCAACCTCGTCGCCGCCAGCGCACCGGCGAGATAATCATCACCTTCCGGAGTGAGTCCAGGTCCCTTCCCCAGCAAAGAGCGAGCCGCGTGGAGGACCCCACCCGCCGAGTGGGCTACAAAAGCGTTGTGCAGGGCATGCGAGTTGATGTCGGGGACATCGTTGGGCAGGTCGACAAGTGCGGCGGCGAGCTGTTCGGTGGAGACCGATGCCAACGCGGGGCGGGGATCCCACCATCGTGCCACGCTGACAGCGAGTCCCTCGAGCATCACCCGGCCATGTCCGATGTCAACCGGAGCCCCATGGGTTACGGCGCTGAAGAGGTTGTCTGAGGACCCGGCTGCAATCTGGATTCCGTTGGGAAGACGGGTGGCATCGTTGGTCGACACGACGATGACACGGTCGTCGACTGCCAGCCAGACCGCATGGCTCGACATCCCGAGAACCATCGCTTCGCTGCCTGCACCGGTCACGAGGCCGTGGACGGCGGTGCTGCCCACCCCCGACACCCGGGCGGGCGTCGGAGGGGGCTGGGTCTCTATCGTCTCGGGGTTCGTCACGGTTCTCTATCCGAGGTCCACGATTGCTGCGACGGGGCCGCCACCGCTCGGGCCTTGATGCAGTGCGGCGACGGACACGAACACGGCGGCGTCGTCTACGGCCGCGGCAACGACTCCACCAACCGCACCCTTGATGTGGCGATGATGGTGCACATCGGAATCGTCGAGGGACACCTGCCGGCGGCCTCGCAGACGCGAGGTCGGGTCGGCTTCACACTTGACGAACATGTTGACGACCCGGCCGTCGAGATCCTGGGGCTTGGCACGCTCAGGGAGTTCGAGACCTGCCGATCGGATGGCCCGGTAGACACCTTCCTGGTCGAGAGCGTCATTCATCACGTCGTGACCTATTCGGTAGCGGCCACCGGCTCCAGGGACGTTGCCGACCACGACCGTTTGCGCCTGGTCAAGCTCGACACCAGAGGAGCAAGAGGCTACCGAGGAGTACAGACCGAGGTCATGGCCAATCTGCTCGGCGGTCGGCATGCCGATCTCGCCGAGAGCGACGGCAATACCCAGGGCTGAGGTGCCGTTGGACACATTCATCGACTCGAGCGGATCCTCGGTGAAGACCGAGTGACCGCGTGACTTGGCATCGTTGATGGTTTCCATTACCAACAGCGGGGTCTTGGTCTGAACATAGTGAACGTCGGCAGGGTCTTCGATGCCCGCCTCGGCCATGGCTCGGCGCACGCCTTCAGCGACCTTCTCAACCATGGCGGGACGTCCGATGTCCTCGGGCAGGATCACATCGCTCATCGCGTAGCCCACGACGAGGCGTGGCTCGTCGGACGCGGGCTGGTCGTTGGCTACGTTGGCAAAAATCGTGGCGTGCGGGGTGAGGATGCCGTCGGTGCCACCAGACCACACCATGGGGATTTCCTTGACCTCTTCGTAGGGCCGGGTGCCCTTCTCTATCAGGACCTTGCGGAACGCCTGGTCGGCGAGGATTCGGGTGAAGTCGTTGACGCCACCGTTGCCCTCCGTCTTGCCGACAACCGCGACAACGCCGTCGGCGTCGAACGCACCTTCTTCGATCAGGGCCGCCAAACCAGATGCGTCACTAACGCTCTCGAGCACGACTTTGCGGACCTCAATGGCCATCGCCTACTCCCTTGTAGCCGGTACCTTCCTCGCCCGCGATGCCGTACGGGCACATATGCAGAGCGGACAATCCATTGTCCGCTCACCAGGGATATGAGAATAGGGACCAATGTCACTGAGTGTGCGGCTGATCCCTGGTTGATCGGTGCGAGCGGGGGCGGCGAGCGCCTATCGAGGGTCGATCACCCGAATATGCTGCCCCCATGATCGCGGCAGTACTTCTCTTTCTTATCAGCCTGATTGGACTAATCGGAGCGTGGAACGCGTTGCGTGGCCCGGCCACCGATCGAAGTCCGGTCCTGCGTCCCCCCTTCCTGCCGACCATGCTCACTGCAGAGGCAGTGCCGTTGCGGGTCCTGCTCCATGCCGGTGCAGCCGCAGCTCTCATCGCTGCCGGTGCCCTGAATCACCTCGCCGGTCGAGTTGGTCTCGCCATGACCTTGATCACGTGGGCTGCCTATGTGGTGATCCAGTGGCGCGCCGCAAGCACGAAGCGGGTCATGGCCGAAGCCCTCGCCGAGGTCGGCGTCGACGCTACCGGCTTTGCGCACATCGAGTGGCGTCGAGTGTTGGCGGCATATCCGTACCGATTACCCGGCGACGTCGATCGGCTCGAGGACATCGAGTATGCCGCGGGATTGCACCTCGACATCTATCGCGGGAAGGGTACGCCCCCAGGTCCAAGGCCCACCTTGCTCTACGTCCATGGGGGATCGTGGCGGGGTGGCAATCGCAGGCAACAGGGACGTCCGCTGCTCCATCGCCTGGCTCAGCAGGGATGGGTCGGCGTATCGGCTTCCTATCCACTTGTCCCCGAGGCCACCTTCCCGGACCAACTAGTCGCCCTGAAACGGGCGCTTGCCTGGCTCCGCGACGAAGGCGCCTCCGCCGGTGTCGACCCCGGCTTCATTGCGATCAGCGGCGGATCAGCGGGTGCGCATCTGGCCGCCTTGGTTGCGCTCACCGCAAACCGGCCGGAGTATCAGCCTGGGTTTGAGAACGCCGACACCACTGTCCAAGCGGCGGTTCCGGTTTACGGCATCTACGACTTCCTGAATAGGAATTCGACACGAGATGATTGGCCGATAATCCCGCGCTGGGTGATGAAGGCAGACCGGGAAACCGATGAGGCGCTGTTTCGGCAAGCATCGCCGCTCGACCAGGTACACGCCGCCGCCCCTCCTTTCCTGGTGGTCCACGGTGCAGCCGACTCAGTGGTGCCCACGGCGGAGGCACATCAGTTCGTTGCGGCGCTGTCCGCTGTGTCGACTAACTCAGTCGGGTATGTTGAGGTGCCCGGTGCGAACCATGCTTTTGACGCCCTCGACTCGCTACGCACGCACTATGTGATCAGTGGGATTCAGCGATTCCTGGAGACAATCCGGGACCAACGGCGAGTCTTCTAGCATCACCCCGATGAACGGCTACACACATGCATGAACTAGCGCTCGCCGACTCGGTCGTGAAGGCTGCGCTACGCGCCGCCGACGATGCCGGTATGAATCGAATCGATCGGATCATCGTGAAGGTCGGAGAGTTGCAGCAGATCGAGAGGGAGCTCTTCGAGTACTCGCTGGTGAATGTCGTGCCGGCTCAGGACGCCCGTCTCGCTGGAGTGGTCTTCGACGTAGCCGAGGAGAAGGTCAGGTTCGAGTGCCGGGCGTGCGGAACCGACTACGGACGCGACGAAGTGGATATCGACGGCGAGGGAGATGAGGGCGAATCGGTTCACTTCATTCCGGAGCTGTCACATGCCTACGCGCGGTGCCCTTCGTGCGGCAGCCCGGACTTCGACATTCGCCAGGGGCGCGGAATAACCCTCGAACGGATCGAGGGGAGCGGGGATGATGAGTCCGACTAGCAGCATTGATCCGCGTGCGGTCGTTGTTGACGAACGTCTCAGCGGAGTAGCCCGCATCGTCGGCGTCACCGGGAGCAAGGGCGGAATCGGAAAGAGCGTCGTCGCCTCGGCGCTGGCTCTAGCACTCGCCGACACCGGCAAGAAGGTTGGCTTGTTCGACCTCGACTTCACGTCCCCGAGCGACCACATCGTGCTTGGTGTCGATCGCAGGTTCCCGAAGGAAGAGTTCGGCATTGATCCGCACCTGGTGCATGGCATCGACATGATGTCTGTCGCATTCTTCGCCGGAGAGGCACCAGTTCCGCTGCGAGGTGATGCTGCTACCAGTGCCCTACTGGAGCTTCTCGCGATCACACGCTGGGGCAGCCTCGATGTGCTTGTGCTCGATATGCCGCCCGGGCTTGGCGACACCAGCCTCGACGTGATCAATCTCCTGCCCCGTGTTGAGTTCCTTCTGGTCGGCAACGGGTCGCGGGTTGTGATCGAGAGCGTGCGGAGGGCCCTGCAGCTGTTTGCCGAGCTCAACGTCTCGATGGTCGGTCTTCTCGAGAACATGGGCCGTGGCAAAGGAGATGCCGTGCACTCTCTGGCGAGTGCCTTCGAGATTCCATTCCTTGGTGCGATTCCCTATGACGCGGATCTGGAAGACGCGCTCGGCGATGTCGCCCGGCTGCGCAGAACCGAGGTCTATCGGTCGCTCCAAGGGGTCGCCGCGGGCCTCGTTTAGCCGGCTCCGACGATCGGTTTCCGGTACAGGTAGTGCGCCGCCGCGGTGCGCAGATCGTGATTTGCGGAAGCAGCGCCGTCGTGAGGTTTGGCCGATCGTGTGGTGGTGGTGGTGGGAAAGGACCTGGCTGGGCGAATGACCACTCGTGATCGTACGTGGCAACCGGTGGGGTTCGTCGGAATGGGACTGCCGAGGACCTTCGCCCCTTGAAACTTGCAGTGACGCGATGCATGTTTGAGGGTACGGCGCCGCGGCGGCCGGCGAAAGGAGAAGGCTCAGGGCTTCGTATGGCGCTGGAAAGGGGAACCGCGCGGAGGAGGAACAATGCGCAACCGTTCAAGAAGGCTTCTTCTTGTCGCCATGGTCATTGCGATGATCATCCCGGCAACAGCCTCAGCAACTGAAAGGGCTGATCGGTGGGGTCCCAGCGAGGTCGCTGAGATCACCGTCGTTCACACCAACGACTTCCACGGCCGTCTCGAGACCGACTACAAGGGACGTGGTGGCTCGGCCAACCTCGCCGGGGTAGTCGATCACATCAAAGACACCGTGGGACACAAGAACGTTGTGATGCTCGATGCTGGTGATGTGTACTTTGCGGCGCCGGCGATTTCGCAATTGCTGATGGGTGAAAGCACCATCGACATCTACAACCGGATGGGCTACGACGCCGCTGTGTTCGGCAATCACGAGTTCGACAAGGGCCAGGAGGAACTCGCCGCCCGTGTGGCACAGTCCGAGTTCCCGTGGCTCGGCGCCAACGTCGTGCTCGAGGGCACAGAGTGGGACCTTCCTGATTACGCCGAGCCCTACACCATTCTCGATGTTGGCTCAGGGCGGAACAAAGCCAAGCTGGGTGTCCTCGGTCTTGCCGGTCAAGAAACACCCGAGGTGACCCTGATTGGGACAACCGCCGGACTCGAATTCAAAGACCTCGCTGAGACTGTCCTGCACTATCGCGACGAGATCCTCGAGCAGGCAGATGCCCTGGTTGTCGTCGTCCATATGGGCACGGAGGACAGTGGTCCGTACGACGGTCTCGCCACCGTTGCCCAAGAGCTCATCGATGCGGGCGCTCCGGTCGATCTGATGATCGGTGGCCACCAGCACCAGGCTCTAGCTGAACCGGTCTATGTCGGTGACACCGCGATCGTTGCGGCTGGCTATTACGGGCGTTGGGTTGGTCAGATCGACCTGTCGATCAACAAGACCACCCAGGGCATCACCGTCGGCAACTATCAATTGCACACGGTGCTTGATCCGTCGGCGACCATTGCCAATCTGGCGACGGCCGTTGATGACGCATACGCCGATGGCCTCATCACGCGTAGTTATGTCTATGACTATCTGACCAAGATGCTGGTCCGTGCCGAGGAGGCTTACGCAGACGGGAATCTCCGGTATCTGGACCGTGCGCTGCGGTTCTTTGGCTGGGTGGTCCGTGCCTTCGACGGCTGGGCGATCGACGCCGATCTTGCAGACTCACTTCGGGCTGATGCCGAGTGGATCCGAGACACATTGCCAGATCAGGGCATTACCGACCGGGTTGCCTACTGGGCCGAGGTCGTTGCCCCGATCGTTGACGAGCCGGTTGCGCTGACCAACATCGACCTGACGCGCGACTACAACAACGAGTCGATTGTTGGTGACATCGTCACCGACTCCATGCTGTGGAGCGCCGATCTCTACGACGACGGTGAGCTGAACGGCACAATCGACGCGGCATTCACCAACCCTGGTGGGTTGCGGGCCGACATCCTGATCCCCGACGGTGCGACGCTGCCGCACACCGTGACCTGGGGTGATACGTTCGAGGTGCTGCCGTTTGGCAACACCCTGTTCGTAATGGATCTCACCGGAGCCCAGATCCAGGATCTGCTGGATCAGTCGGCAAAGCTCTATAAGGGCATTCTGCAGACGTC
>CBDUNF010000120.1:0-10715 GCA_965368515.1 uncultured bacterium
TCGACACCCATGTCGCTCATGATTCTCAGAACCTGGGTTCGCTCGGCTCCCGCAACTGTGATCGTCTCGACGGCAAACCAAGACGACTGGAAGACGGCGATCACGAGACCGGCCGTAACTGCAATCGCTAGCAGCCATATGGTCCAGCGCAGCCGCCTCCGGGCGCTCGCTTCTTGGACCTCGCGGCGCCGCCGGGCCAGGCGCGGATCGACCTGGTCCGTCACGATGTTGTGCCGAAGTCGCCGACAAATCGGATCTCAGGTTCGAGCATTACACCGACCTGTTCGAGTACGGAATCGCGAACCGCATGTACCAAGTCATAGACATCCTGAGCCGTTGCTTCGTCGGATGCCACGAAGAAGTTGGCATGACGGTCGGAGACCGACACTCCCCCAATACGGAAACCCTTGAGCCCCGCCGCATCGATGATCCTCCCTGCGGCATCGCCGGGCGGATTCTTGAAGGCACTTCCCGCGTTGTACGTTCCCCCCGGTTGCTTCTCACGACGCCAGGCAGTGATCTCCCGCATCAGAGTCTCGGATTCCTCTCGGGTGCGAGCCACCGTCCGAAAGCGTGCGCTGAGAACGACATGCCAGGGTCCCAGATTGCTGTGGCGGTAGGACAGCTCGAGACTCTGCGCGTCTTCGGTCGAGGTGCGACCGTGCAGCGTATGGAGAACAGAGGCATCCAGCAACCACTCGGCAGTGTCGGAACCATGGCCGCCGGCGTTCATGACGACAGCTCCACCAACCGAACCGGGGATACCGACATAGAACTCGAGACCACCGCGCCCTTCGGCGGCACAGAATCTGGCGAGTCGAGGCAGCGACACGCCCGCCCCTGCGGTCACAGTGTCACCGGCGAACGACGCCTGGTTGAATTCGCCCCCGAGGCGGATAACGACGCCCGGATACCCGGCATCGGCCACGACAACATTTGACCCGCGGCCAAGAACGAACAACGGCGGTTCACCGGGTGTGGCACCAGCCGCATCGAGCACCCTCTTCAGATCTGTCATCGTGCCGACCTCTGCGAACCAAGCCGCCGGCCCGCCGAACTTGTATGTGGTCATCGCCCCGAGAGGCCGGTTGCGTTCCACCAATCCCGCAACCACCAGGTCATCGAGAATCACGCCCTGCCGCCCAACGCCGCTGCGATCTCATCGGCAATGCTGTTCACATCACCGGCACCAAGAAGCAACACAACGTCGCCTTCAGCCAGTTCAGGAACTATTGCAGCGGCCACCGATCGTATCGAAGGAATGTAGCGAACGTCACCACCTGCGGCGCTGACTGCATCGGCGACGACACGCCCGGTGACCCCCGGTTGTGGAGCTTCCCCGGCTGAATAGACATCAGTGACCACAACGTGGTCGGCACTCGCCAGCGGTTCACCAAACGTGGGACCCAGTGCTGCAGTGCGTGTGTAGCGGTGAGGTTGGAAGATCGCCCACACTCGACGCCAGCCACCAAGACGTCCCGCACTTATCGTTGCGGCCACTTCGGTGGGGTGATGGGCGTAGTCATCGATCACGGTAACCCCTCCGATGCGCGCCCTGGTTTCGAAGCGACGACGCACGCCGCCGAACTTGGCGATACCGGAAGCAGCGAGATGCGGGTCGTAGCCGAGCTCCGCAAGGAAGGCGATCGCCCCCGCCGCGTCCAGGGCAATGTGAACTCCGGGGCGCGGGACACGAACGTCGATAGTGGTCGCAGGTCCCTCCAGCCGGAAACTGATCTCACCCACACCGTGGACCAAGTCCAGCAACTGCCAGTGGGCAGCCGGGCTTTGCCCGTAGGTGATCAGTTCCGTTCGTTGCGCCAGACGTTGCACACCGGGATCGTCAATGCATCCGACGACCGGGCCCTCGGTTCGGTTGGCCACGAGCGCAAACGCTTCCTCGAGGGCATAGACGGTTTTGTAGAAGTCAAGATGGTCTGCCTCGATGTTTGTTACGAGCAGACCCCGCAAGTGGAGATGTCGAAACGTCCCGAACGCCTCATCGGCTTCGAGCACAAACACGTCGCGGTCGCCAATATGGGCGAAGGTGTTCTGCGCCACCAGCTCCCCGCCGACAAGGAAGGTCGGGTCGATGCCGATGCCCTCCATCGCGGCGACCATCAGGCCGGTCGTTGTCGTCTTACCGTGGGTGCCCGTAATGCCGATTCCGGGCATGGCGGCGGTGAATGCGTCCAAGAGAGCAGGTCTCTCCCAAACGACTATTCCGTGTCCGGCGGCTGCGACGAGCTCAGGGTCCGATTTGGGAACCGCCGACGAGGCGACCACCAAATCGGGTTCGCTCATCCTCTCAGGGCGATGGCCCACCCAGGTCTCGATACCGATGTCTTCCAGCGCATCGAGCACCCGGCTTGGCTTCAGATCGGACCCGGTCACGTCGTATCCGAGACCAGCCAGAAGTTTGGCGAGACCGCTCATACCTGCGCCGGCAACGCCCACCATATGAATCTTGTTGAATCCGTCGAGGGACTTCGGTTTAACCATTGACAGCCTCTTGAAGGGCACCCGCGATGATGCGGGCGGCAGCCGGGCGACCATGACTCGCCATCACCGTGCTCATCGCTGCCCGCCGGGCACGGTCGACTATCAGCTGATCTACCACGACCGGTACCTGGTCTACTTGTGCCTGGGACACGTGGACCAATCCTCCCGCGGATTCGAGGTCCATAACATTTGCCGCCTGGTTGGTGCCGAGGCCCAATGGAACCACAACGGCGGGAGTACCGGTTGCAGCAAGCTCGTTTATCGTCATCGCACCAGCGCGCGACAGGACCAGGTCCGACGCCGCGTAGAAGAGATCCATCCTGTCCTCGAATGCCACCGGGTGCCACTCCACCGCTGAACGCTTGGCCAACTCCTCGATCTCGGCAAAGTGGGGTCGGCCGGTGAGATGGACAATCGCCAGGTGGTCAGGATCGATGCTCAGTACCAGGGCCTCGATCGCTTCGTTGAGGACTTTGGCTCCAAGGCTGCCGCCGAGAACCCCGAGCACAGGCAGGTCCGGCGGGAGTCCGTATCTTGCCCGCGCCTCCTGCCGCATCGCGTCGCGATCAAAATGTGAGAACACGGGCCGGAGCGGGTTACCGGTCAACTCAGCGCCTTTGAGACGACTCCGGGCGGCGGGGAATCCTACAAAGACCCGCTTTGCCGTTCTGGCCACAAATCGGTTCGCCAAACCTGGCCTTGCGTTCTGCTCTTGGACGAATATCTCGGCGCCCACCTTGCGGCCGGCCATGGCGGCGGGGACCGATACGTAGCCACCAAAAACGATGCACGCCCTGGTGCCGCGCCGCTCCATCTCCTCGGCCATCTTGTTGCGGGCAGCCCAGACAACCTTCGGGATGCCGAGGTTCTGGAGCGATAGAGACCGCTTGAGGCCACGTAGCTCGACGGGAACGAAATCGTAGCCTGCAGCGGGAACAGTCTTTGCCTCCATGCGATCACCGCCAAAAAAGACAATCTCATCACGAGGCACTCCCCCGGCAACTAGGGCATCGGCAACGGAGAGGGCAGGGAATACATGGCCACCGGTACCGGCAGCAGCAAAGGCATATGTCACTTTGCTTCGCTTTCGTTGATGGATCGCCGAGGGGACATTCTGGCGATATTTATCAGCACGCCGACTATGAACAGATTGGCCATCATCGCGCTCCCTCCAGCCGACAGGAACGGCAGCGGAACACCCGTGATCGGAAGCAGTTTGATCACACCACCGATATTCACGAGGGCCTGGAACGTCAGCCACGACACCAGCCCGATGGCGACAAGCCTCCCGAAGTCATCTTTGGCCCGAAGGGCAATCGTGACACCAACGATCGCGACCACCAGGAAGAGGGAGATGACGGCGAACGAACCGGCAAGTCCCGTCTCTTCACCGATGATCGAGAAGATGAAGTCGCTGTGGGCGTTGGGCAGGAACGACCAGCGTGCCCGGCTGGCCCCAAGCCCGACCCCGAACCAACCCCCGGTACCGAGTGCGACCAGGCTTTGGTGGGCGTGGTATCCGTCGCCGAGAACGTCCGGGGTCGCGTCGAGGAAGCTGGTCAGCCGCTCCAGGCGATACGGAGCTGCGACAGCCAGCATGGCACCGGTCGTCAGACCCAGCGTCGCGATCCCGATGATGTCGCGGATTCGGGCACTTGATGCAACCAAAACCGTGAAGGCGGATGCGGCCACCAGGACGGTCGTGCCGAAATCGGGCTGCAGCATGAGCAAACCACCGACAATCACGAGGGTGGCGGCTACCGGCCAGAACACATGTCCGAACGAGCCGAGGTAGTGAGCCTTCCGCGTCAACACGCTCGCCAGCATCACCACAACCGCAAACTTGGCAAACTCTGAGGCCTGCAGGGTGACCGGCCCGAGTTCGATCCAGCGCTGCGCGCCTCCCCGGACATCGCCGATGATGAGTGTTGCGACGAGACCGATAACGGCCAGCACGAATATCGGCAACGCAGCACGCTGATACCAGCGATAGGGAATTCGGGCGCCGGCGACAAGACAGACCAGGCCAAGGCTTGCGAAGAGGACTTGTCGCTTGAAGTAGTAGAGATTGTCCGCAAAGCCCTCGCGGATCGCAAGGACGGACGATGCGGACAGCAACGCACCGAGGCCGATGATCAGAAGGATTACGACCGGGAGCAGCAGCAGAACAGAGATGCGCCCCGACCGCGGCTCGCGCTTGGTCGCGAATGAACGCGCCTCGCTGATTGGTGTGACCCTAGTTGCCACCGTTCTCCCCCTTTTTGGCAAGTACAAGCTTGGTGAACTCATCGCCGCGAGCGGCATACGAATCAAACATGTCGAAGCTGGCACAACCCGGTGCCAGTAATACCGTGTCACCCGCCACGGCCAGGGAGTCGGCCACATCGATGGCATCGCGCAGACCATCGGCGGCAATGAAGCGTTCACCGTCGGTTGCCGCGGCCAGCTCCGGTGCAGCCTCCCCGATCCCGATCACTCTACGTACGGTCGGCGCGGCCACGATTGGCGTCAGATCCAAACCCTTGTTCCTGCCGCCGGCGATGAGAAGGACCGACGGATAGGCCTCCACCGACGCAACGGCGGCGTGGGGATTAGTGGCTTTGGAGTCGTTGACCCACGCCACGTCGTTCCAGACGCCGACGACAGTGCGACGATGCTGACCTGGACGGAAGCGAGCAATGGTCGCCCCGATGCCGGCAGGCGAAGCACCGAGATGAGCCGCCAGCTCGCCCGCGGCGACGAGGTCCATCGTGTAGGCGCGGTCGAGATTCGGCCTCGGGTATCTCGTACCTGCCACAACGAGGCTATCCCCGGCGACACCGCTTCCCCCGACGGGGATCCGCCGTCCGCTCACCGGGATCGGCCGGGAAGCCGCAATGACGACGGCCTGCGCGGCGCCGGGATCATCTGCATCGAAGACAAGGATGTCGGCTGCGGTTTGGTTCTCGAAAATCCTCTGTTTCGCTGCGATGTATTCGGCCATGTCGGTATGCCAGTCGAGATGGTCCGGGGCGATGTTGAGAAGCGCCGCCGCCACCGGGCGGAACTGATCGATAAAGCGCAGTTGAAAACTCGACGCTTCGATGACCACAACTGCGGGTGGCGAAAGAACCAAGTCCGATAGCGCGGTTCCGATGTTGCCTGCCGCCGATGCGTCGACGCCGGATTCCTTCAGCATCTCGGCTGCAACAGATGTGACTGTCGTCTTTCCGTTGGTTCCCGTGACCGCAGCGTACGGAATGTTCAACTGGGAGACGGCGTACTCCATCTCGCTGACCAGCGGCAGGCCCGCCGCCATGACATCCGGGATTGCACCAACGTGTTCGGGGAAGCCGGGGCTGGTCACGACGAGTTCGACGCCTTGAAGAATTGCTGAGTCCCAGTCGCCGCCGGCCACCTCCAAGTCGGCTAGCTCGATCGGTCGGCGGTCGTAGACGACCACCTCATCGCCGCGTGCGGCGGCCAGGCGGGCGGCGGCAACACCGCTGACTGCTCCTCCGAGCACGAGCACTCTCATGGCAGCACACCGCCATTGGTGGCACGGAGGAAGTCGGCATAAAACAGACCGACGCCGACGGCAACGCCAAGACCGGCCAGAATCCAGAAGCGAATGATCACGGTGGTTTCCGGCCAACCCTTCATCTCGAAGTGGTGATGAATGGGGGCTATCCGAAAAACCCGCTTGCCCCAAACCCGGAACGTGAACACCTGAATAATGACCGACAAGGTCGTCATCATGTAGAGACCGCCCAGGAAGATCAGCAGAAGGTGGGTATTGGTCAATAGCGCCAGGGCGGCCAGGGCGCCACCGATCGCCTGCGAACCGGTATCTCCCATGAAGATGCGGGCGGGAGCCGCGTTCCACCAGAGGAAGCCGAGAGCGGCGCCAACAACGGCGCCGGCCAGCATCGCCAGATCAAGGGCACCCTCGACCTCATAGAAAGTGGGATTGCGGGATTGCCAGAAGGCGATCAGGATGAACGCACCGAAGACGAGCCCGCTACTCCCGGCGACCAATCCGTCAAGCCCGTCGGTCAGATTGACTGCGTTTGCAGCTGCTGTCAGGAGGAAAAGGACAAGCACGCCGTACAGCCACGGGCCGAGGTCGATCCCGAGACCACGCGTGAAGGACAGCTCGGTGCTGGTGTCCAGGGCAACCGCACCCCAAGCAAACAACACGGCTACTAACAGCTGCCCGATGAACTTCCATCGTTTCGAGAGACCCATGTTCTGTTTGCGGGCGTACTTGACGAAGTCATCGAAGAAGCCGATCAACCCCATGCCGACGAAGGCCATGAGTGCCAGCAAACCCTGTCCCTTTGGGGTGAGGAACTCGAGGTTGGCTCCGGACCCCCATTCCCAGACACGGATGTGGGCGGCGAAGTAGCCGACGACGACGGCGCCGATGATCACAACCCCACCCATCGTGGGAGTGCCGCGCTTGTGATGGTGCCCTTCGACCTCTTCCTGGATGAACTGACCGATGTTGTGGGTGCGCAGGGTGCGAATCGCTATCGGTGTTCCAAAGATCGCAATGACAAAAGACGTCGCAACGGCGATGAGAATCGAAATCATCCGGTCACCTCCGCCGCAAGGCGAAGCGCTAGCTGCTCCAATCCAACCGCACGCGAGGCTTTGACCAAGACAACGTCGTCGTCGCCGACGATCCTGCTCACGACGTCATACGCGGCATCCGCATCCGCGACATTGCGAGCGATTGGCCCAGCTGCGCGGGCGATACCTGGCTCATCACCAACTGTGATGATCGTCGCAAACCCGAGGTCGGCAGCAAGCCTCCCGATTCGTTCGTGTTCTGATTGTTCGAGGGGACCCAGTTCCGCCATCGTGCCGAGCACGGCGATGTGTCTCCCCGGCATTTCTGCCACTGTTCTCATTGCTGCTTCCACTGAATCCGGGTTTGCGTTGTAGGCATCATTGACGACTGTGAATCGTCCGCGGTGGATTTCCATGCGCCACTGGGAGCCGGTGGCGGTCTGAATGCCGGCAACCAGCTGGTCGAAGTCAACGCCGAGAGCGAGGCCGGCGGCAACAGCTGCAGCCGCATTTAGCGCCTGATGGGCGCCGGCGACCGCAAGTGTGACCGAGGCTGCGTGCTCCCGATAGCTGAGCTCAAACGACGGATACCCAAGCTCGTCGACTGTCACCTCCGCCACGCGTACGTCGGCGTGCTCCTCCGGTCCGAAGGTCAGAGTGCGCCCCGGGTGACCCCGATGCAGCCGTAGATCGCCGGCCGGTAGGACTGCGGTTCCGTCGTGCTGCAGCGCCTCGACCAATTCGTACTTTGCGTCCGCAAGGTCGTCGGTCGTCCCGAACGTTTCGAGGTGGACCACACCGAGATTCGTAATGATCGAGACATCGGGGCGAACGGCGGCCATCAAGTATTCGATATGACCGCGACCACGTGACCCGACCTCGGCAACCAGGAAGTCGACGTCACCGGGAGTAGCCAGAACGGTGAGGGGGACGCCGATCTCATTGTTGAACGACCGAGGGGAAACCCAGGAGTTCGGCAAGGCACCGGCAAGAAGGTCTTTGGTCGACGTCTTTCCGGAAGAACCGGTGATTGCCACAACCGGAATCGACAGTTCACGGCGTGCGAGCGCGGCGATATCGCGGAGAGCAGCCAGCGGATCGGCGACATGCAGTCGCGGAATTCCATCGACGTCGTTGCGCGATGTGACTACGCCAACTGCTCCAGCACCGACTGCGGCCTCCACAAAGGCGTTGCCATCGAATGCCTCACCGGTCACACCTACAAACAGATCGCCCGACCGCACCTCACGGGAGTCGGTGACCACTCGCTGGATAACAGCGTCGGTGTCATCGATGGCAACCATGCCGAGGGCGTCAGCGAGCTCAGCGAGAGTCCGCGGCTTCATGACCGACCTCCGAGTCGGGCGAGCTCTTCTCGGGCGACTTCCGTGTCGTTGAACGGCAAGACACGGTCGGCGAATTCCTGCCCGGTCTCGTGGCCCTTGCCGAGGATGAGGACCACGTCGCCCGGCTCGGCCATTTCGAGGGCGTTTCGAATCGCGAGACGTCGATCGGGTTCGACGGTTACGGCACGATCGACCGGTACCCCGGAGAGAACCTGATCGAGGATCTCCGCAGGATCCTCCGAGCGAGGATTATCCGTTGTGAGGATGGCCACATCGGCATCGGTGAGCGCTTGCCCCATCAGCGGCCGCTTCTCGCGATCTCGATCCCCACCTGCGCCGACGAGGGCGATTACGCGCCCGGTCACAATCCCCCGGGACTCCTCGATAACGCTTTTGATGGCGTCCGGGGTGTGTGCGTAATCAACGACGACCCAAATAGCACGATCGTTTTCGATGATGTTGTAGCGCCCGGGGATCGGCTCCATCTCGGCAAGACGCAATATGCACGCGTCCAGGTCCCAGCCTTGGAGATGCGCACAAGTCAGCGCGATCGCAGCGTTGGCTACATTGAAGCGGCCGGCCAGGGCGCTCTTCACCGCCACAGTCCTCCCCGCGAGAGCCAGCTCGTATGTACTGCCGTGTGGCGTATCGACACCGTAGGCGACGGTCACATCGTCCTTTGGATCGGTGCCCACTGTGACAACGGGAATCGGCGACTGCTCTGCGAGACGCCGACCCCACGGATCGTCAACCCACACGACGCCTCGAGGTGCCCAACTCGGTGCGAACAGCTTGGCCTTGGCCCCGAAGTAATCCTCCATCGTGCGGTGGTAGTCGAGGTGGTCTTGCGAAAGATTGGTGAATGCGACCAGGTCGAACGACGTTCCGTTCACGCGACCCATCTCCATCGCGTGCGATGACACTTCGATGGCGACTTCAGAGACGCTGCCGCCTGCGGCGAGGTGGCGGAGGATGCGTTGCAAGTCGCTCGCTTCCGGCGTGGTCCGCGGCGATGCATCGAGGTTATCGAGGTTGGCGCTGACAGTGCCGATGACTGCCATGGTTCGTTCGGTGCCGGCCGCCATCGCCGCCAACATATGGGCGACGGTGGTCTTGCCGTTGGTACCGGTTATCCCGATGAGCGCAAGATCAGTGGACGGTCGACCGTGGACCTCGGCGGCAATCCACCCAAGAGCGGCTCGCGTGTCGTCAACAATCAGATAGGGAAGGTCCGTCCTGGGTTGTTCCTCGACAACAACGGCGACGGCACCACGCTCTTCTGTGCCTGCGATGAAGCTGTGGCCATCTGATCTCGCACCGCG
This sequence comes from uncultured bacterium, assembly GCA_965368515.1. Classification (GTDB taxonomy): domain Bacteria; phylum Actinomycetota; class Acidimicrobiia; order Spongiisociales; family UBA5794; genus JAAETI01. Next base: position 9,725 of record CBDUNF010000120.1, read on the forward strand.
GATCGCAACGTAGATGCTCCCGGGAGTGACGGCCCTGCTGTCCATGTGGACGTCAGTTACGACCACGTCGTCCCCGTGCCTGATCGCTCCGCCATGGCGCTCCAACGCCGCGGCCACCTCAGCGAGAGTCACGTCATGCGGCTCAGCGACCATCGGGAGCCACGCCCAATGCCTGCAGTGCGGCCTCAGCAACTCGGGCAAAAACCGGGGCGGCAGACACACCACCAAACTTCAGCTCGACGATCTGCCCGTCCTCTTCGATCTCACCCTGCGGCGAATCGAGTACAACCGCGATAACAATCTCGGGGTCGCCGATGGGGGCGATGCCGATGAATGAAGCAATTCGGTCTTCTTCGCTGTAGTAGCCCTCTTCGAACAGGAACTTCTCGGTCGTACCGGTCTTGCCCCCGACCGCGTAGCCCTCGATGGCGGCCCGCCGTCCGGTGCCCTGCTCAACAACTCCCTGGAGGAGTTCCCGCATTTGCCATGCTGTGTGCTCCGACAGAACGGGACGTTGGCTGGGCACGGTTACTTCGAGCGATCCATCGGGCTTGATCAGTTCGCTTACGACGTGCGGCTCTACCCAAACTCCGTTGTTCGCAATCGTGCCGAAGAGGGCAGCCATCTGCAATGCTGTGACGTCGACGCGATACCCGATTGCGGTCGAAGCTCCGGCAGTGGCTGAGATCCAGTCTCCGACCGGGTGCAGAAGCCCCGATACCTCACCGGGGATCGATTCTCCGGCCGTCTCGCCAAAACCGAAAGCTTCGAGGTACTCGTAGTGCACATCGTTGCCGATCTGCTCCTGGATCTGGATGGTTCCTACATTGGAGGATTTGGTGAGGATCTCCGCGACACTCATTACGCGCCCCTCGGTTCGGTTCACGTCGGTGTAGGGCTCTTCCTTGCCGTCAACCGCATACTCCGCCGGCACCCACCAGCTGTCTCGAGGAGTGACGAATCCTTCTTCGAGCGCAGCGGCCACCGTCAC
>CBDUNF010000121.1:0-10645 GCA_965368515.1 uncultured bacterium
ATTCGATCTCGACAAAGAACAGCGATCCCTGGGGAACGTCGATGAATCGGGAGCCGACACCATCGACGCGTGGCCCGTAGTTGGGGAGCGGAAACCCGTACTCGAACGCACCCATGTCAGGGGCGCCAACGATCGTTTCGTCGTCGTTGAGGTTGTCGAGCGGAACGCCGGCGTGGATTGCCGCAGATCCGGAGGCAAGGCGGAGATCGGCCGATCCTGGTTCTACGGCCACGTCCCAGGCGGACGGCAAGCCGGCTCCGACGAGGTCAAGCATGCCGACTTCCACGCCGTGATCTTCGACACCGCTGGGGAGGTCGCCGATCCTGTCGTAACGGACGTTCTCCCATTTGAACCAGGGCCCGCCCGGGGAGTCAGCGCTGGTTGTTCCCCATGCGTTGTAATCGAGGTCGCGGAACCCCTCATCACGCACCGTCGTGAACTCGAATGCATATCTGGTGCCGATGAACACGTTGTTGCGGAACGTGGCGTTGCGCCACATTGCGCCGTTGTCGCCGTGACCGTTGCCGATCTTCACCCCGGTGTTGTGAGCGACAATGAAGCCGGTGGTGTCATTGTGCATCTTGATCGGGACGCTCTCCAGGTTGAAGAATTCGTTACGGATGATGTAGGCCGGTCCGCCGGCGATAGGCTGAACGCTCACACCCATTCGGGCATTCGTGACCCGATTCCGCCACACCCTGACGTTGGCTTGGTTGTAGTCGATCTCGATGCCGTCATCGACACAGAAAGCGGCATCATTGCCATACACGTCGTTGCCGAAAGAGTCACCAGTAAACGGTTGAAGAGAAACGCAATCGCCGAAGTAGCGGACGGTGTTGTGGCTGACAACATTGCCGGTGCCCCGCAGGTCGATGCCACGCTCGCCCGGAATGCCTGATTGCGGCCACGCAGTCCTCCCGGTGATTTCGTTGTCGGTAACGGTCTGCCTCGCTTCGGTGCCGTTGTCTCGTCGGTTGAGAATCCCGTAGTCAACATCCTGGATTGTGTTCCCGATGATCAGAAGGTCCTGGGTGTTTTGCGCGTCGATGCCCCAGCGTCCATCACGGATGACGAATCCATCGATGATTACGTGTGCGGTGTCACGGTCGTGGTTGCCAACGGTGACCACACCGCGATCGGTGTTATTGCCGTCCACCACTACGTTGCCGTCGGCGACGAAGGCTATGGGGCTGCCGGGGACTCCGGAGGTCATGATCTGGAACGGTTCGTAGGTACCGGCCGCAACTGTGAACGTGTCCCCGGCCTGGGCTGCGTCTGCGGCAGCTTGGAGTCCTCGGAACGGATCGCCGCTGGTGCCGGAGCCACCGCCCGTGCCGGGCGATACGAAGAGGGAACGCCCGGCTGGGTCGGGTTCTGCATAGTCCCGGGTCGTACCGACCACCTCGCGCACTTCGCCGCCCCCATCAGGGTCGGCGATGGTCAGGCGCAGATCGTATGTCGTCCCCGGATTGAGGAACATTGCGCTGGCACCCCACTGGTCGAGACCGAGCGCACTGCCGTTGACGATGAGCGTTGGGTAGGCGCGAACGGCCGGAGCCCCGTTCTGCCATGTCGTTGTGCCCTGCTCCCGGAACTCCAGTTCCATGGTGCTGTTCAGATTGACGTCGTCACTCACCTGCCAGACCACGCCGATGTTGGTGTAGGTCGCGTCCACGCGGACGGCACCTGGGTTTATCGGATCCCCTGGGGCGGCTGTGGCGGGCGTTGGCGGCGCCGCAAGCAGTGTCGCGGTCATCACAAGTGCGGAAACGAGCGCGGTGGTGCGGGTCATTAGTCCTCCGGGCGAGGGGGATCCGGTCTGTGCTGAGCGTAATCAGCTATCGGGCCTAACCAGCCTCAACCCAATTCAGTTCTGTGGATTCGCCGCCGATGTAGATGAGTGGAGGTTGACGTCGACCCACACGCAATAGCCGGAGATCACTAGCGATGGTTCGCGGAATCAAATGGGAGCCGCATCGGTGGGCCTCTCGCCTCGTGCGGGTGCTCATATTTGTGGTGCCGCTCATCATTGGAGTCATCGCGGCAACGGTCGTTGCCGGGGTACTGCCGGGCCACAACAGCGTGGTCGGTGCCATCGCCTGGTGGGTTGCGGTGCTTGGCGCTTCGTTTGTTGCGGTCAATTTCGCGGACAGGCTCGGCCGCAAGTTTCTTCCTCTGGCTGCCCTTCTCGACATGTCGCTTGTCTTTCCCGGCACGGCACCGTCACGGGTCAAAGTGGCGATGCGCACCTGGACCACCGCTCAGTTGCAGCGGCGTATCCACGAGGCCAGGGATCAGGGGATCGATGACGACCCGACTCGCGCCGGCGAAACCGTGCTGTTGCTGGTCGCTGCGCTCAACGCCCATGACCACATCACTCGTGGCCATGCGGAACGGACCCGAGCGTTCACCGATGTGCTGGCCCAGGAACTCGGTGTGCCGGTTGAGGAACGAGAGAAGCTGCGCTGGGTGGCGCTCCTCCACGATGTCGGCAAGCTGAAGATCGCCGAATCAATCCTCAACAAGGAAGGCAAGCTCGATGAGGCCGAGTGGGAGACAATCAGACTGCACCCGCAACTGGGTGACGATTTGGTCGGCCCCATCAAGGAGTTTCTGGAGCCGTGGGCCGACACCATCTTCCACCATCACGAGCGTTGGGACGGCACCGGCTACCCACAGGGTCTGGCCGGTGAGAAGATCAACTACGGCGCCCGGATCGTCGCCGTCGCCGACGCATACGATGCCATGACAGCCCGGCGGTCCTACCAGGCTGCGAAGAACCCCCGTCAAGCGCTCCGCGAGCTCAGCACGCATGCCGGGACGCAGTTTGACCCGGCGGTCGTTCGAGCCTTTCTCGATATCTCCGCTCGTCAGCTGCGCCGATTGACAGGACCTCTCGCGATGCTGGCGCAGTTGCCGTTCGTAGCCGGCTTCCAGAAGGTGGCCGAATGGGCTGGTGCCGCAACGGCCGGTACCGCAGTCGTTGCGGCAGCCGTCGTGACGGGGGTTGTTGCACCCGCGCCAACCGTTACACCGATAGATGTTCCGGACGCCCTGGTTGCCACAACCGCGCCCGCTACCACCGAGACTCCAACCACGGTGCCGTCGCTGATCAGCACCACAACTGTGGTCATCGGTGCTTCCACGACAACTTTGCCGGGCACCACGACGACCACGTCGACCACCACAACTCTGCCGGCGACAACGACCACCACCACGACGACCACCACGACGACGACCACCACCACGACGACCACCATCACGACAACAACGGCAGCGCCCAGCAACTCACCCCCGATCGCCAACAACGATGAAGTCTGGATCAACCCCAACTCGGCATCGAACATCAGCGTGCTCGGCAACGACACCGATCCTGACCTTGATCCGATCACGCTCGAGTCGTGTTCAGTGAGCGCCCAGGGTGCAGTAGTCGAGGTGAACGAAAACCGATGCAAGTACCAGCATCCCGACGGGGGTAGCTTCACAGTTCCCGATACGTTCACCTACACCATCAGTGATGGGACAGCCACGGCTACCGCGACCGTGACGGTTAACCCGAACTAGCGAGAACTGCGTAGCCGACCTGGGTGCGGGGGAGCGCCCACTCGAGCCCGCGGCCGTCCCGCACCAACAGATGGTCATCGGTGGACGCCTCAATTACCGCGGTCAGATCGAACGATCCGCCGACCCCGACAAGCCGGATGGGGGTTGTCTCAACCTCGTATCGCCCCAATGGGGCTCGGAACGAACTGGCGCTTCGTTCCCCAGTGCTGCCGGGGAATGCACCTTGTCGCTCACTCCGGACAAAGGAAACCGCAACGGCGGCGATCGCGAACTCGGTGGTCTTGGTGTGGAGAACGATGAGATCGTTGACTGCTGCCACTAGCTGTCCCTCAAACTGGCCTTCGGCAACGGCGACAGTCACGAGGTCACCGCGACTCATCCACTCGAAGCACACGTCGATGAGCGAACGCCGTCGCTTGCGGAGAAGCTCAGTGTCCCGCTCGGCGGATACGGCTTCGTCGGCGATCTCTCCCCGGCCGCGCCTCGCAATGCCCTCCAAATCGGGATGGCCTGACCACCAGTCTCCCACTAGTGCAGGCTCCTACGACTCGGCGGACTCGTGCTCAGTCTCTTCCTCGTGCACCGGGAAGCCTTTGAGCCACTCGAGCACCTCGTCACGGAAGAATCGAAACGGGCGTCCCCCCGGGATCCGGTAGCAAGGAATTGAGCCCTCGCGAGCCATTCGCCGAACGACCTGGACGTTCATACCGAGCAACTCAGCAACCATGGCGGTATCGAGAACGGGCGGAAAATCGGATGTCTGGGCCATGTAGCTCTCCATCGGACGCTGCTATCGATTCTACTCGTCAATCGACAGAGGTAAAGGGTGATTAGTGATACCGACAGATGTTTGAAGTCGTTTACCTGTTGATCGATCGTCACTCGTTGATGGTCATGAGTTCGATTTCGAACGTGAGGGCTTGCCCGGCAAACCGATGGTTGGTGTCGATGGTCACCTGGGTAGCACCGACCGCGGTTACCAGCCCGTAGGTGACGCCGCCGATGAGGACTTCGTCGCCGACTGCGACATCATCAGGGGCCTCTTCGATCGGAACTGAGAAGATGAGTTCGGTATCGACCAGACCGTATGCGTCCTCAGGTGGAATACGTACGGTGGTCGTATCCCCCACGGACATCCCCCGTACCGCGGCATCGAAACCAGCGATCACCTGGTCGGTGCCAACCTCAAACTCCAGCGGTTCCCGACCGCGGGATGAGTCGAATTCCGTCCCATCATCGAGAGTGCCCACATAGTGAACGGCGACCGTGTCGCCATCCTTGGCCCCTTCGGCTCCAGAACATCCGACAAAGGCGATCGCCACAATGGCGAGCAAGATCACATAACGTTGCATAGCTTCTCCGCGAATCGATGTGCCATGTTACGTCGCTCCCCAGCCAAACAACCCTTCCGGAAAGGAAATTCTCGCACTCAAGATCAAGTTCGATCCTGCCGAGAAACACCGAGAAGGTGTAAGAACAGGAGATGGCGATGCCGGGTGATGTAGCCCCAGGCAATGATGACGAACTTCTGAGTCAGATCGACGAGCTCAAGGCTCGAATGGATCGGCTGATGAAGGGTGGTACATCTACGTCGAATTCCGCTCTGCTCACCGATGCTCCCAAGCAGTCGGCTCCGCATACCGTCGACCCACAGCCGCCCTCCACACCCCCGCCACCGCGAAGCAAGGTCAGGGACCTCATCGGGTCGGAGGAGAAAGAGGTGCTCGAAGGATTCCCGGTGCACCACGATCCCGTGGCGTTCCCCGACGAGGACGTACCGTTCGATGAGGGTCGGCCTGCTGACCGTCCCGCGGAGGACCGGCCCTCCTCGCCACCTCCCCCAGGCAAGCCCAAGGCAGCTGCGGTCGAGGGATCACTCATTGCTGTCGACGATGTCCGCTCGGAGCCGCGTCCCCGGGTCTCATCCTTTGACGATCTCGGCAACGCTATTGAAGAGGAACTTGCCCGCGACTCTTCGGTTCCACCCGTCTCCGCAAAGCAGGGCCCAGACCTGGCAAGCCGATTCGGTCCGGTCGACGAACCAGCGATCGCCGAAACCGCTTCGGTTCCGGATGTCGATCCTGAACCCAAAGAACTCTCCGACGAGCTCGAAGAGCCAGAGTTCGTCGACGATGAGGTCGAGGAAGTCTTCACACCGGCACCTCGCAGCCACGCCGGCGCCCTTGTCGCCATCTGGGTGTTCACGGCAGTGACCAGCGGCACCATCGCAACTCTTCACTTCACCGGCGTCATCTAGAACGCAGCGTCTCCGCCGCAACTGTGCCAAGCCTCTTGCTCCAGTCCTAACCTGTCGGTAGGCAATCGGAGAGGCGGTCAATGCCAACGTTTCGCACCGACCTGGACGGGATTCCCGTATATCGCCCCGGCAAGCCGATAGACGAGGTGTCTCGAGAGCTGGGTATCGCTGAGATCATCAAGCTGGCGTCCAATGAATGGCCGCTGCCACCGTTCCCCGAAGTCACGGCTGCGATCACCGCGGCGGTACCTGAACTCAACCGCTATCCGGAGAACTCGGTTTATCACCTGGTGAACGAGCTGGCCGGGTATCTCGCGGTGCCCGCTGATCACATCTGGATGGGAGCGGGGAGCACGGAGCTGTTGCTGTGCATGTCGCTCGCGGTCGGCGGTCCTGGGTCAAGCATCGTGTTCTCCGACCCATCATTTGTCATGTACCCGATCGCGGCGGCCCTCAGCGGTGCCGAGCCGGTTGCGGTTCCGTCGACAGAGGGCCTGGGGCATGATCTCGATGCCATGGTTGATGCGCTCCGCCCCGACACGTCGCTCGTCTTTGTCTGCAATCCGAATAACCCCACGGGCACCTATTTGCCGATAGACGATGTCGAACGGTTTATCGACGCCGTACCGGAACGAACCCTGGTCGTTGTTGATGAGGCGTACTTCGAATTCGCAACAGCACCCGACTACGGGACTGCCCTGGATCGAGCGTTGTCGCAGGACAACGTCATCGTTACAAGGACCTTTTCAAAGGTATTCGGGCTAGCCGGCCTCCGGGTCGGGTACGCCGTAGGCCATCCCGAGACTCTCGCCAAGCTGCGGCGAGCTCAGGTTCCATTCTCGGTCAACTCGGTTGCCCAAGCAGGAGCACAAGCGGCGATACAGGCCGAAGGCCGTCTCGCTCAGAGGGTCGAGGACAACGATCGGGCCCGGTTGGAGCTGGAGAATGGTCTGGCTGCTCGCGGGTTCGACTACGTGCCGAGCCAGACCAACTTCGTGCTATTCCGCCCCGCAGGTGATGTGGCGGAGCTCAATGACGCGCTGCTTCATCAGGGAGTGATCGTGCGGCCCATGGGCCCTTTCATCCGGGCCTCGGTTGGCACTATCGAGGAGATCCGACGTTTGCTGGCCGCTCTTGATGCGTAGAACCTAGATCTGACCCGAGGAACCGGCTGCGGCGACGTCGGCGAGGTATTGCGGATCTTCGTAGCGGCGCAAGTCGAACCAGCGAGCCCACTCAGGAAGCTGCTGCCCTGCAATCGACAGGGCTGCCAACTCACCGATGCCGCACGCGGCCATGATCCCGAAACCCGAAAGCCCGCCGCAGACGAACGATCCCCTCGGTCCGGCCCTGCCCGCCAACGGCCGGTTCTCGACCGTTTTCGTGTAGTAGCCGCCGTCGACGACAGCTTCCGGTAGCTGTTCGTGGTAGACGGCGAGGTTGGGCACCATCTTTGTGAGCCCACGGAGCACGGCCTCGGTGTAGAGCGGGTCGAGCGGAATCGGCCAGGTTGGCTCGACTGGCTTGGCCCCGTATTCCCAGAGGCCCAGCACCCAGGCGGAGTCGTCGCTGCCCTCCGGCCGAGCGTGGCATCCGGCGGGGAGGAGGCCGAGAAGGTCGTCCCTGCCTACTTCGGCGAGCAGCGCTATCTCGTCCGAGCTCCAGTCGATCCGTTGCGAATCGCTCCAGATGATCATCGGGGCATCGCGGGGGATGGCTCGGCGGTAATCGCGAAAGGCGGTCTTTGCATGCACCTCGCTGCGCACCGGGAGGTCGACTCCAACCATCTTGCCGACATCGGCCAGCATCGGGCCGGCCGCGTTCAGAAAGCTCGTAGTAGCGATGGAGGTCCCGTCCTCGAATTCAACTGAGCGCACTCGGTCGTCCTCCACCCCAACAGAAGTGATTGTGGACCGGATGACGGTCGCCCCTGCCGCCACAGATTCGGCGAGCAGCCACATCCCGAGCTGCTGGGCGGAGAGCCAGCCGGCTCTTCTTGCGTGGAGGCCGCCGACGATGTCGTCGGCGACCCATGGGAAGTGGCGGCGGAGTACCGGTCCCGATGTGAATAGATCGGCACCGGATACCGCGGGTTCGGTCTCTGTGGCCAATGGTTCGTACCGCGAATAGAGGCTGTCGTGGATCCGCAAATCGCCGGCACCGCCAACGGCGGCAGCCTCACCGCTGGCCGATATCTCTGCCAGCATCGCCTCGTCGGCGGTCAGATAGAGATATCCGCGACGGTTCATGCCGAATACGTCATCCGACTCGGCCGCGTACTGCTCGAGCAGATCAATCGACCTGTTCATCAACTGAACCATTGGCCGATTCGGCCACCAGTTCCGGTAGCACTCGGTCGACTTGTCGCTGGTCAGCGTAAGCGGTGGACGCGGGTCAACGACAAGGATGTCGGTGTACCCGGCACGCGTCAGGTGGAATGCCGTCGATATCCCGGCAATCCCGGCACCGCAAATGACAACATCGGCCACGAGACAAACAGTACTGGAACGGCGCAGGGCGCCGCGGGTCAGCTCATGCGTCGGCGTCGTCTGTCGCCTCTTCGGCGGGCAGCCCTGCTACTTCACGAACCAGAGGAAGAGTGCGATGGCGGATGAACTGTTCGAGGGAGATGGCGGTTCGCGATCTACGCACTCCCGGGGTGCTCAGAATGGCCTGGACGATTTCCATGAGATGATCGTTGCTGCGGGCGGCCACCCGGCAGATGATGTCGCCTTCTCCTGCCAGCGCATGAGCTTCGATGACCTGGGGCATGCCCTCCAGAGCTGGGACGACGTCGTTGAACCTGCCTTGCTGGAGTTCAATCGTGATGAATGCGGTCACCCCGTGGCCGATCAAGGCGAAGTCGATGTCGGGCCCCAGGTGGCCAAACACGCCAGACGTCTCGAGCTTCTCTAGACGCGAATACACGGTCGCCCTGGTGATCCCGAGGCGGTTTGACAGCTCCTGGATCCCAATTCGGGGCGACTCGGTGAGTGCGGAGATGATCTTGCCGTCTAGTTCGTCGATCATTCGTATTCTCTCTGCCCATTGTCCGTTCCGGTTTGTAAACTATACATGTCGCAACGCATCAGTTTGCATATCAAAGCAAGCAAACAACTACGCATTCTGTATAGGAGGAGCCGCATGGGGTCGAGGGTTTCATATTCGCTTGGAGAACCACTGCAGATCCTGTCCCCGGACGGAACAATGGTCGGCCCCAATCCCGGTCTCGACGAGAAGGAGCTTCTCGAGATGTACCGGCTCATGGTTGTCAGCCGTGACTTTGATCGACGGGCGGTTGCGGCGCAGCGACAGGGCCGCATCGGTACCTATGCGATGCTGGAGGGTCATGAGGCTGTCCAGATTGGCTCGGCGTTGGCGTTCGGGCCCAACGACTTCATTTACCCCGGCTACCGCGAACACGGTGTCCAATTGGCCTTTGGTATGCCCCACGAAGTCATTCTCGGCTATTGGCGGGGGCATCCAAACGCGGACTGGGATGTAGATCGCTACCGGATGATGACGATCACGGTGCCGATAGCGAGCCAGCTTCCGCACGCGGTGGGCCATGCGTACGCAGCTCGGTTGCGGGGTGAGGATGTCGTTACCGGCACCTACTTCGGTGACGGAGCCACGTCGGAGACCGACTTCCACTCCGGCCTCAACTTCGCCGGAGTGTGGAAGACGCCGACTGTCTTCATCTGCGCCAACAACGGCTATGCGATTTCGGTTCCTTACAGCAAGCAGACTGCGGCCGAGTCGATTGCCCAAAAGGCGATCGCCTATGGCATGCCGGGGATTCGTGTCGACGGGATGGATCCGCTTGCCGTGTACCAGGCCACCAGGGACGCGGTGCAGCGAGCCCGCGATGGTGACGGCCCGACGCTGATCGAGGCCATTTGCTATCGCTACGGACCGCATGCCACGGCCGACGATCCGACCCGTTATCGCAGCGAAACCGAAGTCGACGAGTGGCGCCCACTCGACCCGGTCGATCGCATGAGACGTCTCCTCGAGCGTCGCAGCCTGTGGAATGACGAAAGGCAGCAGGAACTGCTTGCGGAGAGCGGCACGCAATTCGATGCCGCGCTGGGTCGTCTCGAAGGCGCCGAGCAAGTCGGCCGCGACGACATCATCCGTCACGCCTACGATCGAATCCCCTCGATCCTTGTCGAGCAGCTTCACGACTTGCAGCGGCTCGCCGGTGAGCCGCTTTCTGAGTTCGACCCCGACGAGTTGTGGACGGTCGGCGCCGAGCCGGAACTGACCGGCCCAACCGAGAGCTGGACCATGGCCGAGTCGATCAATGCTGCCATGGGCCACGGCATGGCAACGGATCCCAACATGCTTCTGCTTGGCGAAGACGTTGGTCTGTCCGGTGGGGTGTTCCGGCTGACCGAGGGATTGCAGAAGTCCTACAGCGCCGAGCGAGTCATCGACACACCTCTCAACGAGTCCGGCATTCTGGGAGCAGCTATCGGGATGGCGGTTTCGGGAAGTCGGGCGATCGCCGAGGTCCAGTTCGAAGGTTTTGTGTACCCAGCATTCGATCAGGTTGCCAGTCATCTTGGCCGCGTGCGGTTCCGGAGCCGCGGTCACACCTCGGTGCCGGTAGTGCTGCGGTTCCCCAATGGTGCGGGCATCGGTGCGCACGAGCATCATTGCGATAGTCCCGAGGCCTACTTCGCCCATGCACCTGGACTCGTTGTCGTCATGCCCGCCACGCCAACCGACGCCAAGGGTCTGATGGCGGCTGCTCTCGAATCTCCCGACCCAGTCGTGTTCATGGAGCCAAAGGTCCTGTATCGGGCCGAGCGCGAAGAC
>CBDUNF010000122.1:0-10549 GCA_965368515.1 uncultured bacterium
GATGTCGTCCTCCAGCATCTGGAGCAGCGCCATCGTGGTGCCCAGCTTTGCGTACGCCACGTACTCCGACATGTTCGAGTCGCCCGCGATCACGTGGAGCCTTCGGAACTTCTCGGCATCGGCATGGGGTTCGTCGCGAGTATTGATGATTGGCCGGCTCCGCGTCGTGGCCGACGAGATTCCTTCCCAGATATGCTCGGCCCGCTGCGCCAGGCTGTAGATGGTGCCGCGGGCGGTGTGCAGCAGCTTGCCGGCACCGGCGTAGATCTGCCTGGTGACGAAAAACGGGATCAACGTGTCGATGACCTTCTGAAAGTCCCCGTGGCGACCAACCAGGTAGTTCTCGTGGCATCCGTACGAGTTGCCCGCAGAGTCTGTGTTGTTCTTGAAGAGATAGATCTGGCCCCGGATTCCCTCATCTTCAAGACGACGCTCTGCGCTCTCGACCAAGCCCTCGAGGATGCGCTCCCCTGCTCGATCGTGAGCGATGGCGTCGTAGAGGCTGTCACATTCCGGGGTGGCGTATTCCGGGTGGCTGCCCACATCGAGATAGAGACGTGCTCCGTTCTCCAGGAACACATTCGAGGAGCGTCCCCAGCTCACAACTCGCCGAAATAGATAGCGGGCGACTTCATCGGGAGAGAGACGACGTTGCCCGCGCAACGTACAAGTCACCCCGTACTCGTTTTCGAGACCGATGATTCTGCGACGCATCATCGAACAGTAGTGCACCCCGGGGGCATGCATCCCCGTTCTCTTGACCGGTTGGGTAGCAACCATTAGCTGAGATAATGAACCCATGAGCGATGGATACGTTTGTCTCGCCAAGATCTCCGACATCAACCTCGCCAATCTTGCCGCGGCGCGCCTGGAAAGCGAAGGCGTCGCTTCGCGACTCCATGGAGAAGCTCTGGGGCCGTTCCCGATGACCATCGGCCGATTCGCGGAAACCCAACTCTGGGTCATGGCGGATCAGCGCAATGCCGCAGAGGTCGTTCTCGAGGACCTTGGCATCGAGTGCGAACAGCCAACCTGACCTAGGCCCGGAAGCCCTCGATCTCATCAGCTGTCAAGCGACGGAATTTCCTGCGCCCCAGGTTTCGATCGAGCACCGCAGCCTCCCAATCGGCCGCTGCGATGGTTGTCTCGAGCACACCTTCGATGGTGTCGGCGGCGAGACGGACCGCGCCCGGCAGATCGGGCAGGCCACCGAGCACTTCGCCCAAACGCTCGGTGAGCTCCTCCTCCATGCCTCCCATCGCCCCAAAGGCTTGGACATCGCGCAGCGTGCCGTCGAATTGGATTCGATAGATCTTCGTATCCGCGACGTTTTTGCCAATTTCGGCGATCATGACCTCGATCTCGTACGGCTTCATCTCATGGGTGAAGATCTGACCGAGTGTCTGGGCGTAGGCGTTTGCGAGACCCTTGGCGGTCACGTCCTCGCGCTCGTATGAATACCCCTTGAGATCGGCATAGCGGATACCGGCAACGCGAAGCATCTCAAACTCGTTGAAACGACCCACGCCGGCGAATGCAACCTTGTCATAGATCTCGCTTGTCTTGTGAAGCGAGCCGCTTGGATTCTCACCGACAAGTATCACCCCATCGGTGTACTCGAGCACGACTATTGGGCGCCCGCGGGCTATGCCTTTCCTGGCGAAGTCGGCACGATCCTTCGTCATCTGCTCCGGGGGAACGTAGAACGGCATACTCATGGCCGACCTCCAACCACCCGGGTCGCAACAGCGGCAACACGCTCATCGTCGATCTCAGTCATTCCTTCGGCGTTTACCACCACGATGTTCGGGTAGATACCGCGACGCAGGTCAGGACCTCCGGTTGCTGCATCTTCCTCGGCGGCGGCAACCAGCGCCTCCACTGCGATCTCGAGAGCGCGCTCTTCGTTCAGGCCGGAGTCGTAGACACCCTTGATGAACGCCTTGGCCTCGGCACCGCCGGAACCAGTCGCGGCATAGTCCTCTTCTTCGTAGCGGCCACCCACCACGTCAAATGTGTAGAGACGCCCCAATCCGTCGGCCTCGTCGTAGCCACAGAACAGCGGAACTACGACCAACCCCTGGAATGCCAACGGCAGATTGCCCCGGACCATACGGGCCAGGTAGTTGGCCTTACCCTCGAGGCTGAGCCGGGTGCCTTCGATCTTCTCGTAATGCTCCAGTTCGGTCTGGAACAGCCGGGTGAGTTCGATCGCCATACCCGCCGTCCCCGAAATTGCAACGGCGGAGTACTCGTCGGCCGGATACACCTTCTTGACTCGCCGATGGGCGATCACATTGCCGGCCGTCGCCCGGCGATCTCCCGCCATCACGACGCCATCGGTGTAACGAATGGCGAGGATCGTGGTCGCTTCGGGAATCTCGATATCAGCTCCACCGGCCGAAACCGACCATGTCGGCACCAGACCGCGCGATTCCAGAAGCGACAGGAAACTGGCCCCCGACATCAGGGTATCCAGCGGGAGGTGGTCGCCACGCCTCGGTTGGTTTTCGATCACTGTCCGCCCTTTTGGACGTAATTCTTGACGAATTCCTCAGCGTTCTCCTCGAGAACGGTGTCGATTTCATCGAGGATGTCGTCGATGCGGTCGGTGAGGGCTTCACCCTGTTCGCCGCTTGCGATTTCCTCAGCGACTTCAGCGGACTCGGTGTCTCCCGAGCCGGTCTGTTTCTGCTCTCTATCGGTCATTGTCGCCTCCTAGGGCCCGTATCAAATCGGCAGGAGTCTCGGCTCCATCGAGGAGCGCACCCACTCGATCCTTCCCACCACGGAGCGGCTCCATCATAGGCACCCGCCGCAATGACGATTCGCCGATGTCGAAGACGAGGGAGTCCCAATTGGCGGCGACAAGGGACTCGCCAAAGCGAGATACACATTCGCCACGGAAATAGGCTCTGGTCTCCTCCGGGGGATGATGGACGGCGTGATTGATCTGTTCATCGGTGAACAACCGTTGCATCCGTCCACCGGCGGCGAGCCGGCTGTAGAGACCACGTCGGGCATCCACATCGTGATACTGCAGATCGAGCAGACGCAATTTCGGGTCGTCCCAGGCGAGGCCGTCTCTGCTGCGGTAGCCGTCAATGATCCGCAGCTTCGCCGTCCAGTCGAGTCGGTCGGCGGTCGACAGCGGATCCGCCTCCAGATCGGAGAGAATCTCTTCCCAGACTCGGAGGACCTCACCAAATGTGCCCCCGGCCTCAACATCGCTCAGATACTTGGCGACCCATTCGAAATACTGCCACTGTGCCTCGAGCGCAGTCATCGTTCGTCCATCTGCCATCTCGATCGGCTTCTGCAGGGTGGGATCGTGGCTGATTTGCCACACCGCATCGACCGGGTCTGCCAGTGCCAATGGCTCCGGCAGCGCTCCGGCTTCAACCGCATGGAGCATCGCCGTCGTCGCACCGAGCTTCAGGTACGTCTGCACCTCAGACATGGTGGCGTCGCCGATTATCACGTGGAGACGCCGATACTTCGATGGGTCCGCGTGGGGTTCGTCGCGAGTGTTGACGATCGGCCGCTTCAGCGTCGTTTCGAGACCGACCTCCTCCTCGAAGAAATCTGCCCGCTGCGTAATCTGGTAGTCCACGTCGGGACGGCCATTCTCGGCGCCGACCTTGCCGGACCCCGTGAAGATCTGCCTCGTCGCCAAAAAGCCGGTCATGTGCTGGACGATCTGTCCGAACGGAAGTGCCCGCGAAATCAGGTAGTTCTCGTGGGCGCCGTACGAATTGCCCTTTCCGTCACTGTTGTTCTTGTGGATGATGAACCGCTGTCCTGGTTCCAGCAGCTCCTGCGCCGCTGTAACCGCACGAGCAAGCACGGTCTCCCCTGCTTTGTCATACAGGGCCGCCTGGAGCGGATCGCCACACTCGGGACTCGAGTACTCGGGGTGGGCGTGGTCAACATAGAAGCGCGCCCCGTTGCTGAGAACGATGTTGACAAGACCAGATTCGAGGTCAAACGAGGGACTCAGGTCGAATCCGAAACCGCGGGCATCACGTCCCGGGGATTCCTCGTCGAACGACCACTTGATCCGGGCCCGCTTACCTGCGTATGAGTTGACCAGCGTCGACGATGCGGTGACCGGGTTGAAGTCGTCCTGGTTGAGGACCGTGATCCCGAACTCGGTTTCGGTGCCGACGACCTTACGCTGAAACTCGTCCGTCACAGATATTGCCCCGGCGTGACCGCCTCGATCGTCCGGTTGTCGCCCTCACCTTCGATAAGAGTGCGCACGTAGACGATCCTCTCGCCCTTCTTGCCCGAAATCCGCGCCCAATCGTCCGGGTTGGTGGTGTTGGGCAGGTCCTCGTGTTCGCGGAACTCCTGGACGATTGCGTCGATCACATATGATTCGCGCAGACCGGGGGCATCGCCGGCGATCTCACGCTTGATGGCATCCTTCTTGGCCCGCCTCACGATGTTCTCCACCATTGCGCCGCTGGCAAAGTCCTTGAAGTACAACACTTCCCGGTCGCCATTGGCATAGGTGACCTCGAGGAATCGGTTCTCGTCGGCCTCCGAGTACATCCTGGCCACAATCCGCTCAATCATGCTGTCGATGAACTTCCGGACGTCACCGCCGTGCTCGGCGAGTGCGTCGTCGGCATACGGCAGGTCAGGGCTCAGATAGATGTCAAAGATCTTCTTGGCGGCTTCCGGGCCGGGACGGTCGATCTTGACTTTGACGTCGAGGCGTCCCGGTCGGAGGATTGCCGGGTCGATCAGGTCCTCACGATTGGAGGCCCCGATCACGATCACATTCTTCAGCGACTCGACACCGTCGAGCTCTGACAGCAGCTGGGGAACGATCGTCGACTCGACATCCGAGGACACCCCGGTGCCACGAGTACGGAACAGCGAGTCCATTTCGTCGAAGAACACGATGACTGGAACGCCTTCGTCTGACTTCTCTTTGGCACGCTGGAAAATCGAACGGATCTGTCGCTCAGTCTCACCAACGTACTTGTTGAGAAGCTCAGGACCCTTGATGTTCAAAAAGTAGGAACGAACATCGGCATCGCCTTCCTTCTCCCCTACTGCCCGGGCGAGGCTGTTGGCGACCGCTTTGGCAATAAGCGTCTTTCCACATCCAGGGGGGCCGTAAAGCAGCACGCCTTTTGGTGGGGGCAAGCTGTAGTCGCGGAAGCGTTCCTTGTGAAGGTAGGGCAACTCGACAGCGTCCTGGATCGTCTCGATCTGGTTCTCCAGGCCACCGATGTCGGCATAGGTCACGTCGGGGACCTCTTCGAGCACGAGTTCCTCGACCTCGGGGCGGATCAGTTTCTCCAGTACGAGGCCGGTCTTGGGCTCGATCCGGACGTGGTCGCCGGCGCGAATCAGTTCGCCCTTGAGCGGGGCACCAATCTCGACAACTCGTTCTTCGTCGGCGCGGCCCAAAACGAGCAGCCGTCCGTCGTTCAAGGATTCCTTGACGGCTACAACCTCGCCAACAGGATCGAACGACCGGACATCGATGACGTTGTACGACTCGTTGAGCAGGACTTCTTGGCCCACCTCTAGCGCCTTGATTTCCAGATTCGGCTCGACGTTGACCCGCAACTTCCTGCTGGAGGTGAAGACATCGGCCGTTCCGTCATCGTTGATGCCGAGTACGACGCCAAACGGATTCGGCGGTGCCGTCAGCTTCTCTACTTCATCCCGCAGTAGCGCCAACTGCTCCCGTGTTTCCTCGAGAGCGGCGGCGAGCTTCTGGTTTTGGCCGGCCGCCTGGGCCAGCTTGTTGCGGCTTTCGAGGAGACGCTCTTCGAGCACGCGCACTCGGCGCGGAGCATCCTGGAGACGCCGTCGCAGTACGGCAATCTCTTCTTCGAGCATGCGCACCGTCGTGCGCAGCCCTTCATTGTCTCTGGTGGAGTCATCCATCTGAGGCCTCCAAGAAGCTGGGTCCGACTCTCAGTGTAGGCCCGCCAAAGGCATAGAGTCCCGCTCCCGATTGGCACTTGTAGCCCGTCTCGGGCGGGTACAATCCCCACTCACAACCTTCGAAAGGGAAGTCATGAAAGTCTGGATCGATCAGGATCTCTGCACGGGAGACGGTCTTTGCGAGGAAATCGCGCCCGATGTGTTCGTCCTGCTCGACGATGGTCTCGCCTACGTACGCGAGGGCGAAAAGATCTTTGCCGCATCCGAGGGCAACTCTGAGGGGGCCGAAGGTCTCGCCGAGATCCCCGAGGGGCAGATGGATTTGGTGGTCGAGTCCGCCGAAGAATGCCCCGGTGAGTGCATCTTCGTCGAACCGTAAGCCAACCTAGCTCTAACTCAGTCGCCCGTAGGTTCCAGCTTGCGGGCGACTGTTATGAACCCGGTGTGCCCGATCATGCGATGGTTTGGGCGCACCGATCGCCCGCCCACAGTCCACTCTCGCATCATCATTTCGAAGGTCATGATGTCGAGGAATGATCCGGTGTCATCCAGCGCCTCGCGGACGGTCTGCACCTGAGGCACCGTGGGCACATAGCACGAGAAGATCCCACCCGGTGCGAGCCGTTCGGCCGCGATCGGCACCGAGTGCCATGGCTCGGGAAGATCCAGGACCAGACGATCCGGCCGCAACTCGGCCAGCCCTTCCTCGACTGACCCGATACGGAGATCCACATTCTCGGGGACCTCGCCGAAGAATCCCTTGATTCGCTTTGCCGCCAATTTGGCGTGGTCGTCACGGAGCTCGAAGGTAATAACTCGTCCCGCGCTACCAACCGCACGGGCGAGCGCCATCGTCAGCGCCCCCGAGCCGGTACCTGCCTCGACAACCACATTTCCGGGTTTGATGTCGGCCCAAACCAGAATCGCTCCGGTGTCCTTCGGATAGACAACTGCAGCACCGCGCGGCATCTTCAACGCAAAATCAGCGAGGCGAGGCCGGAGTAGCGTGAGGTTCCGACCGAGGGACGACTTCAGAGTCGAGCCCTCCTCGGTCCCGATTATCTCGTCGTGAGGTAGCGCACCGTGATGGTGATGGAACTCGGCTCCTGGAATGAGCTCGATCAGATAGCGCCGGCCCTTGCGGTCAAAGAGCAGGCAGGCGTCACCTGGGTTGAAAACAGCCACGTACTGGTGCCTCTAAAGGAGTGAGGCTAGCGACGCGACCAGGGTGAGCAGCATGGACAGCACGACGAACCACACCACGACCTTGATAAATCTCTCTCGGTTACCAAACACGTGTCATGCCTCCTCTTTGACTGCCGCGGCCCCGCGCAATTGGGAGATGCGAATGGACTCGCCGTCTTTCAGATTGCGGCTGTAGACCATACGGTTGTCGCGACTGAAGCGCCGAAACAGACCCCAGATCGATATAGCGGTGCCGAGCGCGGCCAACAGCGGCTGGCCACGGCGTGCGCCGCCGAACATTTGTTTGACGCCAAACGAGACGAAACGCTGCAACATCAGATTCGGTAGATCTCCACTCGGGCTCCGCCCTTCTTCCGGCCCCGGCGTCGGCCCATCAGAAAGATCAGGACCACTGCGACCACGGCAACCACGGCGATCGCCGTTCCCGTTGTCTGGGCCTGACTCTTGGTCTCGTCGACGATCTCCTCGATCTCACGCAGCTTGGCTTCGAGATCTGCACGTTCGATTGCCATGGTCAGACCTCCTTCGAATCTGAGTCGCGGCCGGCAATTCCAACCATCGCACCGATGATGATGGCGATAGCCAAGGCCGCCAGGATGTAACCGAGCGCCGACCAGTTCGGACCGTCCGGCAACAGATAGTTGATGCCGCGAACACCCGCGATGGCCAGCAATAGCCCGCCTACTGCAAAGAGAATCGACGCTCCGATTGTGAATCCGGCGAAACGTCCAAGGCGCTTGGCCGGCTCCAAAGTCTCCTGGCGCAGGTACTCCTTGGACATGTCGACGAACTCAGTTACCAACTGGGGTAGTTCTGTCGCTCCTGGCATGTTCATTCTCTCTTCGTGCGTAGCCACCGGTCGCCCGGACCGCGATGCCATCTTGAGGCTACATGATTTCGCGACCAGGTATTCAATCCTTGGCACCGAACCAGGGATCGTCCGCAACACCCACCAGTCGGTAACATGCACCGCAATGCCATTCGTCGAGCCACCGGATTTGAGCACTCTGAGGGATCTCAGCGGAAGCAGGCATCGTGCTCGACCCATCGTATGGGGTCAAGCGATCTCGCTTCTTGGTGACTACGTGGCGTATGTCACGATGCCGCTGTTCGTGGTTCACCTCACCGGCAAGGGATTCGATCTTGGGTTGACGGCCGCGGCCGAAACGATCCCAACAGTCCTGTTCGGCTTCACCGCTGGTGTGTTCCTGGACCGCTTCGCCATCAAGCCAATCCTTGTTGGCGCCGACATCCTGCGAGCGATCGCGTTCGTCTTGCTTGCCTTCGGAGCCGCTACGGACTCGGCGATGCCGTGGATGGTCTTCCTCGCCGCTTTCATCGTCGGATCGCTCGCAACTTTCTTCAATAGCGGTCTCGAAGCCTTGCTGCCATCAGTGATTCCGGAAGATCATCTGGTGACGGTGAATTCGCACCTTGCGCTCGCAAGGACCACCGCCTTCGCACTGGGGCCGGCGCTGGGCGGCATCCTCATCTCCGTCGGCGGTGGATTCACCGTGGCATTTGCCGTCAACGCGGCGACCTTCCTGGTCTCAGCCATGTTCCTCATCGGCGTGCGGACTCGAGATCGAATCAGAGCCGAGGCGGGAGAGCCGTTCCTGATGGCGCTGCGGGCCGGGGTGGTATTTCTGCTGCGCCATCCTCAGTTGCGGTGGGTCACCGTCGGCGCTGCGATCGTCAACTTCGTGTTTGCGCCGCTCGAGGCTCTCTTGTTCCTGTTCATCCCCGAGTACCTCGAGATCGGGTTCACCCCGCCAAGCTTCCTCGAGTTCCTCTTTGCCGATCAGGCGATGGTCGGTCTGTTCATCGCGCTCCAGGCAACAGTTGGTAGTGCGATGATCTTCATGGGCCCGAAGCTCGCCAAACGCGCCCATTTGGGACGCATGTTTGCATTTGGACTGTTGCTGTTCGGGGGCGGATTCAGCCTCATGGCCGTCTCGGGCAGCTTCTGGGGCTTCATCCCAGCCGGCATCGGTGTGGGGGGCGTCGGCTTCGCCAACATTGCAATCGTCACGATGCGGCAGCGCCTTGCGCCACCGGAGATGCTGGGCCGAGTCGTGGCTGCGTCCCGCACAATCAGCTGGTCGCTCATCCCGCTCGGTGCGGCCATCGGTGGAGCTCTTGCCGACTTGGTCGGGCTTCTCCCCGTCTACCTGGTTGGCTGTGCCGGGGTGCTGATCACTGCGATTGCCATCGTCAGGACCGAGGTCTGGTCGGGGCCCGGTCTCAACGCACGCCGCTGACTCCAGCTAGGTTGCAACGCTGACCACGCCACCGGTGTTCTTGTTGTTGAGGGACTTGGTCCAGCGTTGCGAAGTCAGGTTCCGAGAATGCACTCGAACCCTAGGAAGACCAAGTTGGCATCATCACAATCAATGCTCTCGACCTCGCAAGGCAGCAACCGGCAGGCCTTTGGATTGGTCGAGTGGGCGCTCCTGATCGCGGTCGCCGCCATCTGGGGCTCGTCGTTCCTTTTCATCGCCGAGGGCCTGGAGTCGTTTGAACCCGGGTTCATCACTGCTGCGAGGTTCGTCCTGGGGTTCACCACACTCTTGGCATTCCCCGCCGCCCGCCGTCCGATCGATCGCAGCGACTGGCCGGCAGTCGGTGCCATCGCGGTGACCTGGATGGCGTTCCCGATGTATCTGTTCCCCGTGGCGCAGCAATGGATCTCGTCTTCTCTCGCCGGGATGATCAACGGGGCGGTGCCCCTGTTTGCTGCGGTGGTTGCCGCTCTCATGC
This sequence comes from uncultured bacterium, assembly GCA_965368515.1. Classification (GTDB taxonomy): domain Bacteria; phylum Actinomycetota; class Acidimicrobiia; order Spongiisociales; family UBA5794; genus JAAETI01. Next base: position 9,880 of record CBDUNF010000122.1, read on the forward strand.
TGCGCAAGATGCCCGCCCGCATCCAGGTCATCGGGCTGGTCGTCGGATTCGCCGGAGTTGCGCTTGTGTCGCTCCGGGGCGGGAGCAGCTTCGACAATGGGTGGCTGGGAGTCGGCCTCCTGCTCGTCGCCGTGGCCTGTTATGGGATCGGCATCAACCTGGCCGTCCCGCTACAGCAGCGCTACGGAGCCCTCCCGGTTTTGTTGCGAGCATTGGGAGTGGCGGCTCTCCTGACGGTGCCACCGGGCCTGTTCGCACTTCCCTCCGGCGAGGTGAGCACATCGAGCATCGCCGCCATGTTGGCGCTCGGCTCCTTCGGCACCGGCATCGCGTTTGTAGCAATGACCACACTCGTGGGTCGTGCCGGTGCAACGCGCGGCGCCGTAGCCACATACTTCATCCCAATCGTGGCGCTCGTTCTCGGTGTGGTCTTCCGGGACGAGACCGCACCTCTGATCGCGGTCACCGGTATTGGTCTGATTCTGCTCGGTGCCTGGTTCACCAGCCGCAAGGAAGCCGCCTAGAGCTTCCTTGTTGACACACCGGCGTCATTCATATCGTCGATTTCCGATAATATGAGTCCCCTCGTTATAGATTTCATGGATACGGGAATATATGTCGCCCCGTGGGGTTTCATCCGTACCCGGAGAAAGGTCCGAAATGTCCGACC
>CBDUNF010000123.1:0-10479 GCA_965368515.1 uncultured bacterium
CCGTCGCCGATGACCCGTCCTCAGTCGTCACAGACGCCGTAACAATTGCAAAGGGCCGCACCACGAGTATTGATGAAGCGGGCAACGCTCTGAGTAACCAAGCCACGATCGGCGAGGTCATCACGTACACAGTCACCGTCGATATTCCCGAGGGAACCACCGTCGGCAACGCTTCGATCGTTGACGATCTACCTTCGAATCTGGGACTCATCGTTGGTGCCGGCACGCCGAGTGCGACCTTTACCGGCGTCGGGGGCGACGGGGCAGTGACCGTCAGCCTGACCGCCGGGAGCGATCCGGTCATCGCTTCCCTCAACGACACCGACTACACAAACCCACCCGGATCCGGCGTCGACAGACTCACCCTGACCATCACCGCCCGGGTTCTGGATGTGCCCACCAACAACCATGGTGTCACCATCGGCAACACGGCGACGTTCGGCTGGGACAATCACGACACACCCACTCCTATCCGCCGCACCCGCAGCGCATCGGTCAACACCTCCGTGGTGGAGCCTGACATCGGTGTGGTCAAGGCGAGCGTCGATAGCGTTGGCAATGACGATGTCGTGGTCGGCGGCGAGACCGTCACCTACACCGTCACGGTCTCCAATGCCGCAGGCACGTCAACCGCACATGATCTCGTTGTCGTTGACACGCTCCCTGAAGGTGTCACGCCAACCTTCCCGATCCCGAATTCGGGTGTGTGGGTTGCCGACGGCACACCCGGCGACGGCGTTGGGGGAACAATCACCTGGAACATCACGTCGCTTGCTCCCGACTCATCGACGGCGCTGACGTACGCCGTAGTGGTCGACGATCCGATCGTGGTGAGCACTGCGCTGACCAACACTGTGGTAGTCGACGCGACCTCGCAGGCCGAGCCGTCCACGGGCGAGCGGAGCGCGGGTACCAGGTATACGGCCACAGACAACGACACCCAGACCGCGCCTCTGGCATCGATAGACAAGTCGGTGACTCCTTCGTCGGCCACTATCGGCGAGGTCGTCACCTACGAGATCGACGTGACGATTCCCCCCGGAACCATCATGTACGACGCCACCATCATCGACACCCTGCCTCCGGGTGTCGCCTATGACGGCATGGTTGGAGTCTCGTCCTGCGCCATGAACGGCTCTATCTGTGACCCGGACATCACCGCGACTGATATCGGGGTCGTCGGTTCCCAAGCCGTGGGCTTCTGGCTAGATGACATCGACGTCGCCAGCACAACCGGGGAAACCCGTGTTGTCACCATCACCTACCGAGCCCATGTACTGCCGACGGCCAATCGCGGCGACACACCGGATAACTCGGCGGTGATCTGGGGCAACCAGACCGACAAGATCACGGTTGACCCGACCACTCCACCTGCGACCGGTGGATTCGACGTTAGTGAGGGGCCTGCAGTTGCTTCATTCACCGTTGTCGAGCCCACGCTGTCGATCGACAAGGATGTTGTCGGCCAGAATGCCGACGACGACTGGCGACGTGCCCTGCCGGGGGAGACGCTGACGTACACGGTGCGGGTCTCTAATAGCGGAGCCGCCAACGTTTCTGCCGCTCACGACGTGACTGTTGTCGATACCCTCACCGACCTTCCCTACATCACCGTGTCCTCCATATCCGACGGCGGGGTGTGGAATGCAACCAACGACACCATCACCTGGACTCTGTCCGGACCGTTGGCGCCTGGTGACTCACTATTGCTGACCTACGACGTGGTGCTCGACACCCCGCTCGGAGTCGGTGTGGAGAACCCGGCCGATGCCGAGCTGATCAACACCGCTGATGTGCCTTCCTACTTCGGTGTGTCGACCACGGGGCGGACGAACAACCCGTCGTTCACCTACAACGAATACAACGATGTCGACGCGGATGTGGTCGAGGTTGAACTCGATGTTGCTTCGATCGGCGACTACGTGTGGTTCGATGTCGACAATGACGGTGTCCAGGACGGCAGCGAGCTCCCGCTTGCAGGCGTCGATCTGACCGTCACCTACCACGGTGCCGACGGCATCTTTGGCAACTCCGACGATGAGGTGCACACCACGACCACTCTTGCCGACGGCTCGTACGTCGTCGATGAGTTGCCCGGCGGTCAATACACGATCGTCGTTGACGACACCACACTTCCCGCCGGGATGACGCCGAGCTACAACCTGGATGGGACCCTCGACCACACCTGGTCCGGCTCCCTGGGCGAGGACGAGGACAAGGTCGACGTTGACTTCGGCTACACAGGCACGGGGTCGATAGGCGACACCGTGTGGTTCGACATCGACACCGACGGTGCCTTCGACGGTACCGAGTTTGGGTTGCAGGGTGTTGTTGTCGACGTGACATGGCTGGGCTTCGATGACGCCGTGGGGGGCGGCGACGATGTCGTCTATACCGCCACGACCGACGGCAATGGGATCTACACCGTTCCGAATCTCCCTGCAGGCGAATACGTAGTTGCCGTCCGCACCGGAACAGTTCCGGCGGGAATGAGCGCCACGTTTGATGCGGACGGAGGACCCGACGACACCAGCGCGCTGACGCTGGCCGCGGGCGCCGACGACGTTCTTCAGGACTTCGGGTACGCCGGTGCCGGCACGATCGGGAATTACGTGTGGCTCGATACCAACGGCGACGGCTCACAGGACCCGGGGGAGCCCGGTCTGATTGGTGTGCCCGTGCAGCTGACATGGCCCGGCGAGGACGGAGTCCTCGGTGGCGGCGATGATGAGATCTTCCTCACCACGACGGATGCGTCTGGCATCTACCTATTCGAGAACTTGCCTCCTGGGCAGTATCAAGTCGACGTGATTGGTGGGTTGCCGACCGCGGCGACCAACACCTTCGACGAGGACCTCGACAACGATTCCTCGACCGAGGTCGTGCTCGGTGACGGCGCTTCCCATCTGACAGCCGACTTTGGCTACCAGGGCACAGCGTCGATAGGCGACACGGTGTGGTGGGATATCAACGGCGACGGCGGTCTCGATGCGGGCGAGCCCGGGATTCCCGGCGTGGAAATCACCCTCGTTTATGCGGGTCTCGACGGTGTCATCGGCAACGGTGACGACTTGTCGTTCACCCAGACAACCGACGCCGACGGCAACTATCTGTTTACCGACCTGCCGGAAGGCAACTATTCGGTGACCGTCAGTGATGGTGTGCCGACTGGTTTTGCACAGACCTACGACGAGACCGGGGGCCTCGACGAGACCAGCCTGGTCACCGGCCTCACTGCTCTGGATGTGCACCTGACCGCAGACTTCGGCTACAACGGCACGGGCGAGATCGGGGATCTTGTCTACCTCGACAGCAACAACGACGGTGATGACAGCTTTGGTGAACCCGGGATTCCCGGCGTCGACATGCGACTCACCTGGCACGGCGTCGACGGCATCTCCGGCACTGCCGATGACGTTGTCCTGACGACGACTACCGATGCGTTTGGCTTCTACTCGTTCCCGGATCTCCCCGCAGGCGGGTATGACGTCGAGGTTGTCGTGGCTTCCCTTCCTCCGGGCTTCACAGCAACTGGAGACGCCGACGGGGTTGGCACTCCCCATATCTCATCGCTCACGCTGGGCGACGGCGCCACCGACCTGGATCAGGACTTTGGCTATCGCGGTGGCGGTTCGATCGGAGATACCGTTTGGTTCGACCGCAATGGGGATGGAGTTCTCGACGCAGAAGAGTACGGACTCGAGGGGGTCGAGGTCGTAGTCACTTGGGCCGGCGCGGATGGGGTCCTTGGAAACGGTGATGATGAGGCATTCATCACGACGACCGACGCTTCTGGCAATTACCTCGTCACCAACCTCCCGCCGGGCGAATACGGCGTGTGGGTCAACGGGTCCACCCTGCCTTCGGGGATGAGCCAGACCTACGACGAGGACGGCACCCTCAACGATGCTACGACCTTGACTCTCCCCGACGGTGGTAGTCATCTGACGGCAGACTTCGGGTACAACGGATCTGGCTCGATTGGCGATCTGGTGTGGCTCGACTTCGACGGGGACGGGTTCCCCGACGCCGGTGAACCCGGTATCCCCGATCAGACCGTTGAGCTGACATGGGCCGGCCCCGACGGCGTTCTCGGCAATGGCGACGACCAGGTGTACATGTCAGTAACCGATGCCTCGGGCTACTACCTCTTCGAGAATCTGCCCCCGGGTGACTACGACGTAGAGGTGACGGGACCGATCGCCGGCGCAGCCGTCAACACGCACGATGAGGACGGGGATGACGATTCGCACACAGTGGTCTCGTTGGGTGATGGAGTCGATCATTTGACCGCGGACTTCGGTTACGTGGGTTCCGCCGTGCTCGGAGACTTGGTGTGGCTCGATTTCGACGGAGATGGTCTCGCCGATGTCGGTGAGCCCGGCTTGGTGGGCATCGAAGTCACTGTGACTTGGTATGGCGGTGACGGTGTTCCCGGCGGTGGTGATGACCTCGTGCTGCCCGCGTATACGACGGACGGCACCGGCAACTACCTGGCGATCGGTCTTCCCGACGGAAGCTACGGAGTCGAGGTCACCGACGGCATTCCTGCCGGTCTCGCCAACAGCTCCGACGAAGACGGCGATCTTGATGGGCAAACCGATGTGGCGGGACTCACTCCCGGCTCCAGCCATCTCACCGCCGACTTCGGGTATACGGGAACCGGCACCATTGGCGACACCATCTGGTGGGACCTGGACGCGGACGGATCGCAGAGCGCCACTGAGCCGGGCTTTGCCGGCATCGATGTGACGCTCACCTGGGCCGGTTTGAACGGCGTTCCAGGCGATGGCGATGATGCGGTCTTCACGACGACCACGGACGCCGATGGCATGTATCTGTTCGAGCATCTTCCACCCGGCGATTTCGTCGTCGCCGTGGATGAGACGGACCTTCCGCCCGGTGTCGGCCAATCCGCGGACCCGGATGCAACTCGCGACGGGCAGTCCGCTGTGACGCTGGGATTGGGTCAGAACGACCTGGAGCAGGACTTCGGATATCGCGGCGAAGGGTCGGTGGGTGACTTCATCTGGTACGACCTCAACAACGACGGCATCCAGGACGCCGGTGAGCCTGGTGTCGGCGGGGTTACCGTGACCATCACCTACCTCGGGCCAGATGGCGTGGCCGGTGGCGGTGACGATGTCGCGTTCCCGACCACGACTGATGTCAACGGCAACTACACCGTTCCGGGGTTGCCCTCGGGGTTCTACTCGGCTGTGGTCGACACGGCCACCCTCCCTGTGGGAATGACGGTGACGGCCGATCTCGACGGCGTCGATCCAGTGGTGACATCGTTCACTCTCGGTGCGGCTGAGAACAAGACCGACGTTGACTACCCGGTGGTCGGCGATGCCTCGCTCAGCGGCACGGTGTGGAATGACATTGATGGCGATCAGGTCATCGAGAGCGGCGAAGCCGGCATCCCCGGCGTAACTGTGATCGTTACCTGGAGCGGACCTGTCGGCCCCGTTGTCATCGAGGTCGAGAGCGGAGCGGATGGCTCGTGGAGCCTGCCGGTACTGCCGCCGGGTGACTACACGGTCGAGTTGGACATGACGACCGTGCCGCCGGGCATGACCCCAACGACGCCGACCGACGATGTGGTGACGCTTCCGGTGGGCGGTCATGGTGTGGTCGACTTCGGTTTGGCTGAGCTCGTGAACCTGGGCAGCACCGTGTGGATCGACACCGATGGCGACGGTGTGGTCGACTCCGACGAGTCTGGAATTCCCAACGTTCTGGTGAATCTCTATGACGTGAACGGTCTGCTGGTCGCCATCGCTGAAACCGATGCGAACGGCAACTACCTGTTTACCGATCTCATGCCCGGCACGTATCTGGTCCAGCTTGACCCGAACTCCCTGCCCGAGGAAGTCCGAGCAACGTTCGATCGTGACGGCAGTCCTGACCTCAACACTCTGGTGACTCTCACCAGCGGCACATCGATCCTGGACGCCAACTTCGGTTTCCAGGTCAGTGATGACCTTCCGGTTACGGGCTTCGAGGTGCAGAACGTGCTTGTCATCGGTCTGATCTTCATGCTGCTGGGTGTGGTGCTGGTGGCGACGGCCCGTACCCGCCGCCGGTTCGGTGCATAGCGACCCCAATCGAGCGGGAGGGCGTGCCGCCTGGCGGCACGCCCCACCCTTAGTTTCTTGGACCTAGCCCTCGAGACCGGCCGCTTCTGCGACTAAATCGCGGAATTGGCCGGCATCGTCATCCAACTCGCGCCATGTGAGCTGCTCGATTTCGTCGAAAACCTCTTCGAGGTCGTAGCCTCTGATCCATCTGCTCTCGCGTAGTACCTCGGCATGGGCACCCGTGGTCTCTGGTGCCGCATTTTTCTCAGACGCTCCGTCGATCCGGTTGCCTGATGTTGTTGTTGAATCGGCATCATCGTCGCCACCACAGGCAGCAACTCACACTCATGGGACGGCGGGGGCGTGGCGTGGTGTTCCCGCTTTGTTCAGATCTCGTTCATACCGACGCAAGATCCGTAGCGAAGACTTCTTCTCACACGACCCTGAGGAGGGGACATGAATAGAAGAGCGACGCTTGTGCTTGCACTGGCACTGCTGTCTTCGTTGGCTATCGCGGTAGTACCCGCCGCGGCCAGCAACCCGAATGCGGACAATTACACCTACCGAGTCACGGTCGAGAACGTGAGCGGAAACCAAACGGTCACCCCGGTGGTTGCGGCTACGCACGATCAGTCTTTCCGGCTGTTCCGTCCTGGCCATGAAGCATCCAACGGCATCCAGCAGTTGGCCGAGAACGGTGGCGTACCGGTACTGGCGGGGGAGCTAGAGGCGAGCAGTAACACTGCCGGCGTCGCGGTCCTCGGTTCAGCGCCGATCGCACCGGGAGAGTATGTGTCAGGGCTCATTTCGACCGACGCCGGTCATCGGCGCCTGTCGCTCGCCGCGATGCTCATCTGCACAAACGATGGGTTCGCCGGCAACAGCTCCATGGTGCTGCCGGGCGCAGTTGGTGCGGAGCGCACCTACTACGCCAATTCGTTCGACGCGGGCACGGAGATCAATACCGAGGCCTACGCCGATCTGGTGCCACCGTGTGACGGATTGGGTCAGACCGGTGCCACGAATCCGGACCTGGCAGAGAACGGTGTCGTGAGCAGCCATCACGGAATCGTCGGCGACGTCGGTGATCTGACGGTTGCCGATCACGACTGGACCGACCCCGCGCTCAAGATCACCGTCGAGCGAGTCCGTATCTATACGGTCACCATTACCAATCTGACCAGCGGTCAACCGCTGACTCCCGCCGTGTTTGCCACCCATGACCCCGGCGTCAACCTCTTTGCGGCAGGAACCGCAGCGAGCAACGGGATCCAGCAGCTGGCTGAAAACGGTGGCGTTCCCGTTCTCGTCGACGAGCTCAATGCGAGCAGCGGCGTGGGCACGGTTGCAGTCGTCGGCAGCGCACCGATCGCCGGTGGAAACAGCGCATATGTTGAAGTCGTTTCTGACGACACTTATGGAGTCGCCTCCCTGGCGGGGATGCTCATCTGCACCAATGATGGCTTTGGTGGCGTGGACTCGTTGAGCCTGCCTCACTATGTCGGTCAGCAGACGCACGCATATGGGGCTGCCTACGACGCCGGCACCGAGCTGAACACGGAGGCCTATGTTGATCTGGTTCCCCCGTGCGATGGTCTGGGCCAGACGGGAGCATGAAATCCCGACCTTGCTGAAGGTGGCGTTGTGAGCATGCATGGCGGCATCATGGGCGGTGCTGATCTTGATCCTGCCATCCACGGCTGGGACGGAGCAGTCCTCTCGGTGACGGTGGAGCGTACCGGCTAGCGACAACACGACGAAAGGTTGGCAACGCCAACCTCGAATCGATTCTCTACAGAGAGTCGGCACACACTAGAGGCCGCCTACGGGCGGCCTCTGAGTGTGAGTACGGAAGGAGAAGGAGTCTTCCCTCTCCATAGTCTTCGGCGGAACCGCCATTTCCTTGAGGGCTTATTCGATGAGCTGTCGGAAACACGCGGAGAAGGGGCTCGGAAAGTGTGTGTTCTGGCGAAGAACCCGGAAAAGAATCGAGACCGCCAAAAGGCGGTCTCGATCCGGGCTTTTTAGACGGGAGGTAGGAAGGCATCCAGTCTGAGTAGCATATCGGTCCAGTCCCCGGAAACCTTTAGAGGTTTTTTCAATGAATCTGACTCCCAATCAAATCGAGCTGGTAGCCCACTTGCAGGCCAACGGTCTGTACACCGAAGGGCCATACAAACTCAGCTCCGGTATCGAGTCGAGCTGGTACCTCGACGGCCGGCAGACAACTTTCGATGGGCCGGGTGCCCGGCTGGTCGCCGCCTGTGTGCTCGACGCACTGCATGAGGAAGCCGATGCGGTTGGCGGGATGACGATGGGCGCAGATCCAATCGCGGTAGCGACCGCAATCCTCGCGGATCGCCCGTTGCGGGCTTTCAGCGTTCGCAAGGAGGCGAAGAGTCACGGCACAGGTGGACGTCTCGTCGGACCCGTTGTCGCAGGTGACCGGGCTGTCGTGGTCGAGGACACGGTCACCACCGGCGGTTCGATGGCCGATGCCGTCGCCGCCCTCCAGGACGAAGGGGTACATGTCGTCCAGGCGATCGTTCTCGTGGATCGCAGCGCCGGGGAGGCGGGCAAGCTGCTCAGTGCCATGGATGTTCCCCTGGTTGCCTTGCTGACACCTGCCGATCTCGGGATAACAGAATGACGACACGCTTTAGCACCACGCGCTCTCCGGTCCGGCAGCTGTTGATGTTTGCCGCCGGTGTCCTGTTGCTCGTCGCGGCAGTGGATATCGTCTCGCTGCATCGCCTGGCAGATGCGCCGACGGTCGATGACAACGGTGTCCTGACCTCGAAGGGCCAGACAGAACGGCGGACCGACATGGTTTGGGGTTCGTTGTTCACTGCCGTGGGAGGCAGCCTCATCGTGGTCGGTCTTGGTGGGCTGCTGACGTCCCGTCCGATGGTCGAATTGACCGACGACGCGATCCGGCTTCGGATCGCTGGCCCCATGTCGGCGCTCGACGTTCCGTGGGACGACATTGTCACAGTTCGGTCCGGTCGCGACTACGACGACGATGGTCGGGTTGCCATTCCCGTCCTGCTGATCGAGGTCGCTGATCGGAGCGAGTATCCCGACGGGCTGTGGGGCGCGGTGTGGATGGGCAACACCCTCCAAGTCGACGCAGATGGATGGGAGTCCGGTGTCGAGGAAGTGGTGATCCGCGCCGATCAGATGCTTCGCAGGCCACAACAAGGCGAGTACCAATAATGCTGATCGGTGCTCACGTTGGATCCAAAGACCCGATCGGCGAGGCGAAAGAGCGCAACGCCGATGTCGTGCAGATCTTTATCTCCAACCCGCAGTCATACAAGAAGCCGGTGCCACGTGACGATGCCGAAGAGCTGATTGCCTCCGGTCTGCCGATCTACGTGCACGCTCCCTACATCATGAACCCGGTTTCACCGAACAATCGGATCCGCATCCCTAGTCGGAAGACGCTGGCTCAGGTGGTGGAGGCGTCTGAGGCCATCGGCGCACGTGGAGTCATCGTCCACGGGGGACACGTTGGCGACGATGAAGACATCGCCGTCGGGTTCGAGCGCTGGCGCAAGGCTCTGGACACCTTCGAATCCCCGGTCCCGATCCTCATCGAGAACACCGCCGGCGGTGGTCATGCTGTCGTGCGTGAGCTCGATAACTACGGTCCGCTTTGGGAGGAGATCGGCAGCTACAACGTAGGCGTGTGCCTCGACACCTGCCACGCCTGGGCAGCCGGCGACGACCTGGCGACTGCGGTCGACCGAATCACGGCGCTGACCGGGGGAGTGGATCTCGTCCACTGCAATGACTCTCGAGACCCCCACGACAGCCGCCGCGACCGCCACACCAACCTCGGCCAAGGTGAGATCCCCGAAGAACTCATCGTCGGCGTAGTCAAGGCGGCAGATGCTCCGGTCGTAGTCGAGACGCCCAGCGACAACGACGGCCAGAAGAAGGACATCGCCTGGCTCCGCGAGCGGCTCTCGGGGTCCTGACTCCGTTCCTGCGTATACCACGCCCACATATGGACGTCAGATACGCAAGAACCAGATAGGGCGGCCGCTTGAGTCGCCCGGAGCTGTCGTGGTCTAGAGACCGGCCAAGCCGCTTGCAGCGGCCTTAGTCCGTGAGTGCCCGATTGAGGTGTTGGTGGGCACCGGTGCGGAGATGGCAGGCGGCCTCATGGAACACGCCGTTATCGCCGGTTGTCAGCAATGGCGGGTTCTCGATATCGCAGACGCCCTCAACTGCAATTGGGCAGCGAGGGTGGAACAGACATCCGGTCGGTGGATTGAGCGGGCTGGGCACATCGCCCTGCAGCACTATCCGGGTCCGACGCAACGCCGGGTCCGGGATCGGGATAGCCGACAGCAATGCCTCGGTATAGGGATGGTAGGGCGGCGCGAAG